>JACZRO010000056.1 GCA_022574675.1 Chloroflexota bacterium
GTTGCGCGCCCTGGAGGTGAAGCCCGGTGGAGCGTATATCGACGCCAACCTGGGCGAGGGCGGCCATACCGAGGCGATCCTTCAAGCAAGTGGGCCGGACGGCAAGGTACTGGGCATCGACGCCGACGCGGAAGCCATCGTCTCCGCAACGCAGCGGTTGTCTGAATGGGCCGGCCGGTTGACGACGGCCAACGCGAACTTCCGTGACATACAGTCGCTAGCCGCCGAGAGAGGTCTGGATGCGGGGTCGGTCGACGGCATCCTGTTCGACCTCGGCCTGTCGTCGCTCCAGCTCGATATCGAGGAGCGCGGCTTCAGCTTCCGGCGGCCGGACCCGCTCGACATGCGTTTCGATGTCCGGCAGACGCTGACGGCGGACGACATCGTCAACCGTTACGGCCGTGACGAACTGGCCGATCTGATCTACCGCTACGGCGAGGAGCGAGCCTCGCGTCGCATCGCAGCCAGGATCGTGGCCGCTCGCCCGATACAGACGGCGACAGAGCTCGCAAGCGTGATCGCCGCCGCCATGCCGCGGCGGGGAGCAGGGCGCCGATTGCACCCGGCGACCCGGACGTTCCAGGCGCTGAGGATCGCTGTCAACGACGAGCTTGGCGCGCTCGAAGCCGGGCTCGAGCAAGCGATGGCGCTGTTGACGCCGGGCGGACGTCTGGCCGTCATCGCCTACCACTCCCTGGAAGACAGGATCGTGAAGAACCTGTTCCGACTTGCGGCCAGTGACTGCATATGCCCGCCGGAACGGCCGATCTGTGACTGCGGTCATGTCGCCACGGTACGGCTGGTGTCACGGCGGGTAGTCAAACCGTCGCAGGCCGAGGTCGAGGCGAACCCGCGCAGCCGGAGCGCCAGGCTCAGGGCGGTTGAACGGCTATGAAAACGTTTTTGAGATCGCATTCCGCACGATCTCCTGGCACGTGGCCCGGCCGATACACGGCGGCCGATAGGCGACCCGGGACAGGCGGAGTGACCGGCGAATCAGGCAACGGGTATCTGACGGGGACAGGCACATGATCCAGGAAGACTACAGAGCAGCGATCGACGTCGGCACGACAAAGGTCGTGACCGTGATCGGGCGCGAGCGGCCCGACAAGAGTGTGGAGATCGCCGGTGTCGGGGTGTCGCCGTGCGATGGCTTGAGCAAGGGCATCGTCCGCGACGAGGCGGCGACGACGGAGGCCATCCAGGCGTCCGTGGCCGAGGCCTCCCGGCGGGCCGATCTTTCGATCAAGTCTGCCTACGTTGGGCTTTCGGGCAGCCACATCGAATCCGATAACAGATGGGACCAGGTCCACGAGAGCTCGTCCGAGAGTGTGATCACGCAGGAGGATCTGGACGCCGCGCTCGTGACTGTCCGCGAGCTGGCTGCGCAGGATGGCGGGCAGCTTCTTCACGTCATCCCCCGCGGTTACGCCCTCGACAACCGACACCTCGTCCGAATGCCCCTGGGCATGCACGCCCGCGAGATCCACGCCCACACTCACGTGGTGAAGGGCGATGCCCAGAGCATCGAACGCCTCCGCTCGGCCGTCGAGTCGGCTGGCGTTCACGTGGCCGACTTGATCGTCGAGCCGATCGCCTCCGCAGAGGCGGCGTTGACGACGACGGAACGCGATGACGGCGTGGTGCTGCTGGACATAGGCGGAGGCACCACGGACATCGCGGTGTTCGTCGGCGGCCAGATCGTGCACAGCGCCGTGTTGCCGGTGGGTGGATGGCAGTTCACAAACGACCTGGTAATGGCCTTCACGACCTCGTTCGACGAGGCGGAGGAACTGAAACTGAACTCCGGGTCGGTCACGCCGGAGGTCGCCTCGATGCGAGAGGAACTGTTGATCACCACCCTCGCCGACGGCTTCGACGGTCCGATCTCGATAACCAAGCGAGAACTGGGGCAGCTTCTCAAAGAACGTGCGCAAGAGTTGTTCCGACTGGTCAAGGGCAAGTTGACCACGCGGCACCTGGCCAATGTCCCGATCGACCGTATCGTCCTGACAGGCGGCGGGGCGAAGCTTGACGGGATGCAGGCGCTGGCCCGTTACGTGTTCCAGGGCCGCGTCCGCACGGCTGCGCCGAGGCCGCTCGCCGGACTCGACGAGAAGTACCAGGACCCGGCTTACAGCGCCGGCATCGGGATGCTGCTCTGGGGTCTGCGCAACCTTCCTCGTGGCTCGCACCTCGGTATCCCGAGCGCCAGCGGCATGGCGGTGCCGGGCGGCGGCCAGCGCTGGTATGACGCATTCACCGGTTGGCGAAAGCGGGGAGAAACGTCCTCATCCAATCGTGCGGGCGCCGATCAGGCCCGCGAACGAGTGTCCGTGTGAGTGGACCGAGACCGTTTAACGAGACGTGGGCGATACCCGGGTAAGGCCCGGGCGGCTTAGCGAATCACATCAATCCCTCGGCCGGGGCGTCGGCCAAACAAACCCCAACAAAGCGGGGACCAACGGGCGAAATCGGACGCAGTTCCGAATGGCCGGCGGCCCGTAAATGTGTGCCAGGAGACTTCAAAACATGGACGCAAGGATTGAAGCGACACCCGACAACATTGGAGTGGCGAAAATCAAGGTGGTGGGCGTGGGCGGAGGCGGCTCGAACGCCGTGTCCCGGATGTACCGTGACCGCCTCCCCGAGGTCGAGTACATCACCGTCAACACGGACGCGCAGGCGCTCGTGCGGAGCGACGTCCCGGTCCGGCTGCGGATCGGCGACGAAACGGCGCGCGGCCTGGGCGTCGGCGGCGACCCCGAGAAGGGTCAGGCCTGCGCCGAGGAGAGCCGGGACGAGATCCGCGAGATCCTGGAGGGCGCAGACATGGTGTTCATCGCCGCCGGGATGGGCGGCGGGACCGGCACCGGCGCCGCCCCGATCGTGGCCGAGACGGCCCGTGAGTTGGGAGCGCTCACGGTGGGCGTCGTGACCCGTCCGTTCGCGTTCGAGGGGCGACGCCGCTCCAAGCACGCCGAGGAAGGCATCTCGCGGCTCAAGGACAAGGTCGACACCCTGATCACGATCCCCAACGACCGTTTGCTCATCATCTGCGATGAAGAGGTGACGATGGAGTCCGGGTTCAGGATGGCGGACAACATCCTCCGGCAGGGCGTGCAGTCGATCGCAGAGCTGGTCACCGTCCCCGGTGAGATCAACCTGGACTTCGCCGACGTGAAGGCCATCATGAGCAACGCCGGCCCGGCCTGGATGGCGATCGGCTCAGGCAGCGGCGATAACAGGGCGATAGATGCCGCGGAAATGGCGATCCAGAGCCCGTTGCTCGACGTGTCGCTCGAGGGAGCGCGCGGCGTGATCTTCAACATCACGGGCGGCAGCGACCTGACGATCAACGAGGTTCACCAGGCGTCCGAGGTGATCTCCCAGGTCGTCGACCCGGAGGCCAACATCATCTTCGGCATGGTCACCGACATGAAGATGGAAAACGAAGTCAAGCTGACGATCATCGCGACGGGGTTCCCCGCCGAGGACGGTTCGATCAGCCTTGCGGACGCCGAGATGGTGACGGCGGACTCCGCCGACCTCGACATCCCGCCCTTCCTCCGCCACCACCCGGCCGCGCGCCGGCGGATGCGGGGCAACGTCGCCGCGGTCGCAATGGACTAGGCGACGGCCGGACGCCGCCGTCTGCGCGACTTCACAGGCGAGCGGCTAAAAGCTCGAAAGGCCCTTCACTGATGTGTGGGGGGCCTTTTCGCGCGCCCGGCCATTTAATATCCAGGCGGGCCGCCCGAAACCCCCCAATTCACTCGCAAATGGTAAAATTGAGGCGCTCTTCGGGGCCGTACGAGGCTCCCGAAGCCGGTCCAGGTCGAAGCGCGTTATCGTGCCTCTTGAATGACCGGAAATCGGCTCCACCCGCTTCTTGACACACCACAACAGTTAGTGCATGCTCTGCGGCTCACGCACGATATGTAGGGGTTGCCGCCCGGCAACGCACTAGATACTGCGTGGCCCTTCGTACAGGGGTTTGGCGCATCAATCGGGAGGGTCGGAGGCTCAAACGTGCATTGCCCGTTTTGCGGCCATAACGACTCGAAGGTCATCGACTCACGCGAGTCTCCCGACGGGGTTCGGCGGCGACGAGAGTGCACGGGTTGTGGATTGAGGTTCACGACCTACGAGCGGGTGCATAACACCCCACTCCTCGTCGCCAAGTCGGACGGCCGCCGGGAACCGTTTTCGACCGACAAGCTTGAGCGGTCCGTCAGGATTGCGTGCGCCAAGCGCCCCTTAGAGGTTGGAGCGATCGGCAAGATAGTTACGGATGTCGATAACGAGTTGCACCGCCTCGGCAAGGCGGAGGTGGAGAGCAGGATCATCGGCGAGATGGTGATGGAGAGATTGCGGGAGTTAGACCGGGTGGCTTACATCCGCTTTGCATCCGTGTACAGGGACTTTGAGGACCTGGACACGTTCGCCCAGGAGGTCGAGGCGCTCCGCGACGAGTCACCAGATGAGCCCAGGCCGCAACTCAGATTGATCGAAGACGACGTGCCGAGACTTGCCGACCGTGGCAGAAGACGACGGACCCGCAGGGCAGCCTCAGGCAGCTAAAGACGCAGCCCGGGGCGCCGACGACGAGAAGGAAGGAAAGGAGGACCCGATGCGCATAGTGCGACGCCGGTTGGCCGGCTCATATTTACGCCGGCGCGTTCGGATCCTCAGATTTTCCGATGCGCCCGGCGGACGAGGGCTCCTGAAGCTCTCGTAAGGCCCCGTCCGCGACCTGCGACAGGTCGTATGCCATCCGCCGCCCCCTTTCTCACCGACCGTGTTCCCGGCCGTACGGGAGCCGTACCCCATCACAGACCCCAGTTTCAGATAGCAGGACTCGCGAATGAGCACGGAGATCGACCGCAACGGACACAGCCAAAATGACGCAGTTGCCGCGACCACGGAGATGCTTGCGGCGCTAAAAGAGCGCGGTCTGATCCAGGACGTGACAGAAGCGGCGACGGTTCTCGGGATCGGCGGCGCGGCGGACAACTCGGACACGGAGTTCGTCCCGGCCGTGATCACGGACAACGCCAACGTGGTGCTCGAGAAGCGGTACCTGGTCAGGGACAGGGACGGCAAGATCAAGGAGGACCCGCAGGGGATGTTCCGGCGGGTCGCCCGAACGCTCGCTGAGCCCGACCGGGCTTACGGACAAACAGCCGAACAGATCGAGGAAACGACCGAAGAGTTCTACCGGATGATGGCGAAGCTGGAGTTCCTGCCCAACTCGCCGACGATGATGAACGCCGGTACCGGCGCAGGCACGCTCTCGGCCTGTTTCGTGCTGCCGCTCCAGGACAGCATGGAGGGGATCATGGACGCGGCGCGCGACGCCGCGATGGTCCAGAAGTTCGGCGGCGGCACCGGGTTCGCCCTGACCGAGATCCGGCGGAAGGGCACGCCGATAGCGTCAACGCACGGCCGGGCCTGCGGGCCGATCGCCGTGCTGCGGCACCTGTCGTCCGTGTCCACGCTTGTGACGCAGGGCGGGAAGCGGGACGGCGCAAATATGGCCGTGATGAATGTCCACCACCCGGACATTCTTGAGTTCATCGACTGCAAGACGGTCGAGGGCGATATCCATAACTTCAACATCTCTGTTGGCGCGACGGACGAGTTCATGCAGGCCGTCAAGGACGGCGCGGACTACCCGCTCCGGGCCAAAGAGGACCCGTCCGACCCGGACAGCCCGATGGTCGAGGCCGGGCGGCTGAACGCCCGCGAGGTGTTCACGAAGATCGTCAACGGCGCCTGGAAGAACGGCGAGCCCGGGATGATCTTCCTGGACGAGGTGAACCGGAACAGCCCGGTGCTCCACCTCGGCGAGATCACGGCGACCAATCCCTGCGGCGAGCAGCCGCTGCTGCCGAACGAGTCGTGCAACCTGGGCTCGATCGACGTGTGCAAGTTCGTCGTCGAAGACGCCGATGGCGGCAAGACGATTGACTACGACCGGCTCGGGGTGGTGACGCGGCTGAGCGTGCACTTCCTGGACAACGTAATCGACGCGAACAAGTACGCCGTGCCGGCCATCGAAGAGATGGCGCAGTTCACTCGCAAGATCGGCCTCGGCGTGATGGGTTTCGCCGACATGCTGGTCGAGCTCGGCGTGCCGTACGACAGCGACGAGGCGATCGAGATCGGCCGAGAGTTGATGGCGTTCATCCGCGCCGAGTCTGACCGGGCCTCGATCGACCTGGCAACGCAGCGCGGGCCGTTCCCGGCCTTCGCAGGCAGCAAATATGATCAGGAAGGCGACCCGGAAATCCGCAACGCCTGCCGCCTGACGGTAGCGCCGACCGGCACGATCTCGATGATCGCCGGCTGCTCCAGCGGTATCGAGCCGATCTTCTCGCTGGCGTTCAAGAAGCAGAACATCCTGGACGGCCAGACGCTCTTCTACGTGGACCGCAACTTCGAGCGGATCGCGCACGAGCAGGGGTTCTACAGCGAAGAGTTGCTGGAGCACCTGGCAGACGGCGGATCGCTGCAGGACCGGGATGATGTGCCGGAAGACGTGAAGCGTTTGTTCCACGTGGCATCGGACATCAACCCGGAGTACCACGTCCGGATGCAGGCGGCTTTCCAGGAAAGCGTCGACTCCGGTATTTCCAAGACGATCAACTTCCCGAACGACGCGACCGTCGAGGACGTGGAGACCACGTACCTGAAGGCGTGGGAGCTGAAGTGCAAGGGCATCACGGTTTACCGGGCCGGCAGCCGTGAGAAAGAGGTCCTTACGACGGGGACGACGGACAGCGCCGGAGTCGACGCTGAAACCACTGATTCTGGTGAAGCGGTTCCGCAGTTCGCAGCTCCCAGAGACCGCCCGGCGTCGCTGACCGGTGTGACCAGCCGGATACGCACCGGGCGAGGGGCGCTGTACGTGACCGTCAACGTGGCCTCCGACGGGCGGCCGTTCGAGATGTTCGCAACGCTCGGCAAGGCCGGCGGGAACGACTCGGCGATGGCGGAGGCCGTGTCCCGCCTGACGTCGCTCGCGCTCCGGTCCGGGGTCGACCCGAGTGACATCATCAGGCAGTTGCGCGGCATCACCGACGTCCCTGTCTGGGACGACGGCGACCTGATCCGATCGGTGCCCGACGCGATCTCGCTGGTCCTCGAACGCGTCACAAATGCCGGCCCGATGCCGGCCGGACCGGTCGACGGCAAGGAGTCGGCCCAGATAGGTATGTTCGAAAGGCCGAAGCCGGACGACCTCGGCCTTCTGACCACCCGCAAGGCCAGGGCGACAGAGATTGTGAGCCCGGTGGGCTCGTCCATGGTGGACGCTCTGTCGGCCGAGATGTGCCCGGACTGCAATGCGAGCCTGGCCCATGAAGAGGGCTGTGCGAAGTGCTACTCCTGCGGCTACAGCAGGTGCTAGGCCCTAGAGCGGTAAGCCTCCAGTAATCCGCTCCCCCCAGGGTTCAAGGCACCTGAGCCGCAACACATAAGCCCCGGCGGACCCCACCGTCCGCCGGGGCTTTTTCTTTCGATGGTTGTTCCGCGGGATGGTTGAGTTCGGACCGCCTCGCCACAGCGGTGTGTTCGAACGGCACATTGCGTGGCGACACGGGTCGCGCTTCGTTAACCTCCAGACCGGCGACCGGGATGCTCTATCCTCTCGCACGCCGGTCGGGCCGGGCGAGATCACAAGCACCTACGCGGAGAGCCATGAGCAGCGAGAATCAACCCTCTGAACATTCTGGGAAACGCCCCAACATCATCGTGATCCTGGCGGATGACATGGGGTTCGCCGATCTCGGGTGCTGGGGCTCCGAGGTCCGGACGCCCAACATCGACCGGCTCGCGGCGGGCGGCCTGAAGTTCACACAGATGTACAACTCGGCCCGCTGCTGCCCGTCGCGCGCCGCCCTGCTTACCGGCCTCAACCCGCAACAGGCGGGCGTCGGCCACATGGTCGCGAGCTACGGGACGCCCGAGTACCAGGGCTTCCTGGGCGAAAACTGCGTGACGATCGCCGAGGCGCTCTCGGCCGCCGGGTACGAGACGCTCATGTCCGGCAAATGGCACGTCGGAGGGCCTTACAACCTGCAGCAGCCGGACTCGTGGACGCCCGGCGAACCGGGTTCCCCGACTCCGCGGCAGCGTGGATTCGACAAGTTCTTCGGCACGTTGACCGGCGCCGGAAATTTCTACAACCCGCTGACCCTGATGGAAGACCAGACGCTGATCCAGCCGGACTCGCCGGACTTCTACTACACCGACGCCATAACCGACCACGCCGTGCGGATGATCTCGGAGAACGCCGGCTCTGAGAAACCGTTCTTCTTGTACCTGTCATACACGTCGCCGCACTGGCCCTTGCACGCCTTCGAGGAGGACATCGCCCGCTACGAGGGCCGATACCGGGATGGCTGGGACGCGCTGCGGACGGCGCGGCACGAGGAGATGCGCTCGCTGGGGTTGGTCGACCGAAAGTGGGAGATCAGCCAGCGCGACCCGGACTCCCCGGCCTGGGGCGACGCCCCGAACCACGACTGGGAGGACCTGCGCATGGCGGTGTACGCGGCGCAGATCGACCGCATGGACCAGGGAATCGGGCGGGTGATGGACCGGCTCGCAGCGCTGGGCGAGGCGGACAACACGCTCGTGATGTTCATGGCCGATAACGGCGGATGCGCCGAGTTCTGTGCAGAAGACTCGAACCGGGCCAACTACGCGCAGTTCAACACGCCGAACGTGGACGGGTCGCGCGCGACGGTCGGCAACATCCCGGACCTTCGCCCCGGCGGCATGGACACCTTCCAGAGCTACGATCTGCCCTGGGCCAACGCCTCGAACACGCCGTTCCGCCTGTTCAAGCGCTGGACACACGAGGGTGGAATCTCAACGCCGCTGGTGATCAACTGGCCGGACCGGATCAAGTCCGCGGGGACGATCCATTCACCGGCGCACCTGATCGACATCATGCCGACCTGTCTCGAGGCGGCGGGAGCGGCATACCCGTCCGAGAACGACGGTCACGCGATCAAGCCGATGGAGGGCGAGAGCCTGGTCCCGTCGTTCAGAGACGCCTCATGGGAGCGTGAGCGCCCGATCTTCTGGGAGCACGAGGGTAACCGCGCGATGCGGGAGGGCGACTGGAAGATGGTCGCCGAGTACCCCGGCGCGTGGGAGCTGTACAACATCTCCGACGACCGGACCGAGTTGAACGACCGGGCAGACGGAGAGAATGACCGGTTGCGTTCCATGTCCCGGGATTACGACGAATGGGCGGACCGCGTCGGCGTCGTCAACTGGGGCGATCGATGGGACGCTATCGGACGCGGCCCGAGGGGCAAACGGGACCATGTCGTGGGATAGGCGAGGCGTCTCGGTACGGGCGGGGCTTGCTCCGCCCTCTTTCCTTAACGCCTTTACGTACGCCTTTACGCCAGATCAACCGCGGCCGTGAGCGGGGTGCTTCGAGAGCCTCAGCACGCGTGCGGCGATTAACCCGTCGCTTCGAGCGGTGTCATTCCGGCAAAAGAGCCCGCTTCGGACGCTTTATGACTCCTTCCAGGCGTAGGCCCGCCGACGCTCCGGTGGTAATCTGAACCGGCGCGTAAAGCGCTGGCTGCGGCTGACCTTGAAACACTGTTGGAAACACCTTTGGGGGGTGGGGTCCGCGTCCTGTTTACGCGCCCTCCGTGGTTCCGGAAGGACGAGAGCCTTGACGATGCGCAGCACCGCCGGGCGTAGGGACTGATGCCGGTCCGATTCCGATGGATCGCGCTTGTGACTGCGGCCGGCATCACGGCCGTGGTGATCGTGATCGCCGTAGCGCTCGTGAACGGCGGCGGAGACGCCTCCGCGCCGCCGGGCGCAGCGGCTTCTCCCGCGCCGTCGACCGCCGCCGATCCGTTCGTGGCGCTTACCCCGTTCCAGTTGCGCGTCCTCAGTTTCGACGTACTGGAGCCGGTCGAGTTGCCGGAGGACAACCCGTTCACCGAAGCGAAATCCGAGCTTGGCAGGTTCCTGTTCTTCGATCCCAGGCTGTCGGCGAACTCGGCGGTCAGTTGCGCATCGTGCCACCAGCCGGACCGGGGGTGGGCCGACGCTCTGCCGCTCAATTTTGGATACGCCGGGTCCGTCCACTGGCGCAACACGCCGACCGTGATCAACTCCGCATACCACCCCAAGCTGGGCTGGGACGGCAAGGCCCTCCGGCTGGACATCCAGGCGCAGGGAGCGATGAAGGGCGCCCTGGCGCAGAACATGGACCCGGTGTTGGTCGAAGAACGGCTGCGCCAGATCCCCGAGTATGTCAGGCGCTTCGCCGAGGTGTTCGGCCCCGGGGGGCCGTGGTTTGAGGACGCCTCGCGCGCGCTCGCCGTGTTCCAGTCGACTCTCGTCTCCAGAAACGCGCCTTTCGACCGGTTCATGGAGGGCGACGATTTGGCGCTGTCAGAGTCAGCGCAGCGCGGCCTGAAGCTTTTCACCACGACCGCCGGCTGTTCTGCATGTCATCGCGGACGGTTGTTCACGGATGAGGACTTCCACGCCCTCGGCGTACCGGCGCCGGACGATTTTTCGGACGACCCGGTTCGCCAGATCACGTTCCGGTACCAGCTACGCTCCCGGGGCGCGCCGGAGGAGGTTTACCGCACGGCAACTGACGATCCCGGGCTGTACCTGGTGACCAAGTCGCAAACGGACATCGGCCAGTTCCGGACGCCGATGCTCAGGGAACTCGGCTACACCGCGCCGTACATGCACAACGGGGCGTTCGAGACCCTGGAACAGGTCATCGCTTTCTACGATGCTGGAGGGGGCGTCTCGCCGAACCTGGACCCGTTGCTACGACCACTAGGCCTGTCCGACCGGGACAAGCAGGACCTGGTGGCGTTCCTCCAATCGCTCACCGGCGATCCGATCGTCGTCGTGGCGCCGGAACTGCCGCCGTACGAGGTATTCAAGTGAACGACGCGTCGGAAGGCCGGCCTTAATTGGCGAAATACGAGCCGCAAACACGGGTACCCCTGCCGCCACCCGACGCACGCGTCCACAAAACGGTGTGCGATTACTGCATCGTCGGGTGTGGTTATCGCGTTTTCACCTGGCCGGACGGCGAAGAGGGCGGGCCGCGAGCTTCAGAGAACGCGCTCGGTCAGGATTTTCCGGTCGGCCTGGGGGGGTCCTGGATAAGTCCCAACCAGCACAACTTCACGTTGATCGACGGCGTGCGCCATCACGTGGTGGTGCAGCCGGACCCGGACGCCACGGTGGTGAACCGCGGCGGCAACCACAGCATCAGGGGGGGCACGCTGGCCGGGAAGGTATACAACCCGGACGGGCCTACCTCAGACCGGCTGAAGACGCCCTTGATGCGTGTGAACGACGAGCTGGTCCCGGTGTCCTGGGACGACGCGATCGAGGTGATGGAGCGCGTCTCCCGGCACGTGATCGACCGTTACGGCGCGCCGGCCTGGGGGATGAAGACTTACTCCTACAACTATTTCGAGAATACGTATGCGATCTCCAAGCTCGCGTTCCGGTCGATCCACACGCCCGCCTACGCCCCTCACGACAAGCCGGGGCCGGGCGACGATACGCCGGGGCTGACCGACTCAGGGATCATCCCGTTCAGCGCCAGTTATAAGGACTGGGGCGACGCCGAGGTGATCTTCTTCTCCGGGACCGATCCATTCGAGACGAAGACGGTGCTGTTTACCGAGTGGATCATGAGCGGGCCGCCAAAGAAGCTGATCTTCGCCACGCCGCGCAGGACCCAGGGCGTGGCCTGGGCAGAGGGTCGAGGCGGTCTCCACCTCCAGGTAATCCCGGGCAGCGACACGCCTCTGCACCTGGCGATCATCCGGCTGATCATCGAGAACGGCTGGGAGGACCGCGAGTTCATCGATAAATGGATAGCGAACTCCTGGGAGATCGACTCAGGGATGGGGCGCGGCACAAGGAACACGCCGGTCGAGTGGCGAACCACGTGGGGCAAGCTCGGGACGGATTTCGAGGGCTACCGTGAGTGGCTGTTCCAGCAGGACGTATCCCGGTTGGAACGTGCGGCGGAGATCAGCGGCGTTCCGGCGGACAAGATTCGGCAGGCCGCCGAGATGCTCGCAAAGCCGGTGGACGGCAGACGCCCGAAGGCCTCTTTCGGGCTGGAAAAGGGCAACTACTGGTCGAACAATTATCTGAACACAGCGTCGTATGCCGCACTGGGATTGATCTGTGGCGCCGGAAACAGGCCGGGCCAGATGATCTCGCGGCTGGGCGGCCACCAGCGCGGCTGGAAGGGCGCGGCGCCCTACCCGCGGCTACAGAGCCCGAACAAGCTGCCCGGGAGGCGGCGCCAGGAGATTGATCTCGACCGCTGGGTCGAAGCCGGCAACCTCCGGTTTGCGTGGGTGATCGGCACGCTCTGGATCCAGGCCATGGCGGCGTCGGACGAGTTCTATCGCCGCTTCATCGAGCTGACACGGAGCAACGCGCACCAGGTGACGGACGCGCGTCCGGCCGCAGCGGCACAGACACTCATACGCAGGGCGGACAGCGGGGGCATGGTGGTCGTCAACTCGGAGATTTACTCCCGGGCGCCGATCACGACGGAACTCGCGGACATCGTTCTGCCGGCGGCGGGCTGGGGCGAGTGTGACTTCACACGCGCCAATGGCGAGAGGCGGTTGCGGTTGTACGAGAAGTTCACCGACCCGCCCGGCGAGGCGCAGCCGGACTGGTGGGCGATTGCGAAGTTTGGCCGGGCGATGGGGTTCGAGGGCTACGACTGGGAGGACTCGAACGCTGTTTTCGAGGAGGCCTCAAAATTTGGCCGGGACGGCGTGCTCAACTACCACCCGCTGGTGGTGATCGCGGAGCGGGACGGCGTCCGGGCGCACGATCTTTTGAAGAAATACGGCACGACCGGTATACAGACGCCGATACGGCTGATCGACGCCGACCTGGTCGGAACCGAACGGTTACACGACTCGACACTTGAGTTGGAGTCGCCGCGGGGCGCCGGGGTACATCAGAAGTGGTTGACGCACTTCAAGTCCCACTCCGGGAAAGCGGTGCTGAACAAATCACCGTGGGAGTTTTTCAGCGACTTCTACGAACGCATTACGCCGCGCGGCGACGAGTTGTGGGTCACGAGCGGTCGCGTCGTCGAGGTCTGGCAGTCCGCCTATGACGACCTGCGCAAGCCTTACCTGGCCAACAGGACGCCGGAACATTTCGTCGAGATTCATCCGGACGATGCCTCGAAGCGCGGAATCGAGAGCGGCGACTGGGTCGAGATCACGAACGACGACGTCCTCATTCAGACGGGAGGGTTCACCTTCACGGAGGGCGAGTCATACATGTTCACGCGGTTGGTTGAAGAGGGCCTGATCAAGACGGGGAGCGGTCGTGTGACCGCGGTCGCGGTGGTGACGGACGTTGTACGGTCCGGCGTGATGTTTACCAACTTCATATGGCCGCGCTGGCCGGACTCGGCGGCCAACAGCCTTGTACACCGCGTGCCCGACCCGATCTCGAACCGTTATCGGTTCAAGCTCGGCAAGGGGCGTGTCCGCAAGACCGGCGAATCCGAGTACAAACGGTCGTTCGATCAGGCGACGTTCAAGCCCCGGACGATCGGGTAGTCAGACGGCCCGGGCGGCAGAAGCGGCGTCACAAGGCGGGTTACCCGACCTTTGTGACCCTTTGCGCGACCTCAAACGACAGTAACGACGAATGGGTAGCCACCGGTCCGGCCGCGCCGTGGCCGGCGGGCGGCCCCGCGTGTCCCCGCGTGAACGCGGGACTTTCCACCCACGCCTGGAAAGCCTCTTCTGACTCCCAGCGTGTGTAGACGAAGTAGCGCGATTCGCCTTCAACGGGCCTGAGCAGTTCGAAGCTCTCGAACCCGGGCATCTTTTCGACTTCACCCGCCCGGGCGCTGAAGCGAGCTTCCAGCGCGGCTCCCTGCCCTTCCGGCACTTCGATGGCGTTGATCTTGACGATGCTCATGCTTGCGTTCCCCTGGCGTTCATTCTGGCGTTGAGGCGATGGCCTGCGGACCGTAGCCCGGATTTTCTATCGGAAACCTAAGGATAGGACGGGTGGGCCGTTCGCGAATCAGGCGGCTCGCGGCTACAGGCGATCCCGAAGATTCACCATCGTGTCACCACGCAGCGATGTTGTGCCCGCGTGTATGGCGCTGTCGTGAGACGCGCCGGAACCTGAGGGTATCGCTTGATTCTGCGGGTCGGTCTGTGGTGGCTTCGACAAGCGATTCGGATAACGGGGGAGAGATACACCTGGAGCACACCGGGTGCGTGCGTTACCGCAACGGTGCTATTCAGACACTAGCTTCGTTTCATCTATTTTCAAATGTGGCTGATCGTAAAATCGTCTGCGATCAAACATGCTTAACAAACGCGAATACCACATTCCATTCAAACTTATGAGCGTCGGCGGCGCAGCTAGAACGGTTGACCAGGCCGCCACGACAAACGGGAGACATGCCCAGTGCACACCGCAGAACGGTGGTCACGGCGACATCGGCCGCTAATCCTGAACGCCATCGCGGCGGCGACGCTCGTGTTGGTCGTTGCGTGTGGTGGCGGAGATTCGGACCCAACTGTCGCGCCTGCCGCAACGCCGCTTCCGACGGTTGCTCCAGAACCGGTCGCTACTACGGCTCCCTCGCCAACAGAATCGCCGGATGTCGATCCCACGGCGATCCCCACGCCCGTTCCCGATCCGACCGTCACAAGCACCCGGAGCCCGACGCCAACTCCCAGTCCGACGGCTACTCCCACACCGGTCGTATCGAATACCTTTGACGAATTCGGGTTCACCCTCCAGTTGGATGAAGACGCCAGTTTTGCGTCATCTGATTTCAACCTCAGGGGCTGGACGGAGGCGGAAGCCAGCGCTGATCAAGGCCTCATAACATTCACCTACACCGGCGCCAAAGTCGTCTTTTTCTGGGCGCCGGAAAACGACGACGTCCCTCAAACGGTCGTTGATTCGACCTATGAGCTTCAAAAGCTCAGCCAGCCGGATATCAACTTCACACCGATCAACGAGGGCGATCTCACCGTGGACGGCGAGGCCGGAAGGTTCGGCGGGTTCCTGGCCGCAGACAGTTCGGGAGAAAACGCCAGTGGCGGACTTATCGGCGCCTGGACCTGTCAAACGTCCGGGACGATTAGTTCACTGACCGTAACCGGCCCTGACGCGACCGCATTGCAGATCAGGTTCGATCGACTCATCTCAGGATTTGAGTGTGGCAGTTAACGTCGAGCTGACGACGAAGTCACGCACCGGCCTGCCTGGAGAATTGGCATGAATCGCATCTTGGGCTTTGTTGCAGCGATCAGTCTTATCGCGTCGTCGATAATGCCGGCGATGGCGGACAGTCACATTCCGCCCGATGGCGAGTTCATCGATCCGACCCTCGACCCCAACTTCTACCCGACTACCGATCCTAATTTTGACCCAGGCACTGACCCTAATTTCGATCCGACTATCGATCCCAACGCATTCGGGGATTTCGACGCCGACCAATTCGCAAACTTCGACCCCGACGCCGCAGGCGACTTCAGCGCGGAGCAGTTCGCTAATTTCGACCCCAACGCCGTGGGCGGCTTCGGCGCGGAGCAGTTCGCTAACTTCGACCCCAACGCCGTGGGCGGCTTCAGCGCGGAGCAGTTCGCCAACTTCGACCCCAACGCCGTAGGTGGGTTCGATGCTGCGCAGTTTGCTAACTTCGA
>JACZRO010000205.1 GCA_022574675.1 Chloroflexota bacterium
AGGCTAACAAACGATGAGGCGCGCTGGGTCACGGGACATGTGTTGTCCGTGGACGCAGGCATGTCCGACACTCCGCTGCCGGGGCGCCGCACCTTCAGGTTTTCGCCCGTCCTAAAGTCGTCGCTCGCATCCTGATCCTTCCCCCAGCGGGCGGGACGCTGCCCGCCCCTACTGTGAAGGTCGAATCGGCGGGTGGAACCGCTTCCTTCAATCCTCGCCAAAGTAGCGGTGGCGCGCCGGTTCGTCCAGTACATACCCGTCCGGGCCACTGATGAGCACATCGGGGGATCGCGAGTGGTCGTCTTTCCAGAGTCCCATTGCGTGCCTGCGCCGGGCGTCAGCCTCCGGTCCCGCCTCGAGCATCAACGTCGTGGCCCAGCTTTCTAGCTCCAGGACCGTCTGCCAGAAAAGGTCGTGTAAATCGGCGTATGCGTGCCCGGCCCGGTCCAGGTCGTCGTCCCCGCCCAGAGCGTCCCTGAGGAGACGAACGTCCCGCAGCGTCGTCGCGATCCCCTGCCCCCAGGTCGGGTCGCTCGTCCCGGCCGCGTCCCCTATGAGCGCCACACCGTCGTGATACGGGTGGTCGACCCAGCGGTCCGACGCGGCGACGGTCGCCAGCAATCCGATCGGCTTCGCAGCCCTGTAAACGTCACGGCGCACACCGGCCCGCAGGCACTCCATGACAAACCCCTCGGGCGTCTCCAGGGACTCTGACCGTTCCCCCAGCACCACGAACGCGCGTCCAACTCCCGGGCCGTGCGGGAATAAGTACGCGACCGACCCGATTCCGGGGTTGATCCACATATGCGCGGATGTGGCGTCGATGTCGATACCCTCAAACATCAGCCCGGCGGTGTATCGGACTGCTGGAGATCGCCGGATCTCGAAACCCGCACTCCCTCGCATCGTGGAATCACGCCCGTCCGCAGCCACCACGAAGCGTGCATTAACGTCGCGGTCGCCGCCGCCGGTGCGCACCGAGAGGACTGCGCCGCCGGGCGTGCGTCTCACGTCTTGCACGACCGCCCCGCGCTCGACCGTCGCACCGGCGGCCAACGCTGCGTTTAATATCGCCTCCTGGGCGTCAGGGTGGAAGAAAGAGACCGCAGGAATCCCGGGTCGCGCCGAGGCCACGATATCCCGCCTCGTCCCTGAACGGCCGGAGTATCTCGTGAACCCCGGCAACTCATGAGCGCCTCGCTCCATCACGGCGTCGTACAGCCCGAGTTCCTTCAACTCCGCAACGCCCCACGGGGCTATCCATTCACCGCGGATTCGGTCCGCAAACGTCTTCGTCCGCTCAAGCACAAGGACGCTGGCTCCGCGCTCCGCCATCGCCTTGCCAAACGCGGCGCCGCCGATTCCACCGCCGATGATTGCGAAGTCGTACCGATCTACGGCCACAACGACGAACCCGTTCCCGTCCTCACGTGTGGTTCCAGCGTAGGGGCGGGGCTTGCTCCGCCCGGCCGGATAGCAGTCCCGGTCATGAAATATGCTCCAGGATGAGCCGGTTCAGCCGCTCCGGCTCGTCGAGCGGGATCCAGTGGCCCGCACCCTCAAATCGTTCGTAACGCCACGAGCCGGTGACATGATCGGCCGAGGCCAGCATCGGCTTCTCGGTGAGGTAATCGTCGCCGGTGGACCAGATGCCCAGCGTCGGCGCCTGGACCGGCGGCAACGGACGTGGATCACGGAGGAACGACTCAGGCGGCAGGTTGGCGCGATACCAGTTCAGCCCGGCCGTCAGAGCCTCGGGATCTGACAGTTCCTTGATGTAGCGGTCGATGTCGGACGCCTGCCGCAGCAGTTCGCGGAATAGTCGCCAGTCGTTACGGCGCATCGCTTCCTCTGCGATTCCCTCGAACTGGATCAGGAGCCGGTACCAGCTCTTCTGCAGCGCTTCGAGATCCGGCGGCCCGCCCGCTCCCGGGAAGCCGACCGATATCGCCGTCAGCGTCTCGGTACGGTCCGGCATCAACGACGCGAACAACCACGCGACGCCGGCGCCCCAGTCATGGCCGACGACGTGCGCACGGTCTACGCCGAGGGCGTCCAATACGCCCGCGACGTCTCGGACCATGTTCGTGAGGGCGTAATCGGCGACATCGTCAGGTCGATCGGAACGGCCGCGTCCGCGCATGTCCGGAGCGATGCAACGGAAACCCGCTTCCACGAGGGCGACGATCTGGTTTCGCCACAGCGCCGATGTGTCCGGAAATCCGTGCAGCAGTACGACGGGCGGTCCCTCACCGCTGTCGGTCACATGAAACGACAGTCCGTTGGCCTCTATCCGCCGGGTGCGCGGGTCTCCGGCCATGTGGAAACTCCCAACGACTGAGGTTTGCAGGGTGTGAACGGCAAACAGCGTACCCTGCGGCCGCCTGGAACGATGCTAAAGTCCCGGCGGGACGCGGGCGGACACGCAACCGCCAACCGCTTTCGGTAATCACTCCTGGCAGAAGGCTCTGGAATGGCCCGATGACCCCGATGAATCCCAGATGACTAAAGTTTCGGCGTTGAACGGAATACGGGTGATCGATCTTTCGACCTCCGTATCCGGCGCGTGGTGCGCCCGGATGCTCGCCGACTTCGGCGCCGAAGTCGCGTTATTCGAGCACCCGGATGGCCACCCCGCGCGCCACCTGGCGCCGTTCGATGACGCCGGAAACAGCGTCATCGCAGAGTATGTGCTGGCCAACCGGCGGTCCGCAGTGGTCGACCTCGATCAACCTGCGGCGCTGGCGGCGTTACGCGCCGCGCTGGCACGGGCAGACGTGGTCGTGTCCTCCGCCATCCCGGACGACGTGCAACGACTCGGGCTCGATTCCTCCTCGCTGGAGCGGCAGAACCCCGGGATCATCGTGTGCTCGATCACCCCGTACGGAGCCGACGGCGCACGCGCCGGATATCCGGGCAACGACCTGACGGCTTCCGCCCGTTCCGGCTGGGCCTCGATCAACGGACTGGCGGACCGGCCACCCCTCAAGGCAAGCGGACTCCAGGCGTCTTACTGTGCCGGCACGATGGCATACGGGTCGATCGTCGCCGCCCTCCTCTTCCGGCAATCTAATCGCAGTTCCCACGGCCAGCACATCGATATCTCCGAGCTTGAGGTGATGACATCGACCTTCGCCCCGGCGCTCCTTGCCGGCCAGTACGAGGGCGAACCGCCTACCCGGAAGCCCAGGGTAGACATGTCCACCGGCCCGGTCCCGGTCCGGGACGGCCACTTTGCCCTCACGATCAGCCGGCCGCATTTCTGGCGCGATGCGATGAATGTCCTCGGGCTGGACGACCTCGCGGATGACCCGCGCTGGGGGACGAGCTGGTACCGGAGACAGCACGCCGATGAGTACGTCGGCCGGGCGCAGGCCAAGCTCGCCGAGTGGAACAAGATGGACCTGTTCGAC
>JACZRO010000057.1 GCA_022574675.1 Chloroflexota bacterium
GGGCAATCGCTTCCAATCAAAAGAACTCTCTCGCAACCACGTCTAAATTGTCTCAAAAAGGCGTTCTTCATTCTTTCACCCAAATCCCGGCCCTTTTGCCGCTGAGCGCCTTTTTCATACACCAAACGCGTAGCAGAGCGTACTGCTCCCTCCGGGGCAATATAACAGCTCATATGCACACCCGATTGGTCCACCACTTGGATGGTCTGATAAACCATTTGTCGATACAGATGGGCTGCTATTTCCGGACCTGTCTGACGAGACAGCCGCGTTTTTACAAAACCGGGTCTTGGGCTCTTCAAAAAAAGAACAATCGATGTCTTACTCACGAAAAGATTCCGTTAAATCAAGTACATTCGATTCGCAAACTAGAGCGTAATGCTGCGCCGAAGGTTTTATCATTCGCCTCCCGGTAACCTCCTCCACCCCAATCAAACCAAAATGGGGCCGGTACCCTAGTGACCATTCAAAATTATCCAACAAAGACCAATACAGATATCCGACGACAGGAGCCCCATCACGAATGGCGCGATGTACTTCAACAAGATGCGTTTGGATATAATCCCAACGCTCTTCATCTCGATCTGTCGAAAGCCCGTTTTCGGTTACAAGGAGCGGCACCCCATAGGACTTTAACCCCATGAGGGCGCGATAAAGTCCTTTTGGATAAATTTCCCAATCAAGGTTACTTTTTTTTGCATTCTGATAGCGTTTATCCTCACGAGCCACACGTCCTAGAGCTTGCTCTTGTAAGTTTTTTGAATGCCCGGAGATAAACTCCCTAAAATAATAATTGACTCCTATGAAATCTAATGTGCTTTTACTTCCGCCTACGCCAAACAGATACGCCGGAAGGTACCCCGATTTGTGGTGAAGAAGCCTCAAAAAAAGTTTGTTCATAAAAAGGTCCCGATTTCTTACCGCAAATCTATCTCGTCTTGAAGATTCATCAGCAGGATCATATATTGGAATTGCATGAGCCAAACCAACGCGTACATCAGAACGCTTCGCTTTAGCAGCTGACAACTTGATGCGTTTGTAAGCCGAGCAATGAGCGGCTGCCATATGAGCCATGACTCGGCTGAGCGCCTTTGGTGAAGATTTGCCCGGAGGCCACATTTTTAATAGATACCCATGCAAAATAAAAATCATCGGCTCATTAATAGTAATCCACCAGTTCACATTCTCGCCCAACGCTTCTACCACCATTGAGCGAATAGGTTTCCGATTCCGGCGTGTTGGATCAGTTGCTCGCGGAGCGCCGTTACGTTCTCGAGCCGTGACGCGTTGCTGTCGAAACGGGAATCTTCAAGCAGGTCTGAGCGCCCGATTGCGTTCGCCAGTCGCACCCAGTTGTTCTGGTTGGCGGCGCCAACGTTCATGTGACCGTCTTTGGTCGCGAACGATTGGTAAGGTGCTATCAAGCGGTGAGTGGAGCCGATGCGCGGAGGTATTTCGCCCGTTGCGAAGTAGAACGCAGATTCCCACACGGTGTAGGCGAGTCCCGCCTCCAACAGCGACGTCTCGACGTGCTGGCCCTTGCCCGTTCGAAGCCGGCAAATGAAGGCGGCCTCAATGGCGTGGAGCGCGAACATTCCGGCGTTCAGATCGGCGATAGGCACGCCGACCTTGAGTGGAGCGCCGCCCAGCTCGCCGTTGATCGCCATCTGCCCGCTCATGCCCTGGGCGATCAGGTCAAAGCCCGGCCGGGTCGCGTAAGGCCCGGTGAGCCCGAACCCGGAGATCGAGCAGTAGACGATCGCAGGGTTCAGCGCCGATATGTCCGGGTACCCGAGGCCGAGCCTGTCCATTGAGCCCGGGCGGCCGTTCTCGATCAAGACGTCGGACTTTTCGGCCAGTCGCTTGAACGCCTCTTTCCCTTTTTCGGCCCGAAGGTCCAGGACGATGCTGCGTTTGTTGCGATTGAGCTGCAGAAACGCCGCCGACTCGCCGTTGATGAACGGCGGGCCGATACGGCGGGTGTCGTCGCCGCCACCCGGCTTCTCCACCTTGATCACGTTCGCCCCCATGTCCGACATGTGCATGGTGCAGAACGGTCCGGCGAGGATCTGTGTTGCGTCGAGGACCGTGACCCCGTCCAGGGCGCGTTCATTCGTCATCTTTTCTCCTGATCCCGTGAGCGTGGCACGTGCACGAAGCGACGTGCCAATGTTAGCTGCTCGGAGTACCGGTGGGTGCGAAATCCGGGGTTTTTCGAGGGCAGGCATAATGCGGTCCCCCGTGAAGGCGGGCATATCGCGTGAGCCCCGCAAGTTCGCAGGTGTTCGCAGGTGTTCTAAAGGAGGTCCAGAAACAGATGGCGAGCGGACCGTTCGATCTCGAAGGAAAAGTGGCGCTGGTCACCGGCGGAAACGGCGGGATCGGCAAGGGCATCGCACTCGGGTTGGCCCGTGCGGGCGCGAGCGTGGCCGTCGCGGCGCGTAACCCGGACAAGACCGCCGGAGCGGTGGCGGAACTTGAGGCGGCGGGGGCGAGCGCCATCGGCCTCAGTTGTGACGTGACCGACAGCGCCGCAGTGGACGCCGCGATCGCTAGTTGTGTCGAGCAGTTCGGCGGGTTGGACATCGTCGTCAATAACTCGGGCGTGAACGTCCGCAAGCTGCCTCAGGATCTGAGCCTTGAAGAGTGGCAAGGCGTAATCGATGTGAACCTGACCGGCGTCTTCATCGTGTCGCGGGCCGCATACCCCGAGCTGGTGAATCGCGGGGGCGGGAAGGTGATCAACATCGGGTCGATGATGTCGATCTTTGCCAACGAGACGCTCGCCCCGTACGCATCAAGTAAGGGCGGCGTGGTCCAGTTCACGAAGGCGTGCGCGGCGGCGTGGGCGAAGGACAATATCCAGGTGAACGCCATCCTTCCGGGATGGATCTCGACCGAGATGACGGAGCCTTTGCGGACAGACATGCCCGAGCGTTACCGGACGATCACGGAACGCACGCCCGTGAAACGGTGGGGCACGCCGGACGAGCTCGCGGGGACGGCTGTTTTCCTGGCCGCCGCGGCCTCCAACTTCGTGACCGGGACGGCCATACCCGTCGACGGCGGATACTCAATCCAGTCGTAGCCGTTGCGGGAGGGCGACGAGCGCAAGACAGCTAGCTAACCTCCACCGTTTCGGCACAGTTCTTCCGCGCATCTTTATCCGGGAATAGGTGAAGCTGTCGCTGTTGCGTATGGCGGTCCTCGGTTGAGGGCGGCAACGGTCGCTGCGGCCGGGCGCTGCCGGTGGCGGCCGGCGGAAAACAACACACCCCGACCCGGCAAACCTCGATGATCGAAGTTCCCGTGGAAAAAGGCGAACGTACGCTCGAACGCCGACTTGAGCGGGGCGCTGCTGCGCTCGGAGTCCGACCGTCGCTCACCAACGAATGGGCCTGGGTAGTCGGACGGACGGTGCTCGTCGGTGTGGCCGGCATCGGCGTCGTGGCGTTCCTCCGCGGGACGCCGCCGTTCGCTTTCATGCTCTCGTCGATCGGGTTCGTTCTCGTCTACAACGCGGTCCTGGCGGGGCTTCTGCTGAAAAACCGTGTACACGGCACGTTCTTCCTGGGGCTTGTGCTCGACACCGTCCTGATTCTCATGGCGTGGGCCGTAACCACGGCGGGTCTGTCGGAAGAGCCCGAGGCCACCGACATCTACCTGATCATGTTCCCGATCGTCGTGGTTGCGGTGGTCCGCCTCGGCGCTCTGGTTCCTGCCGGCGGACATGTACACCGTCGAGCAGATGCCGCTCCGCGTGCTGTTCCTGACGACGACGATGGGGCTGACACTGTGGCTCATGGCGCGCCTCAACCGGGCGAGCTATGAGGCCGAAGACCTGGCCCGCGAGAGAGCGACCCTCGCCGAGATCAGCCGGACGATCGGGTCCACGCTGGAACTCGGTCAGGTGTACGGCAGTTTCGCCGCTTTGATTCGGGAACTGGTGCCGTACCGAAGAATTTCGATCAGCCGGCTCGATCCGAATACGGGCCGCCTCGAGCATGTTTACTCGCAGGGCGAGCCCGGACTCGGTCGGGTGAGCCGTTTCGACCCGGAGCCGGACCCAGGGTCGGACTCGCAGCCGGATCCCGAGCTTTCCGCCGTCATAGCTCGACGCCGCGGGGCGCTGTACGGGGGCGAGACCACCGGCCAGCACACGTTCATGGCGGTCCCGCTCATCTCCGGCGACCGGGTCGTGGGAACGATCAGCTCAGAGGCGCCCGCCGCAGAGACCTACACGGCCTTAGACCTCGACCGGCTTGAGCGTGTCGCTCACCAGATTTCGCCGGCTATCGAAAGCTCGCGACTCGCCGAAGACCTCATCTCCAGCGAAAGCAGGCTGCGGAGCGTTCTCGATTCCAGCCGGGACGCCGTGATCACGATCGACGCGGCCGGCGAGATCACCGGCGTGAACGCCGGGGGCGTATCGATGTTCGGGTACCAGGCCCCCCGCCTGGAAGGCAGTTCCCTGACCAGGCTCCTCCCGTCGTGGCTCGATATCAGCGCGCCACCGGGGGCCGACGGTCACGCTATCGAGATCACGGCGCGCCGCGCGAACGGCTCTTCGTTCCCGGCAGAGGCGGTGATGGCGCGACTGTCGGGACAGGAAGGCTCCGTGATCACGCTTCGCGACATCACGGAGCGCAAGACCACAGAGGACGCCCGGATGCGCGTACTCCAGACCGTCGCACACGAACTGCGGACGCCACTGAGCGGTGTACTCGGGGCCAAGGACTTGCTTATATCTACCGCACCGGACGACCTGGACAGCTTCACCTACAAGCGTCTCATGGGCATCATGGGACGCGGCGTAGACCGGCTGGACACGCTCGGCCAGGAACTCACGGACCTGGTCGACCTGATCGACATGCAACGGGGGACGATCCAGCTTGAACGCGAGCAGGTCCGCATGGCGAACGTGGTGGACACCGCGCTGGCTGCGATAGAACCGGCGCTGGCCCGGCAGAGCCAGCAGGTCAGGCTTCGCCTCGACAGCCCGGGTACCGAACTGTGGGCCGACCATGGCCGGTTAGTCCAGGTCGTCCACAGCCTGCTGATGAACGCCCACCTCACGTCACCTGCGGGCTCGGTTATCGTCACCTCCGGGCGCGTTTTCAACCGCGCTTACGAGATACGCGTCCGTGACGAGGGCCCGGGCATCGCCCCCGAGGATGAGCCTTATGTGTTCGACCCGTATTCCCGCGCGAACCAGGAAGAACTGACGTCTAACGAGGTGCGCGGGTTCCGGCTTGCGATCGCGCGCGGGTTCGTTGAGGCGCACGGCGGCGAAATCGGTTTCGATACGTCGCCGGAGGGTTCCGAGTTCTACTTCCGCATTCCGATCGACCTGCCCGCATCACCGGATAGGCGCCATCCGACCCCGGATCCGGGCGCCATCGAAACCCTGGATCTGAGTCCCGGGGAACCGGATACCGGAACCGTATAGGCAACGAGGTCCCCGGCGTCATACTCGTGCGTAGTTCAACGTCTGGATCGCCCGGGCCGCCTGTACGCGCAGCGAATCAGCGTCTTACCCGGTTCCGGGCCAGCCTACACGGATCCGGATGGTCCCCTTCCGGTCGCCACGATTATCGCCGGGGGCGCATCGCGTAGACTCGCGTCCTCTCTGAACATCGGGCGTATCGAGAGCGCGAGAAAACCGGAGGTGTCACAGGTTGACGTCGTCTCAGAAGTCGAAAGCGGGCGGCCCCGGGGTGTACGCCCGGCTCGGCGTGAAGCCCGTCATCAACGCCCAGAGCTGGGTCACAGCGCTGGGAGGGAGCCTGATGGCTCCGGAGGTCCTCCGGGCCATGCAGGAGGCGTCGACGGCGTTTGTCGATCTGCACGCGCTTCATCTCGCGGCCGGCGAACTGGTCGCCCGGGCGTGCGGCGCAGAGGCGGGGTTGGTGACCGGGGGCGCCGCCGCCTCCAATGTGTTGATGGCCGCCGCCTGCATGGCCGGCGACGATCCGTCAAAGATCGATCGGCTGCCGGACTCGAGCGGGATGAAGAACGAGGTGGTCATTTTCGAGGGCCACCGGAACCATTACGACAGCAACTTCGAGGTGGCCGGGGCCAGGGTCGTCCCGTGGGGCTTCGCGCGCACCGGCAAGCCTTACCAGCTTGAAGAGGCGATCACCGGCAAAACCTGCGCCATGGCGTGGATCGCCGCTCCCTTCATGCTGGACCCGATGCCCCTCAAGGAGGCGGCGGAGATCGCCCACAGTCACGGGGTCCCGGTGATCGTTGACGCCGCCGCCGAGGTGCCGCCGATGGAAAATTTGACACGATTCATTGCGAACGGGGCGGACCTGGTCGGGTACAGCGGCGGCAAGGGAATCCGTGGCCCGCAGGCCACGGGATTACTGGCCGGACGGAGAGACCTGGTGGCCGCGGCGTTCCAGAATTATCTGAATACGCACGGCACGCGCGCCGGCGTCGGCCGGTCGTCGAAGGCGTCCAAAGAAGACATTGTGGGCCTCGTTACGGCGCTTCAGATCTTCATGGACACGGATCACGAAGCGGTCTGGGCCGGTTGGCGCGCCGGGGCGCAGCACATCGTCGACCGTTTACAGGATATCGACGGGCTGCACGTGGTCCTGGAAGACGGCGACCCAAACCGGCAGGGCCCGCAGGCGGTGATCTACTTCGAGCGCGACTGGGGCGGGCAGGGGCCGGACGCCGTGCGCGACGCTCTCCGGGCCGGTGACCCGGCGATCCACGTCGGCGCGGGAGGGTACCGTGACGAGATCAACGTGGTCATGACGAACGTCCAGCCGGGAGAAGAACGCCTGATCGCCGACCGGCTCGAAGAGATACTGTCCGGTACGGGTGACGGCAATTCAGGTAGCGAAGGGAGCACATCGTGAAGGTCGTCCTTGGAAGCGATCACCTGGGTGCGGAGTTCCTGGAGAGGCTGCGTGACACGTTCCCCGGCACGGAGTTCACGCTGGCCCTGTCGCACGACGATATGGTTCGTGAGGCGGCGGACGCCGAGGTTTTTCTTGGATGGCCCACGCAGGAAGTTTTCCGGGCCGGTTCCGGGCTGAAGTGGGTGCACTGCATCGGCACCGGGGTCGATAACGTCGGAGCGCTGGGCGATATCGCGGCGGCCGGGATCCCCATCACCAACGCCCGCGGCCCGCACACCGAGCCGATGGCCGATCACACGATGCTGTTCGTGCTGTCGCTCGCCCACAACGCGAAGAAGATGCTGGACGACCAGTCCAGGGGTGAGTGGGACACGAACGGGTACGACCATATCGAGGTGTCCGGCAGCGTCATGGGGCTGTACGGATTCGGGATGATCGGCCGGGCGATCGCACGCAGGGCCCTGGGGTTCGGCATGGAGGTGATCGCGCTAGACCCTGGCCCGGATGACGAAGTCCCGGGTGTTCACGTTTGGGGAGTCGACCGGCTCGACGATCTTTTCAGAGCGGCCGACTGGCTGGTCGTGGCCTGCCCGCTGACCAGTGAAACCCGAATGTCCGTCGATGCGCGACGAATCGGCCTGCTGAAGCCGACGGCGTCGCTGATCGTCATCTCACGCGGCGGTATCGTGGATGAGGCCGCCCTGGGCGAGGCGCTGACCGCCGGACGTATCGCCGGCGTGGCGTTAGACGCCACCGACCCGGAGCCGCCCGCCGCCGGAGGCACGTTCTGGACGCACCCGAACGCGCTGATCTCGTCCCACTCGTCGGCGCTCACTCCGGAGATGTACGAGGGGCGCCGGCAGATCGTGATCGAAAACCTCCGGCGTTACATGGAAGGCGGGGAGTTGATCAACCGGGTCGATCCAGTGAAGGGTTACTGAGCCACGGACCCGTCTATCGTGACGAGAACGGGATAAGTAAAAGCGCCCTCCCGGGATCGGGAGGGCGCTTTCTATCTGGCCGGCGTTTTGCCGGTGCGAACCGCAGTCCTAGTCGGACCCGCCCGCGATCTCGACCAACCGGCGGGCCTGGAAGCGCAGCACCTGGACGATCGTCGCCAGGGCCAGCGCGATGCCGGAGAACAGCAACGCCATGCCGACGAACTTGAGCGGGGTCAACCAGGCGCCGGTGGCCTGGATCGTGCTCAAGTCATCCAGCAACGAGGAACCCGCGGCCGCCGTGTTCAGTTCAGTGGCGATCGAGTGGTCCCAGTAGTCGTTTGCCTGCACGGCCAGCCAGATGCTCGCGCCGAACGTGAACACGAGGACCATCATCCCCATCATCATCAACATCGGGAACAGGTGACCCGTCATCGGCTTCTTGAGCACCTGCGGGGTGGCGCCCAGGGCGCGCTGTATGTTGCCGCCGGCGACCCGGAGGTTGCCGATGATGGTGGCGAGCAAGAACGTTATGCCGCCGAGCATCATTCCGAGGCCAAGGAACTTGAATCCCGGAAGCCATGCCTTCGTGGACTCGATCGATGTCCGGTCATCGACGATGTCGCTACCCGCGACCGCCGCCTCGCGGTCCACCTTCGAGTTATCGAAGTAGTCCGAGATGGTGGGTGTCAGCGAGAAAAGTCCGATCAGGAACGCGATTCCAACGATCATCACGCCCATCGCCGTGAACGGGACCCACATCAACCGCGCCATCTTCTGCATCGGCGTCATGTCGACTGCGTCGGGTTCCCCGCTGGCGCTAATTGGGCCTCTTGTCATGATTTGAGTGGCCATGTCTACGCTTCCTCTGCCGTGGCATTACCGCGCTTGCCAAGTATCTGGGGGAGCGCTAGCTCCATGGCTTGTCCGCGCGTCTGAAGTGTCTTGATGATGATCGCAAGCACCACAGCGATGCCCGCAAAGAAGATGGCGAGGCCGAGGAACTTCAATGGCTCCAGCCATCCGCCTA
This sequence comes from Chloroflexota bacterium, assembly GCA_022574675.1. GTDB lineage: Bacteria > Chloroflexota > Dehalococcoidia > Lucifugimonadales > Lucifugimonadaceae. The sequence continues at coordinate 8,844 of JACZRO010000057.1, forward strand.
TCGCCTCGATGGCGCCGAGGTCCGAGAGCAGACCGGCCTCCCCGGCGTCCCTCAAGGCCTTTGTGTGGCCGTAGTAATCGTCCGCAAGGACGGCAACGGTTATTCCGACGCCGAGGACGACCATCTCGATCATCAACGCCGCTGCAATCAGCAGGTACGCCCATTTGAGCGACGGATGTTGACCCGCCATCGCCCTGCCGATTCCGTCAAGTGTCGCCATAGTTCCCTCCTGCAACCGTGCTCAATATGACTGAGCTATCACTGTTGCCTTTGGGCCGACACCCCCCAGCGCCCCTGGCTCTATCCCGTTGTCCGTTTCGATGCGGACAGCCGAGAAATCGATTCCGGCAGGGCGCGCGATCGTCGTTCACGCAAGCCGGACGAAGCCGACGTAAACTTCAAGGAGACCGGTCGACCGTCGACGAGTCGCGGTCGAAAACCGACGTTTCAGGAGAGGAAATGCTTAAGGGAGCTCTGGTCGCGTTCGGGATCATGCTTGGATCGATCGCGATACCCCTGGTCCACTGGGTGTCGATCTGGTTCGGTCCTTTCATCGCCGGGTTTATTGGCGGCGGCGTGGCGAAGGCGGACGAGGACGGTATCGTCAAGTTCGGCCTGCTCGTTGGCGGGATGATGTTGCTGCCGGTCGCGTTTGCCCTCGGCGTCTTATTCGCCTTTGACATCGGCGGAATCTGGCGGACCCTGCTGATTGTGTTCGCGATCGTAATCGTCCCGTACACCTGGTTTGGTGTGACGGTCGGCGCGTTGTTGAGCTACCTCTCGCGCAAGAAGGCCGCCGAAAAAGCCGCCACCGAGACAGTGAACACCCCGACTTCCTGATCAGGCGGGACATTCCCCCTGGCCTGCGCCCAGCCGGGGAGACCTGCGCCCGGGCAGGGACACGGACCGGCGGACGGTCAGGACTCGGTCGACGCGTCGGCCGCCGCTTCCGGTCGCGATTCGAGCACGTAATCACGAAACGCACGCACGATCCGCGGTAGCGGCCGGCCTTGCTCATGGACCATGTAGAGGCGCCGCAGGAAGCGCGCTTCCGCGATGCGGACGCCGGTCACGCGTGCCGCGTCGTGGCGCTCCAATGAACGTGCCGTAACGAAACCGACGCCGAGCCCCGCATCGACCGCCGAGACTATCGCTTGCGTACTTCCCAGGACCATCGACGCGGCGTGGGCGGGAATCTCAAGTCCGAGCCGGTCAAGCTCGTCCTGCACCGTCAGCCAGGTGCCTGAACCCTTCTCCCGCTCGATGATCTTCTCGCCCGCCAGGTCCTTGAGCGAGACCCTCTTCTTGCGTGCGAGGGGATGCGTTCCGGGGACGGCGAGGATCACCTCATCAGTCGCCACCGGCGTGCACGTAAGCCGCCGATTGTCGGTCGGCCTTCCGATGAACCCGATGTCCCAACGGCGTTCGAGCATTTCATCGATCACGGCCGCCGTGTCCGCTACGAACACTTCGGTCGTGACGGCGGGATGTTGTTGTGAAAAGCCGGTTGCGAGCTCCGGCACCAGGTACTCGCCCGGGGTGGTGCTGGCGATGATCCGCAATCGGCCTTCAAGCGGAACGCTCGGATCCTGTATCGCGGCGAGCAACTCCCCGTAACCCGCCAGCGCCTCCTGCGCGTAAGCGAGCAACCGTTCGCCCTCCCGCGTTGCGCGGACGCCCGTGGGCAGTCGCTCCAACAACGCCACGCCAAGCTCTGCCTCAAGCCGCTGCATTTGCCGGGTCACGCCGGGCTGCGTCACGCCTGTCTGCCGCGCCGCAGACGTGAGACTCCCGGTTTCAACGACGGCGACAAATGTGGTGAGTTGCGTAATATTCATGGCCACATGATAAATGGTTATATGACTGGCCGCGAACGTTTGAGATCGATAGAAATTCCAGTGGCGTTTCCCCGGGCGGCCCGGGAGGCGTGAAACAACAAGTGATGTACGACGGGTATCGATCTCCGGCGTCTGATATCGCCACCGGGCTGGTATGTCACTCGATGAGACCCGGTTGCCGGGTCGTCTTTTCGGAACGATCTTCGATCTCGGTGTCGGTGTCGCCCGGGCGGTAATCGTCAGGGCCATGCCGGTCGGCGGGTTCGTCGTCGCGGCAGGTCTCGGATACCAGTTCTATTTAGATTTTGAATTCTCGAAATACATGGACGTCGTCCAATCAATCTCCGTTTGTGTCCTATTGGTCTGGACGGTCGGCCTGACATCCGCGGGGTTGCCGCGTCTAGCGCGGTGAGCCTGTTGTAGATACCCATCGGCGGGCATATCGCCACCTGTTGGTATCGCCTGGGAAAGATGTCGTTAGTATCGGTATCTCCAGCAATTGACTCGAATCTGTGCAGTGCGATAATTACCCGATAACGTCGCGGTTTCATGGCGAACATAATTGTTCTTTTAGATGGAGCACAGAATGCGAATCGAAGAAGCTGATCTGACCACGCTCAAGACGGCTCAGCGCCGCGGACGAGTTCGCTCGCCCGAGACGCAAGAGTTGATCGAGGCGATAGATTCGCTGGTTCCAGGCACTGCGAAGGCGGTGGTGGTCGAGCCGGGGCAGACGCCGCAGAAGGTCCGGGCCCGCGTAATGTATGCCGGCAAGGCATCCGGGAAGAAGCTCCAGGCCGCGATCTCTGGCAATCGTGTGCTGTTCGCACTGAGGGAAGAGCGGCGACGGCCGGGCCGCCCGCGTAAAAACCCGATCTAAACTCTACGCTCTAAGCAACTGATCCATGAAAAAGGGGAGCGCGCTGCGCTCCCCTTTTTTGTTGCCCGAAATGTCACCGCAAGGCCGTTTCAACCTGGCTCAATTTGCGGTCTCAAGCCGGCGCCGTTCGCGCCCGGTGATGGAAACGATCACCTCATCGACCAACATCCGCCCGATCGGACCGGTGGCGTACATCGCGCCGAAAACGTTCCCCCCGCCGGTAATGAGGAACTCCATGGGCTGGTGGTAATGACCGTGGTGGTCGTCCCCGTACCAGGGATCAAACCCGGCCACCTGCTTGTCCGTCACGCCATACGCGATCGGCATCGTGAGGCCGGTTTCTTCGGCCATTTTGATGGTCGATTCCCGGTCCTCCACAGATGCCGCGATTACCGTCGCTCCCAGGGCGTCAAGCTCGTCCTTCTTCGCTTCGTAACTGGCCAACTGCCGGCGACAGTACGGTCACCAGTTCCCGCGATAGAAAAGGAGCGCCAGATACCGGCCGGGCATCTCATCGGGCAGAGTGATGGTCCCGCCATCGATGAGGTCAAACGTGACCCGTGGGAGTTTGTCGCCCTGAACGAGTTTACTCGCCATTAAGGATTCCTTTCTCGATACCCGAATTTCGCGTTATGGCGCCGGTCTGGCGCGCTCGTACTGTGGCTGCCAGGGCACGTCGTCGCCGAGTTCTATCGCGGCATGCAACGGCCAGTAAGGGTCACGAAGGAGCTCGCGCGCAAGGAACACGACGTCCGCCTTGCCGATGGCGATCACCTCTTCCGCCTGCGCTGCCCCGGTGATCAGGCCGACCGCGCCGGTCGGAATCCCGGCGCCTGATCGCACCGCATTTGCGAATGGAACCTGGTAGCCGGGCCTGAGCGTCATCTGCTGATGCGGCGAAACGCCACCCGAAGAACAGTCAACGAGATCGACGCCGCGCTCTTTCAAAGCGCGGGAGAACTCGACAGCGTCGGGGACGTCCCAGCCACTGCCCTCGACCCAGTCGGTCGCCGAGATGCGGACGAGAAGCGGGAGCCGCTCGGGCCACACCTCGCGGACGGCCTCCACGACCCTGAGCGGAAAGCGGGCGCGGTTCTCCGCGCTGCCACCGTACGCGTCCTCCCGGTGGTTCGCGAGCGGGGAGAGGAAGCTGTGGGTCAGGTAACCGTGCGCAAAGTGGAGCTCGGCCGCCTTGAATCCGGCATCCAGGCTGCGCCTCGCAGCCGAACGCCAGTCATCCACAAGAACGTCTATATCCGCTTCGGTTAACTCGTCCGGCGTTGCGTAGCCGTCGTTGAACGGCACGGGCGAGGCGCCGACCGGCGTCCAGCCTCCGTCCTCCGGGCCGATGTACCCGCTGCCGCGCCACGGTGCGTCGCGGGACGCCTTGCGGCCGGCGTGCGCCAGTTGGATGCACGGCACGGACCCGTGATCGGCGATAAAACCGGTGATAGGCGTCCAGGCCTCGACCTGTTCGTCGTTCCATATGCCGGCGTCGGCCGGGCTGATACGACCCCCGGGCGTCACCGACGCCGCCTCGGTCATGACCATCCCGGCGCCGCCCACGGCCCGGGAGCCGAGGTGGGCAAGGTGCCAGTCGTTGGGCACTCCGTCCTCGCACGAGTACTGGCACATGGGCGAGACGAAGACCCGGTTGGAGAACTCGACGTCTCGTAATTTGTATGGAGCAAAAAGGTGGCTGATATTCGTGTCCTTCTATCACGCTCGGGTTCGCCGGTGGCCGGCTGCGGCTTCGCGGTTCCGGCCAGAGACGTCGCTGCCGTGCGGTCCCGCATGGTAATCCCACCCGGTGATAAGCCGGTAACGCGTGGGCCGGCCGATCTTCTATCACACGGTTGGGCGATCACAGGGTCATGCCGCCGTCGATCACCTGCACCGTCCCGGTGACGTACTCCGCCTCATCAGATCCGAGATACACGGCAAGCGATGCGATCTCCTCGGGCGTGCCGAGGCGGCCCATCGGCTGGCGGGCGATGAAGTCACGCCGGGCCTGCACCGGATCGGGTGAGGCGTTGATCCGGTCGTCAAGGGACGGCGTCTGGACGGTGGCCGGGGCGATGGCGTTGACGCGGATAGCCTGCCCGATGAAGTCCGCCGCGACCGATTTGGTCATGCCGAGGACCGCCGCCTTGGTAGCGCTGTACACGAACCGGTTGGGAACGCCCTGCAGACTGGACGCCACGGACGACATGTTGATGATGCTGCCGCCACCCTTCTCGACCATGCCGGGGAGCACCGCCTGCATCATGTGGAACATGGCCCGGACGTTCAGGTTGAACGAGAAGTCCCAGTCCTCCTCAGAACACTCCAGGATGGCCCCCGCGGCGACAAACCCGGCGCAGTTGAAGAGGATGTCCTGCGGGCCGGTCTCGGCGACCACGCGCCGGATGGCGTCCGTGTCGGTCACATCGAGGACCCGTGTGGTGATGCCAGGGATCTCGTCCAGCGTACCCAGGGTCTCGGCGTTGATGTCCGTCGCCCAGACCGTAGCGCCCTCGCCGGCGTAGGCCAGGGCCGTGGCCCGGCCGATGCCCTGTCCCGCGGCGGTGATCAGGGCGAGCTTTCCTGCAAGTCTGCCTGCCAACTGTTCCTCCCAAAGGCTGATGGGGCTGATGGGCATGGTTCGATGCGGTCAAGAGTTCGGCCAACTGCGGAATGTAGCGTCGCTTCAGCGGCGGCGGTAGCAGGCGGCGGGCGGCGCGGGCGGCTCAGGCTCCCCGCTCACGGTCCCCGTCCGGGCTCCCCGCTCACGGTCCCAGGTAGTCGAGGGCGGCCTTCATGAACAGTTCGACGCCGACCGGGAACGCCGCTTCGTCGATATCGAACGTGGGGCTGTGATGGGCATGCGCCTCCGGCTTGCTTTCGATCGCGGCCCCGAGCCCGAAGTAGCATCCGGGCATCGCGCTCAGAAACAGTGACATGTCGTCCGAGGCGGTCTTGGGTTCCATGGCAGACACCCGGTCAGCGCCCACGACGCCCGCCGCGACGCCCTTCATCCAGTCGGTGACTTCCTCATCGTTGACACACGGCGGCGTGCCGGACAGCCATTCGTACTCGGCGTCGGCGCGCATGGCCCGTGCCACGCCCTTCGCTGTGCGAATCAGCCCGTCCAGCAGCGTTTTCTGAGTCTCCTTGCTGTTCCAGCGGATCGCGCCGCTCATGACGGCGGTGGCGGGGATGATATTCCCCGCCGTCCCGGCATGGATCTCGCCGATCGTCACCACCGCCATCTCGTTCGGAGGGGTTTCGCGGCTGACCAGGGTCTGAAGCGCTGTGACCACGTGCGCGGCGATCACGACCGGGTCAACGCTGAGGTGCGGCATGGCGCCGTGCCCGCCACTGCCCGTTATCGTCAGCCTGAACGTGTCCTTGCCGGCCATCGTCGGACCCGACGATGCGGTGACGGCGCCGGTCGGCTCCCCGGCGCTGATGTGGAGGGCGATAACCCGGTCAGCCGGGTAGCGATCGAAAAATCCGTCGTCCGCCATGGCCTGCGCGCCGACGTTGTTCTCCTCCGCCGGTTGGAAAGCGAAAATTACGCGGCCGTGCAGATCGGACCGGCGCCGCGCCAGTAGCTCGGCGGCCGTGAGTGCGATCGCGATGTGGGAGTCGTGGCCGCAGGCGTGCATCGCATCAACAGCCGAGGCAAATTGAAGACCGGTCTGTTCCGCCATCGGCAGCGCGTCGATATCGGCCCGGATCATGAGCGTCGGCCCATCCAAGCCGCCCTGAAGTGAGCCGACGACGCCCGTGCGGCCGACGCCCTCTTCCACGGTCAGCCCCGCAGCCGTCAATCGTTCGGCGATGATCGCCGCCGTTCGACGCTCCCGAAACTCGATCTCGGGATTGGCGTGGATATCACGGCGCAGCGCGATCATCCCGGGCGTCGCGGCGGAGATTTCATCTGACAATGGCATGGCGGAGCGCATGATACAGGCGGTCGCTGAATGATCGGCCCCGGCGGTCCGGTCCGTGCGCTTCAGGAAAATTCGGCGGTGCGGCCGCGCAGGGTGCGCTCCAGCTCCTTTGCCAGCGCCTCGTGACCGGGCTCCGTGAGACCCGGGTCGGCTGCGATAAGGTCGGTCGCCTCGGCCCGGG
>JACZRO010000058.1 GCA_022574675.1 Chloroflexota bacterium
GTACTGCGCCGAGACCTGCTCCGGCTTCATCAGGGAGTTCTCCGCCACCGCGCCCACCGGCCCGACCGGCCGTTATCAGATCGAGTTCCAGGTCCCCTCCACCAACGGAGGCGCGGACCTGACCGGGTGGTCATGGGAAGGCGGAGACCGGTCTATCACCGTGACGAGCGCCGGGTACCAGACGATAGTGGACACCGGCGGCGCCGGGTCGGTTCGCATTTTCGATGCCACCCAGGACTTCTACCTTGCGCCATCAAGTCGCCTCAACGCGCTCATCGTGGGCGCTGCCGCAGAAGGTCTGCCCGTCCCCGGGTTCGACCCGGGCCTCGGAATACCGGTCGCCGGGCAGGATCGCCGCGCCGCGGTCACCCTTTCGCCGCTGGGAGCCGACCTTGCGACCGGCCCGGACGGCTCGGTCTCCTTCGGCGCCCCGCCCGGGACGGTGACGGTCATAGTGAACTCCCCGGGCCACTATCCGTATATCGCCGATGTACTCGTGCCCGACTCGACCGGCGACAGGGTCGTCGACGCGCGGTACACCCTGCCCATCGAGCAGATCCCTCCGCCCCTCATTCACCCGGACTCGTTTGAGATCAACCAGATCGCGGACGGCCGTCCTCTGAAGGGATACGTGTTGCGCGGGCTGTCCGCGCCCGCCACCAGGGCGCTCTGGGAGGTCCGCGTCAATCGGAACGGAGTGCGTCCGCTCCGGGCCGATTTCAACGACCCCGTTGAGTCTGTGGACCTCGTCATCAACGTCGCCGAGGCCTGTCCGGGAACGCCGATCCGTGGCGGGGCGCTACACCTGCGCGGCGTCCTCCTCTCCGGTAGCGCGTCCGGAACCGGAACGTGGGGAGGGAATCTCGACGTCGCCGATCTGCCCTGTGGCGTCCTGGGCTGGAGGGTCGAGGCACGCACCTCGCGCTCGATCGTCACCCTGGGTTTCGACTGGCCGCTCTGGCCTTCCGGGCAACGCTACCCGTTCTCTCTCTTGACCGGCCTGACTGCGCCGTCCGATACGCCTGTTATCGACGCGGTCGCTGCCACGGCGGGCTCCGGTCTGACCTTTGAGGCAAGGCCGGGATCGCTTCAGATCAAGCGCAACGGTGAATACCTGGCGTACGAGTTGCCGGACATCGTCGTCTCCTCCAATTTCGGACCACCGGCGGCGGGAAGACTGTTGGGTGAACTGTCCGGGTCAGCGCCCGCTTTTGGTCAGGTGCGGGCCGTGCTTTCGACGGCGATCCTGGACGGCGAGACCGGGCTGTTCAGTTTCCGGTCGCTAGCAGCCGAGTCAGCTGTGACGGGTGAGGACGCCGTCGAGTACGTCATCACGGCCGAAGGGTTGTTCAGCCTGGATAGCGCCGCCGCTCCAGAACCGTCCGGAGCGGGGCGTTGGAGCGAGTCACTCAGCGCTGCCCTGGACGAAACGCGTCGCGGGACGCTCGACCTGCGCCACCTGCCTGACCCGTTGCGGTCATCGCTCGACCGGCTTACGGCCGTCACCATCCAGGGAAGCGTGTCCGTAAGAGTGAACGCGGACGCGTCGTGGGACCTCTCTCCCCCGCCGCCACCGGGCATATCGCCGCCGATTACCGGGGAACGGAGCGTCGTTACAGGTACCCGCTTCGAGATCGTTTCGGTAACGGAGTTCGAATTCGGAATATCGGTGATGAGCCATCTCAGGGTCGATGGCCGCCTGGACTCACGGTCGGTGGTCGATCTCGCCGCGATCACCGGAAGCGGCGCCCTCCGGCCGGCCGAGGCGGTGGCGTCGGGCGGAGCCGCCATCTCCAGGGAGCTCTGGTCGGCCTGGAACTCCAGCCGTGATGTACGGAACTTCACCTTTTTTGACCGCGACGCTGGAACGGACAGCATCGCCCGCTCGGCGGTGATCGTCGGCGAGCCGGGGTGGACCGACGGACCGGCAACCGCTTTTGTTGCGCCCGGTCCGGGCGACGCCGCGGAAATCCTCGGCACGGGCGGGCTGTCACGGCCGGCCATATCGGCGTCCCGCGACGGCAATGGCACACTCTTCGTTTCATTCGTGGCGCAAAATCCCGACGCAAGTTGGCCCGGATCCACAGGAATCTCCCTCTTACAGGCGGATCCTTCCGACGGATACTGGTCGCCGCCGATCTCCCTCGGCGTCCAACCGGAGGGCATGTCGGTAGACACAGCGATTACGTTCGGCCCCGACGGCGAGGCGATGCTCGTCTGGTCGGCGATCCCGGACATCGGGGACGACCCGCGTGCGTTCATCCACCGGGCGTCCGACGCCGAGCTTTTCTACAGCCGCCTGGACGCGACGACGGGAACCTGGTCCGGGCCACAGGCGCTAACCAGCGATAACCGGCCCGATTTCGCTCCCGTCATCGCTTCCGACGGCGAGGGCCGCTTCGTTGTCGCGTGGGCGCGTGACATGGACGGCAACCTCCTGACTGCCGACGATATCGTCGTATACGCGTCGGAATGGGTCTCCGGCCGCTGGTCAGCGCCAACGCCGGTAATGCATGCGCCGGGGGCAATGTCCGAGCTGTCTGTATCGGCGGCGGCCGGCACGGCGGTGGTCGGGGTCATCGCAGACGCGCCGGATATCGGTCGATCCGTGATGCTCAGTTTCAACAGCCTGGGAAGATGGAGCCCCGTCAACGTCGTTGCAAGCGGGCGTCAGGGGCTAACGGACGTCGCGGTATTGATGGACATGCCGGGGCTGGCCACCGTGGCCTGGAACGAAGCAAACTCCGGCCGCGACGAATCGCGCATCGTCGTCGTGGAAGCCACGTCCGCCGGCGTTCGCGTGGAGGTCGTCGCCGCAAACGCCATCCCCGGTTTTGTGTCCCTGGCCCTTGTACCGATGGCCGGGGGGCGATACCTGGCGTGGGTCGCGGACGGGGGGGTTACGGTGTTTGGCAACCGTCAGGAACTGAACGGGTGGACTGTTCCGTCGGCGGCCGGCCTCGCATCCGGACGATCATCGAGGTTCGTTGCGATTCCGGGTGAAGCCGCGGGCACGCTTCTCACCTTTCACGAGATGGACGACGGCGGGGTTCCCGGACTGGCGCAGGTGACACTTCAGGTCCGGTAATCGTCCTCGCCCGGGCGATTTCGGCCGCGCCGCGCCCGTTACCCGCGCCGCGCCGGCCACAATAGATCGCGAAGAGCCCCCACGGGCCTTCTGAATCCGAGTCCGAGCAAGCCCACACCGAGCAACGCGTACTCGGCGCCGATAGCGCCCGAGCCTCCAAGCGGGATATTGCATCCGAAGATCGTGCCGCCCGTGTCCTCGGCCGTGCTGGAGGCATGATCCGCCTCCTCGGCCCCGGCGAGGTCTAGCGCCGCCTGTTCGGCCTCTCGATCAATTACCGGGTCTATGCCGGGCTCGCCGGCGCCGGCGTCATCCGCTACGCCGGAAGCCTCATCAACCTCAACGGCGACACTGACGGGCGAGTCCGTTTCCGCCGGGGACCCTGCGTCAACATCTCCCGGCGTCTCTGCGGGCGCGTCCGGCTCAGGCGCCTCGTCCTGTGGCACGAGGGAGCTCCCCGTTCCGCCGGCAAGGTCCTCCTCCACCGCCGAGGCCGTGTTCGGTTCGTCCTCAGTGGGCTGGTCGTTCGTAGCGGCGAGATCGACCCCGCCCGACGGTTCCGCGTCAGGTTCGCTCCCTTCGACCGGCTCTTCGACCGGCGCATCTATCACGGCCGGCGGCGGGTCTTCCGGTGTTTCTTCGGCAGGAGCCGGAGCCGGGTCGACCACCGGGGGTGGCAACGGCGGGTCGACATCGACCTCGAACACCGTCCGGGCGATCTCGTGCTTGTTGCCGGCCGCGTCCACAGCCTGGATCTCGAAAACGTGGATCCCCTTCTCGTACCCGTCCGGCCGCACATCAGCGCCCTTCAGCGTCCACGTGACGCCGGCATCGTCGGACGACATCAATGAGGCAACGGGATCTCCATCCAGCGTCGCCAGGACGATGCTCATACCGATGTGAGTGTCGCCGTCGTACTCGCCGGCCTCGGCGGCGTACGTCGCCGTAATGTCCGGAAACGACTCCGAGACCGGCGCCGCCCCTGTCGGTGTGAGCGCCGGACCGACGACCGAGTTGTCCACCTGGAACGTGATGGCGGGCGCAGTTCCCTGGTTGTTCGCGATGTCGAAACCGGTCGCGCCGACCGTCTTCACGCCCTGGCCCGCATCCAGGCCGGTCAGCGATGCGACGTCGAATTGAAGTTCCCAACGCTGGTCGGTCGTCTTCGTGGGAACGCCCCGGGTAATGCCGTTCACCGTGATCGAGGGTGCGGCGACGAGGGGTTCTTCGGAAACCACGCTGATACGTACCAGCGAGTTCGTGACGGGATGGTCGAAGTTGATCGTCAGCAGCGGCGCTATCTGGTCCGTGATCGTGACCGGGACCAGGCTCGTTTTGAGACCGGCGAGGTCTGTGACGGACCCGGGATCGATCATCAGAACCACCGGGCTTACCGTCGGATACGACTCCACGGTGAGGAACACGTCGTTGGGAAGCGTTGTGTACGTCTGCACCGAAAGCGCCGGCGCCCCGTTGATTCGGAATCCGGCGGCGATTATCGACGGGACCGAGATCTTCTCCGAGAAGGTCACGTGAACACTGGTGCGGCTCCCGGTCTTCACGGTATTGGAGACGGTGTCGTACCACTCGCCCGCAACAGCGCTGCTCACGAGAGGCGGGTTCTGGTCCGACGTGAAAATATGGACCTGATTTCCGTTTGTCGCGGCGACCGCGTCGCTCTGGCCGACGGTGCCTGCCGCGTCGGACGCCGTGACGTACCACGTGCGGAGGCCATCGGACGACGAACTCGGAATCCGAACACGCACGACTACGCCTGTCGGCTCGGGCGTGGTCGCCGTCGGGTCAATCAGAAGGACCGTGCCCGGCTCGGTGAACGTGTTGTTGCCGTCGCCGTCGTAATGGAACCGTATCGAGCCCAAATCCACGCCGGAATCGGCGTCGGTTACCCGGGCCTCCAGGAAGGAGGAAAAGGTCTGCTCGAACGAGTTGTGAGCGGGAGACAACAGCGTGATGGTGGGCGCCGCGCCGTCCACCAGGATGGTGTCGCTCACCAGCGAGAGCGGGTCCGGGTCGGTGTAGGTGACGGTCACCACGTTGCCGTGGGCGGCCTTGATGTCCGGTCTGGCCGCGGCCAGCGGGTCCGTTGCGTTGGTGGTAACGGTAGAGGTGCCCGTCTCGAAAGTGCCGGTGAATACCCCGGAGTCCGCCGCCGTCTCCCGGAGCGTCAGGTCAAACCCGACCAGGTCGCTGGTCGAAGTGACCTTGATAGGCAGCGTGTCGATCTGATCGGCGTTGTACGCGACGGTGAACGAGATCGGTGATGTCACGTCCACCGTCAAGCGGACGGTGAACACGCCGTTGACCGGCACGACAGATATCGGGATCGCGTCCGTGACCGAGATCGTCAGGTCTGACGCCGTCACGGACCCGTCCCCGTCCCGGTCCACCACGAGCGGGTTCATGGTCTGGAATACAAACGTATCGCCGGAGGAGCCGACGGGCAGCAAATACGCGGTCTTGCCGGACGCCTCCGCCGTGATGATCGCCGCGGTCGATCCACCCGCGTCCGTGACGGTAACCGAAACGGTCCCGCCCATAGCAACGTAGTCCGCGGTGATCGAAACCGTGGCCATCGTCGTCGCCCGCGCTGGCGCTGACGCGGACGCGACGAACAGGATCGTCGATACGATGAGCGCGACGAAGAGCAGAGCCGGACGTGCGGCGAACGAGCGGATGAGATCGGCCTTCCGTTTGGCATAGGTTCCGGAAAGGTTCACCGGAGACCGTTCACACAACGGTATGGCGGCACGATGGGCCAGGCGTCGGGGTTGAGTTCAGTCTGCGCGTGGAGAAATGCACGCACGCGGGCGCACGGGCACGCACGTAGGGGACGCAGCGTTCACCCGCAGTGGAGGCGCCGCCCGCGTACGCGGGCGGCTCACCGCGCCCGGGATTACGGCCCGTCTGGCACGGGCGGTCTAGAAGTCCTCGGCGTCGTTGTAGCGCAGGACTCGCCACACGTGGTACGCGAAGCCCATCGCGTTCGCTGACACCACTCCAACGAACAGCGACCAGCGGACGCCGTCCTGCGTGGGAATGCGGATTTCACCGCCGGGTATGCTCCCGAAATAGAGCGCCTTGAGCTCCTCGATGCCCTTGTCGAACCCGTAGTCGTAGCCGAACCAGCCGCCGACAAACGCGCCAGTAGCGATCAAACCCACCGCAATGAACCGGGTCCTCCATTCAGCCCGGATTTTGAACCAGGCGGCGCCGGTCGCAAAGGTCACTACGATTGCCATCGTATTCACAACCGTGAATGTCTGAACGTCCAGGCCTGAGAGCGGCGGGAACGACACGGACCAGAACAGGAACCCGATGAACCCGAGCATGAACGCTGCGGACAATCCGATGATCGATCGTCCGACCGTCGTGATCACGAACATATCCCAGGAAGCTATCATTCGTCGTGTTCCTCAGCCCCGGGTGGCGTGACTGTCGCCCAGAATTTTAATTATGAGCCGGACCCCGGCGTTGTTCAGGTTCGCGAGCGCCTGGCGCCGGGACAACCCGGCCCGCGGTCGCGGGGATCGCGCCGTTATAAGTAAATACGTGTTCAATTCTAATCCCGGTTTGGGTTGTTCTGACTGAGGATCGTTATCCAATCCGCCACTCGGAGGGCTGGCGCCCGGGTAACGGAAACAAGGCGACCGGGGCAATCTCATTTTCCCATCAACCGCCGACCGGTCTCTCCGCTATCCGTACACAGAAAGCTTCCGATCAGGCTCGACTGCGGCACATTCCGGCATCGCCTCCGGCCGTCGATACACACGGTCGGAAGGCTGTTCCGGCAGATAGACCGGCACAGGTGGCCTGCCGCGTAACGGCTACTCGCCGGCCTCCGCGAGGGCTCGCTCCCGTTCGGCGGCGACCGTATCGCCGAGGGAGTCGTAAAAGCGCGCCAGGCCCCGGTGCGAGTCCGACGCCTCCTGCGAGTCCGGGCTTCGTTGGATCGCCGTCCTGTACGATTCCGCCGCTGCCTGCCTTTCCCCGAGGTTCTCCAGTGCGGCGCCCCGGAGCCACCACGCCTCGGCATTTGGGGAATACGGTGTTTCCATCACAAGAGCGCGGTCTGCGTATTCCAGTCCCAGGGCGTCTTCACCGACGGCCAGAAGCCCCCTCGCCGACTCCGTCTGGGCGGACATGAGCGATGGCAGGGCCGCCGCTATGGCGATGTACCGGTCTCGCGCTACTGCGGCCAGGCCGTCGCGTCCCAGGGCCGCGAGCCTGGATTCAGCCTGTCCCAGCCGTTTCTGCGTATCGAACGCCTTCGGGTTCCTGTCCGCATAGCGCTGAGCCGCAGAAAGCGCGCCTTCCCAGCCGACGATCGCGAGTTCGTTGTTCCCGTCAGATTCCTCAACGCCGGCCGCCACCCTGAACAGGTCATTGATCTGCAGGTGGTACATCTCGACATCCGGAGCCAGGTCTACAGCGCGTTCGAACTTCGCCAGCGCCTCATCGGGGCGGCCCATCTCCCGGAGCTCGATCGCGTCTCGCGCAATCGCGCTCGCTCGCAGTGTCTGGACGTCCCGGTAGTACAAGAGCCCGGCGGCGGCCACGGTGACCGCCACAGCGACGCCCAGCGCCAGATATCGCGTCCCAGGCCTCCCGGCCCGTCGCGGTTCCCGTCGCTGCCGTCCCCGGGGCGCTGCGTCGGGAGCCCCCGGTTCGTTCGCGGTCTCACGGCGCGTGATCTGGACGACCGCGATGAGCAATCCCATGAGCGCCCAGAATGGAAGCAGGTCTCCCACGCGCGCCACACCGGCCATCTGCTCCAGCCCGCGTCCTAGCAGCGCCGCCAGCAGGCCCGCGATCGCTATAGAGGTCCACCGGTGGTGTTCGCCGGCCCGTTTCGCCCGGTTGAGCGCCTGGCCTCCCGCGTAAATCGCGAGCAGTGACATCGCGGCGAACGACACCAGCCCGATCAGCCCCAGTTCCATGAGAAGCTGGAGCGGATAATTGTGGGCATGCTGGGCTACCGTGCCGGACTGGTCCACGTCCAGGCCCAGCGGATAGGCGTAAAAAAACATCTCCGGCCCGTAGCCGATGAACGGCCGCACCAGTCCCACCGCGGCCGACTCTTCAGGCTCCCATGCCCGGCTCGTGGAGAGCTCCAGCACCGCCCCCCATATCGGGCCTCTCCCGCCCACGGAGCCCCCAGCCGATTCATCGAATATCGTCCCGAGGTCGCCGAGATTTCTCTCGCTTCCCCCTTCCGCGCCGGGGATAAAAGCGATCACAAACACCAGTGCGATAGCAGCGCCGACCACCGCCATGCCCTTCAGGACCAGGCGCCGGTCGAGCCATACGTAACCGATGGCGGCGAAAGCGACTCCGCCGGCGGCGTACCCGATCCACGGCCCCCGGCTGCCCGTAAACCAGAGCGCAGCCAGTTGCAACCCGAGCGCCACAGCGCCGCCCACGAGCCAGCCATACCTGCCGTCGCGATGCTCGCCCAGTGTGATGGCGGTAGTGATCACCGCCGACATCAACAGGAACGAACCGAAAAGGATCGGGTTGCCGAAAGACGCGAACACGCGGCCGGCGCCCTCGCCCGGGCCGATCGGGTCCCAGCCGAAACGCTGAGCGATCCCGAACAGGGCGACGACCGTTCCGGTGACAGCAAACGTCAGCATCAGCCGCCGCGCCTGTGCCGCTGTGCGCATGCGAACAGCGATGGCAAAGAACACCGCAAGGAGCGCCAGCACCGAGTACAACTCGTACCCGAGATCGGTGAAGTCCCTACCCCACAGACTGACCGAACGGACAGGGGAAAGTGCGGTCGAAATGATCGCAACCAGGGTGAACAGTCCGGCGAACAGCACCGCCCACCGCTCAGGACGCCGCCCTGCCCACCCGAGTAGGCGCGACGGTCCCGGCACGGGCGCCGGGCGCGAAGAAAGCGCCCAGTCCCACGCCCACGCGATGACGATGACCAGCCCCGCCAGATGGAGCGCGACGTATTTCGGGTCGTTGTAGAAGGTGAGCCACCCGCGCGGGTTGAACAGCAGCGGTACCAGTGCGACGCCGGCCAGCCAGGCGGCTTCGATCACCAGGTCCGGGAGCGTACGGGAGCCACCGCTCGCGCGCGCGGCACCCCGCGCTGAATCCCTGGATACTCGGGCGCGACTTCGGGTCATGCTGTTACGACAATTCCCTGAACGAAATGGAAGCCGAGACGGCCGCGGCCACGCCGCCTCGTTGCGTTCGGCGCGCCATTATATGAAGGCCCGGCTCCCCCGCGATCGATGCCATTCCGTTGCCTGTTCCCGCGGCCTTTCACTTGATCCCCGCGGGGTCGAACGGGGATTCCCGCAGTGTCGCCCCGTGGTTCCCTCAGGTACGCGGGAAACATTGGCGTTATCCCCGGTAACTGCCGGCCGGGCCGCGTCCGCGTATTCACATACGTTAATCAACGCGTCTCCACCATCCCTTCACCTTCCTTCCGCCCAACCGGTACCGATCGCACCCCTGAATCCCTTGCAAAGTTTATGTAAGGTGCGGACCCGGGACGCATCGGCGTGGATGGCCGTTGCTCCCGGGCGCAACGGCCTCCAGGGCCGGCTGGGCCTCAGGCGTCTCAGACGTCATCCGACGGGGGTGGACCATGACCGGAATCCTCAACATAGCGCTGTGGCGTATGGCGGCGTTCGCTGTCTTGATACCGATCGCGATGGTGGCCGTATTCCTCATCTGGCAGGACTATGAAGCGCGCCGGTCCGCCACGATCACGCATCTCGGATTGAAGTCGGCCCAGATCAACGCCCAGCTTGAGGACTTCGTCAACACCGCCGATGCGGCCACCGGCGCCCTGGCCACTCTGGTCGCAAACGTGAACCCCGGCCTCGTTCATGGCGCCTCCCTGACTCCGGGCGTTGTGGCGCCTGCCGATCAACTACTCCTGGGATTCCTGTCGCGGAGCACTCAGTTCTCGGAGGCGGCTATCGTCGACGTCTCCGGCAAGGTCCTGGCCGCATCTCACCCGTTTGTTACCGGTACCCGCGACGACTACAGAGAGTTCCTGGGGATCGCCTCCGACGCGGGAGGATTCGCCGTCTCGGACGTGTTCGTGCCCGGCGGCGAGGATGAGCCGTACGTCCTGTTTTCATACCCTATGCCGGCAGGCTCGGGTCCCGCCGCCTATGTCGTCACGCGCTCAACGCTGGGCACCGTTTCCGGCGCGCTGGACATGAGCATCGGTTTTCCCTCGAGCGCCAAATCAGGAATATTCGACAGCTCCGGTAAGGTCCTCGCCGGAACCGGATACGAACCGCCCCACCCGGGAGGAGCGATCGGGCGTGATGTGTCCGGGAGTGCGGTCTGGGCTCAGGTAGAAGCCCGGGCGGAATCCCGGGAAACGGGAGCGTGGTTCGGGCCAGGGCTGGACAATGTTGACCGCATCATCTTCTACGAATTCCCCGAGAAAACCCCATGGGTGACGACGGTCGCGTTCGCCCAGGCGGAGTTATTTGGACCGCTCTGGCAGCGTGTCTGGATCGTCTCCGGCGCCCTTCTCGCGACGATGGCCGGTACCGTACTGGTCGTCGAGATCGCCCGTCGCCGGGAGCGGGCGGCCTGGTCGCAGGTCACACGCGAACGCCAGACGCTGCATTCGGTCCTGGATGGCGCTCGTGACGGCATCGTGGTGCTCGATTCTTCCGGCGCCGCAGCTTACGCCAACCGCAGACTGGGCGACTTGTTCGGCGTGGCCGCTGAGCGGTTGATCGGCGAACCGGCGGCTCGCCTCGCGTCGACGCTGGCCCGAGGCGCCGGGCTTGGCAAACGGGACGCCGACGGGATGTACCGGATGATGGCGGGCTCCGGAGTAGCCGCCGAGCCGCTGCATGTGGGTGGACCGGACGAACGCGCGATCCAGGTGATCGCCTACCCGGTGCGTCAGTCTGATGGCGAAATCGTCGGAAGAACGCTGGTCGCGCATGACGTGACTGAAGAGAGCCGCGTCCAGCGTATGAAGAGCGATTTCGTGGGCCACGCTTCACACCAGCTTCGGACCCCTCTCGCCTCGATCCTTACCTCATCCGAGTTGCTGTTGAACGGCCCGTCGGACCCTGCGAGCCGGGAGCGAAAGATCCGGCTTGTGTATGACGAGGCGCTACGAATGCGCCAGACGATCAACTCGCTCTTGAATCTCTCTCAGATCGAGTCAGGACGGATCACCCTGGAAACGCGATCGGTCGGTCTGCGAAAGCTCTTCGCCGAAGCGGTCGCCACGGCGTCCGCAAGAACCGACCGGCACAGTTTCAGCGTCGAAATCTCGGACGAGGCAGAACGGGTATGGGCAGACAGGTCAAAGCTCTCGGAGGTGCTGTCGAGCCTGATCGACAACGCGGTGAAGTACTCGCCCGACGGGGGACGGGTCCAACTGATCGCGTCCCTTACGGGTGAGAAGGAGGTCACGGTGCGGGTACGCGACCAGGGCGTCGGCATCGACCGGGCCGACCAGGCGTCCCTGTTCTCGCCCTACCAGCGGGCCTCGGCGCGATCGCGCGGCCTCGCAGGCGGCACCGGGCTGGGGCTGCATATGGCCCACTCTCTGGTGGAGTTGATGGGCGGGAAGATCAGCGTCGAGAGCTCTCTGGGGGTCGGCAGCACGTTTTCGTTCACCCTCCCCGGCGCCCCGCTTCATTTGGAGGAAACACCCGTCAAAACTTTCAACGAACCCGCAACGGACCTGATCGATCCGCATCTAGTGGCCGCCACCAACTGAAAAAGGAAGCCATGTCTCCTCTAAACGTGATACTGATCGATGACGAGAGCTCCCTCCGGGACGTGATTCAGGAAGGCCTGGTGGAGCTTTTCGGCTGTACCGTGCGGGCCGTGCCCGACGGCGAGACCGGCCTGGCCTGTCTTCGTGAGAGCGGCGCGGACGTCCTGCTCCTGGACCTCCTCATGCCCGGCCTGAACGGTTTTGGCGTGCTGGAACGCCTTCAAACGGGTGACGCGATGGCGTACAGGCCGGGCCGAGTTATCGCGATGAGCGCGCTTACCGACCGCGCCACGATGCAAACGCTGCGGGACCTGGGCGTGGACTCCGTGCTGCCGAAACCGTTCTCGCTGGCGGAACTCCGCATGGTATTGAGGCTCGGAGAACCGATGGCGTACGGCCGGGGCGCGCAAGCCGTGCCGATCGCGCAGTCGGCCTGAGTGATGCACTGGGTGTTTTTGGGGCGGGCGCCCTTATTTCAGGCCGCGGCCCGCTCGTCTCCGCCCGAGTCCGCCTGATCGCCCGGGTCTGCGATTCCGTTCTCCAGGGCGGCAAGTTCCACGGCCCAGGCTTCGCGGTCCCAGATCTCGATCGAATCACCTGCGCCCACTACGACGACTTCCCGATCGATACCCGCGTACTGCAACGCCGGTCCGGGCAGTTCAAGCCTGCCCTGCCGGTCGATCTGTTGCTCATCGGCGGAGGCGTACATGAACCGGGCCAGTCGTCGCGTTTTCGCGTCCGTCATGGGCAGCTTCCCGATCTCATCGGCAAGCCGCTGCCAGCTCTCTGCGGAATAGACCGAGACGCAGCGCTCGAAGCCCCGTGCGACGACGGCGCCGCCGGAAAGCGCTTCGACCAACGCCGCCGGAACAGCGATACGCCCACGGCTGTCCACATGTCCTTCGAACTCGCCCGCAAATAGCACGGCCGATCGGCCCTCCACAGCACGGCGCGCCTCAACGGGATGCCCCACCGGTCGCAGCCGCTTTCTGAAGTGTTGCCCGGGAAAGCCTCGGGGGCTACAGCGAATCTCCCGACGCCCGATTGGGGCTGCCACGCACCCTGCCGGCCAGTGTGTCCCCGTTCTGAGAGCCTAGCCGGTCATACGATCGATGAAATCGGCCAGTACATCCGAGGACAGCGTAAACGTGGCGATGGCCTCACTCAGCGCTTCCTGCGCCGCGAATATGTTCTGTAGCCCGATCGCATCCAGGCTCTCGATTACCAGGCGTCCAGCCGTCGTAAGGTCCGCAAGCACGCCGATCAACTGCTCGTGAGCATCTGTGCGGCCGGGTGGTACGACCAGTTCGCCGGCCCGTACCGAATACCGGGCGAACTGCGCCGAAGTCTGCCGAACGTCGTTTGCCCAGATCGGGCTGTCCGGGTTTGAAGACCTGAGGAGCTGGATCACGCGCGACAGGTCACTACCGGCGCGCGATGCAAGGTCGCTGGCCAGTTCGCGATACATTTCGTCCGGATCGACCTCGACCGTCGGCGTGGGTTCGGTCTGCGGCGCCGGTGTGACGAATGTCGAGCCATCGGCGACGAATTGCTGCTCCGTCTCGTCCGCGATAGACGTCCCGAGGACGACGATCCCAACGCCGACGACCAGCGCGCTAAAGCCGCCAACCAGCGCGTTTCCCTTCGGTCCTTTCATCACCGAACCAACATACGCCAGCCACGTCAGCCCGCCGAGCGCAGCTGCCGCGCCGAGGATGATCAGCAGGTTTGCCAAGTTCTCTCTTCTCTGTCCGGCCGGACCGCTCGCGGCCCGTCCTCCGTCTATGTGAGTGCGATCGACCGACCGCACTCCATTATGAAGTTATACGCAGCCGCAACATCGCCCGGGCTCAGCCGGATCAAGCGTGATGTCCGGTGTCGCGTGTCGCGCCGCTCGATCGCTGTGACACGCGTCGCCGCGGCAGGTCCGGCCCTCCGTGCAGGTCTTGCGACTACTCGAAGAAGTCCGAATCCTCCGGCCGCAGGTGCCCGGCGGCGGCCTCTGCGTTCAGCGTAACCCCGAGGCCCGGCGTGTCCCAGACCTCGATGAAACTGTCTTTCACGATCGGGTCCGGCAACCCTTCAACGATGTCGTACCACCACTCCGGGTCGCCCGTCGGGTACTCGAAGGCGATGTAGTTTTTGGGCAGCGTCGCGGCGACCTGTACCTGCGCCGCCAGGCCGATCAAACCGTCACCTGTACCGTGCGGAGCGATCATGATCCCGTGCAAGTCGGCGTACTCCGCGATCCACTTGAGCTCCGCCATTCCCCCCACGTCCGCCAGGTCCGGCCCGATGATGTTCACCGCCCGTTTCTCTATCAGGCCCATGAAATTCTGGCGGAGGTAAATCTGCTCGCCGGTGTGGATCGGCGTCGTCGTGTACGGCGTGACCTCGCGGTACAGGTCCGACAGGACGTACGGCGTGTAGTCGCCGGTGATCATGTCCTCCAGCCACATAACGTTGAGGTGTTCGACGGCCCTCGCAAGCTTCAGCGCGTCGGTGACCGTGAATCCCGGACCGCAGTCAAGCGCCAGGCCCACCTCGTCGCCGAGGACATCCTTCATCGCCTCGATGCAGGCGATCGTGTGCTTCATCCCTCGCTCGGTTATGAGCCCCCGGTTCGGGTGACGGCCTGAGTTGTCGAGTTCGCCATAAAAGTAGTCCGGCGTCTCCCGGACCATCGAGCCGTGAAAGGCGATCCCCTGCTTGATGATCGAAAATTTTTCGGGACGTGACTTCATCCAGCGCATCGCTTCGGCGTAATCCTCGGGGTCGGAACCGGGCATCGACCGGCGCACACTGCCGTTGTATGTCTGGACGCGATCGCGCACCTTGCCGCCGAGGAGCTTGTACACCGGTACCCCGGCTGCCTTGCCGGCGATGTCCCACAGCGCCATCTCGATCGCGCTGACAGCGCTTCCCCACGGTTTGAAGCTCCCGAAACGCCGGATCTTCAGCATCACCCGCTCCACGTCGGTCGGGTCCATGCCCAGGATCAGGTCCCTGTAGTACAGGAAGTGCCACTTCAGGTCCTGTTTCGCGTTCTCCGCCTGGCCGATCCCCTCGACCCCTTGATCCGTCTTGATCCGGATGACCGGGTTCTGGCCGATGATGGCGCATTTCAGGTCGGTGATCTTCATCCGGGCTCTTTCTGTATTCGCACTACTTTGTCCCGACAGACAGGGGAGCTGTGTTCAGAACGCCGAAACTTCCGTCATCATTCACAAATGTTCCTGCCCTGCTGGCGACCGTACTCCAGAAAAGTTCAACCTGATCCGATGATCTACCGGCGAGCATGGCGCGGATAGGTGGCGTTAAATCGCCAAGAAATTCGCAGTACTCTTGAGGCGATTCCAGGTCGAACAGGACTTCTAGAGTGCTTTCTTCGACATTCTTGAACCCGGCCGTTTGTAATGCAGACTGAAGCGTTCCGTCACCGCCCAGCGAAAACAGATTTGGCGCATCAGCCGGCGGCGGGGCCGGCTTTGGATCCAACACTTGTTGCGCGACCGCCATTGGAAGACTCATAAACGGAACCTGATCGGGCCTACCCCATACGGCCGCAGCAAACTTTGCCCCGGGTTTCAGACTTCGCCGTATCGCCTGCAACCCGGCCTGAAGGTCGGGCAAGAACATCAGCCCCCAACGGCACACAGCGCCGTCAAATTCATTTTCAGGCAGGTTCAAGACCTCGGTATCAACCTCCACCAGTTCGATGTTGCTCAAGCCCTCTTTTTTGATGCGTTCGCCCGCCACGGCAAGCATGCCGGCAGACTGGTCGGTGGCAACAATACTGCCATCCGGGCCAACCAATCTGGCCAAAGTAACCGCCGGCTCACC
>JACZRO010000004.1 GCA_022574675.1 Chloroflexota bacterium
CAAGGATGTACTCGGTGACCCCGGCCGTCGGCGACCTGTGGCGCGAGTTGCTGGAAAACGTGGTGCGGGCAAGCGGCGCAGACCACGATGTGCTGGACTATCCGCCGCCACAGCCACTCGGACCGCTGTGGGCGCGCCCGGATAAAGCGGCCGTGTTCATGTGCGGTTTGCCGTACAGCCTGAGCGATCGGGACGAGGGGATCGTAGTCGCACCGTCGCCGTCGCCGGAAGCTTACGGCGGTGAGCCGGTTTACTGGAGTTACCTGGTGGTGCCGGCGGACTCAAAGCACAGGTCGGTGCCCGACACGTTTGGCGGCCGCCTGGCGCTCACTACAAATGAATCGCAGTCCGGCTACTATGCGGCCCTCGATACGCTCATGGAGCTTGGAGGGCGGGAACCGCTCTACTCAGAACTCGTCGGCCCGACCATCACAGTGCCAGAGAACGTGAAGGCGGTGGCGGAGGGCCGGGCCGATCTCGCGTCGATCGACAGCTACGGCTTCGATCTGCTGGCGCGTCATTCGCCGGAGCTGACCGAGCGTGTGCGCGTCGTCGCCACCACGGAGAAGACGCCGATCCCGATGCTGGTGTGCTCCGGCGAGCCGTCCGCGGACCTGCGTGACGCTTTCTTGAACGCGCATACGGACCCGGCGAATCGCGGGTTGATGGCGGAGTTGCTGGTGGGCAAGTTCGTCGTGCCCGACCCGGCGACATATCTCCCTTACCCGGCCAGACGAGCTCGGGTGAATGCGTACTGGTCGATGCATCGGTTGAGCGCTGCCGAGAACAAGGCGTTAACCCCGAACTACGGGTGAACGGCCTTGACGCTGGCGTGTTGCAGCGAGGTCTTATCTTCCTCACCCTGGCCCGTCCTATCCCACCGGGAGAGGGGACACGCGACTTCCTCTCGGGGGCTTCCTCTGGTGGCGGACGGAAATCCGGGAGATTCTTCGCCCCAGTTGACGGGGCTCAGAATGACAGAACGTGAGGGGGGGTTGGGGAGCGGTTAAGCCGCCGCACGATGGGCGGGTTATCAGCGCCCCTCGCGGATGAAGTCAGCGACGCGCTCGCCGAGCGCGATCACGGTCGCGTTGATGTTGGCTCGCACGCAGTCCGGCATGATCGAGGCGTCGGCCACGCGCAGACCGTCCGCTCCATGCACCTTCCCAAACTGGTCCACGACCGCCATCGGGTCGGACTCCGGCCCCATCTTCGCGGTGCAGGAAATGTGGTGGCCGGTCATCACCTCGCGCATCATCCAGTCGTCCAGCGCCTCGTCCGACTCCAGGTCGGAGTCCATCGGCGTGATGCGGTGGTCGATCAACTTCTGCATCTCCGGATTCTGGCTCAGTTCCACGCACATGCGGATCCCGTCCCTGAAACGACGCCGATCCTCGGCTTCCGTCAGATAGTTGTAGTCAAGGAGCACGGGTTCGCCCGGGTCGGCCGAGGCCAGTCGTAGCTCACCTGACCCCTTCGCCAGGTTGATGCACAGGTTCATCTGGATCCGGTCCACGTCCAGTCGCCTACCCCCCCGGTCGGACCGCTCGCTTGCCGCATTCATCATGTAGACGATCATGTCGTTGGTGAGCGGCGAACCCTGAGCGGTGTAGCGGAGCGTCAGTTGGATGCGGGGCCGCAAGGCAACGAGATCGACCTCGGGCTTCGTAGCCCAGCAGACGAAGAGCATGGGGTGGTCCCGCAGGTTCTGGCCGACGCCGGGCAGATCGAGGATCGACTCGATGCCGTGCTCGCGCAGGTGGTCCGACGGGCCGATACCTGACAGCATCAAGATCTGGGGCGAGCCGATCGCGCCCGCGCCGAGGACGATCTCTTCGGCTTCCATCGTGTAGGTCTCGCCGCCCGACTCGACCTCGACCCCGGTCGCGCGCGGCCTGGGGCCGGACGTGTCGAACAGCACCCGGCGGACCAACACGTTCGGTCGGATGGTCAGGTTGAGCCGGTGACGGGACATCCCCAGGTAGCCGATGGCCGTGGACCAGCGGATGCCGTTGGGGTTGTTGAGAGGCAGGGGACCGACGCCGGTGCTCCCCGGGCTGTTGGCGTCCTCGCAGGCCGGAAAGCCGGCGTCAAGACAGGCCCGTTCAAACGCGACGCTCGGCGGAAGCCATGTGTCGCGCGGAAAGCGGTGGCAGATGATCGGGCCGTCCGACCCGTGGAAGTCCCCGGGGTCGTCCTGGTACGTCGTGTCGGTCTCGATCTTCCGGAAGTACGGCAGGAGTTTCTGGAAGTTCCACTCGTCGTTGCCCCATGACGCCCAGTCGTCGTAGTCCTCGGGCATGCCGCGCAGGAAAATCTGGCCGTTGATGGCGCTGGAACCACCCGTCACCTTGCCACGAGGCACCTGCATCTCAGCCTGGTCGGTGGCGCGGGCCGTGAACTGCCAGTTGTGCTCGCTCGTCGTGATCTCGGTACCGGTGGCGTAGCCGTACTTGACCTCGTCCGGCAGGGAGTCGATGTCCGGGTAGTCCGGCCCGGCTTCCAGCAACAGGACCGAGTGGTCCGGGTCCTCGGAGAGCCGGGTAGCAATGGCGGCGCCGGCCGAGCCTGCGCCGATGACGATGGTGTCGTACTTCAATTGCGTGTTCCCATTGGGGGCCGGCCACGGACGGTGCGCGATCGACCGCGATGTTTACGTGCCGGAGCCCTGGCGTATATCGATACGCCTTTATCAAGACCGTTTTCGGTAAACGCGTCTAATTACGGCTGCGGGGAGAACGGCGCCGCGTTCATCATCTGGGTCGACTGCTTGACGATCAGGCCCTTTGTCATGGGCTGGTACTCGTTGATCCATCTGGGGTCGCTCCGGAACGCGGCGCGCGCCTTCTCGTAGTGCGCGTAGTCCTCGTAGGCCCAGATGTGGACCGCGCGGTTCAGGGTCCCGATGTCGGTGTAGTACCAACCGGCGAGTTTTATGCCGTGGTCCTCGCGTACCTTGAGGCCGACCTTCTCGACCGCCTCCATGTATTTGCCTACCTGTCCGACGGCGATGTCGTAGGTGCGCATGTCGTAGATCACTGGCCGCTCCTCCTCGAAATGTTCTGGGGAATGTTTTGTGGATTCCTGGATGTCTGTCGCCTGTGCGGCGCATACAGCCAGACAGACGCAGTGGAGTCAAGGAGGCGGATCGGCCAATCTCGGTTCAGGGGCCGGGGAATGACGGTGTGAGTGGGGCGACGGGCCGGAGGGGGCGTACGGGCATACGCTCTTACGATGTCGCAGCGGAGCCAGGCGCCGGTTCTACATCCGCCCATGTCCCGGAGTCGATCGACTCCTCCGCGGCGAGGCCGGCCAGGTGCAATCCGACCATCGTCGTTGATCCCGTTCGCGTCTCGTTTCCGGTGCGAACTGCGTCGACGAAGGCCTGAACCGACTCGTGCATGCCGGGCCACCCGGCGTGCGGCTGGCGGGCCGGATGTGCCTCGGACCGCCACTCCGGCTCCTGCCGGGAGCGGACGCGTAACTCGCCACGGAACAGGTCGGCTTCGAGATCGCCGTCAGGACCATGGACCGCTATCCGCGCGCCGAGCTCGCCGACCGACTCGATGTTGGCGTCGAATGTCCCCCAGATGCCGTCGTAATCGAGATGCACGAGCGATCGGGACTGCATCCGGCCGGGTGTACCCGCCCCATCCTGGACAAGCACGCGCCGGGGCTGCCGGTCCAGCACGCGGTTAAGCGGGTGAACGTACCAGGGGATGAGCTGAAGAGCGAGGCTGATGTCAGATCCGGGCACGGGCCCCCAGCCGGACGTCATGTTTACCGAGGCCGTATGTGGCACGCCGATCACCCCTTCCGCGATCAGCGACGCGGCGCGGTCCAGGACCGGCAGGTACGAGAGCTCGAGGTCGGCGTGCGTGATCTGGCTTGCTGAGGCGAGCCGTTCGACCTCGCCTCGAACCTGGCTGCGTCGATCGGCCAGGGGCGGCTCATAAAACAGGGGCAGGCCAGATTTTCCGGAGCCGCCGGATCCTTCGGAATTGAGGGCAGCCCCGATAACGGCGGCGTGCTGGTCTTCGGTGACGGCGATCATGACGGCGTCGACGAGGCCGGGGTCAAACAGGTCCCGGAAATCGGCCGTTACCAGGGCCCCGGGCCCCAGGGCCTCACGGGCCGCCGACCGGGTGGCGTCGCTGCGGCCGGCCACAGCCGTGACCCGGGCGTCGGGTATGAGTTCGAGCGCGGGCAGGTAAGCGTTTTTCGCCCAGGAGCCAAACCCGATGAGGCCAAGGCGAACCTGACCGGAAACAGACATAGGCCACATCGTACGGGAGTACGCCCGCCTTGACCCTCTCGCCTGGCGCGAGATACATTTGATATGTCCCGTTACCACTTATATACGAGCGGAAGTGGCTCAGTGGTAGAGCATCACCTTGCCAAGGTGAGGGTCGCGAGTTCGAATCTCGTCTTCCGCTCCACTCGCGATTAACAAAAGGTCCCCGCAGATACGGGGGCCTTTTGCGTTCCTGGAGCCCGGCGCAACGGGGTTTGTTTTCCGATGGGCGCCCTGCGCCCCATCGGCCGCGCGTTGAACATCCCCTTCCGTCTGCGGAAGGATCGGCGGCGGCTACGCGATGGTGCCGGGCGCTAGAAAGGGCGGTCCTTCCGGGGAAGGACCGCCCTTTGAGAATCAGATCCGGGTCGCTGACCTAGTGGCCGTGACCACCGCCGGCGCCACAACCACATCCGCCGCCACCGCACGCACAGCCGCCGGCCTCAGCCTGGGGTTCCTGCTGCGCACCACCGCCACAGGCGCAACCGCCACCACCACAACCGCCGCCGCTGGGGAAGTTAGGGTTGGAGATGACAAAGCCGCTGCGTTGCAGACCCTCGACGTAATCAATATTCGAGCCCTGGAGAAGCGGCGAGCTTTCGCTGTCCACGACGATCTTGACGCCGAAGGCCTCGATCAGCGTGTCGTTTTCGTCCGGCGACTCTTCAAGGCCGAGGATGTATTCCACCCCGCCCGTCTCGCCGGGAGTAAGGGAGATCCGGATAAGCCCTTCTTCAGATTCCTGCTCAGCGAGCACTTCTTTGAATTTCAAGGAGGCTGATTCAGAAACCGTGAGCAGGCTCGAATTCTCGATCACCATGTGGTTCTCCGTATCTCCGGATGGCCTAAGTTCGGTCGGTCACGACTATTTTAACCGGTTCGGCGAATATTCGCGCTTTTTGGCGCGAAAAACGTAAACCGTCTCGGCGCCGCCGATTGGTGGCCCATATCGTATACCGAAGAGTTCCAACGCACACAAACGTGGCGTAACATGTCATTCGTGGCTTGATTAACGAACGGTTCCGTCAGAATCGTCACGTTAACTGCCCGGTATCGCAATTTGGGATACGGTCCCCGTCCGCCTTCCCCTGACCGGAACGCAAGACTTCGGGATTCGCCGCATACCAGCTTACAACGTATGAAACGGGGAACCGCTCGCGCATGGACGATCTAGATCGACAGATCATTCGCATCCTGGAAGTGGACGGCAGAGCCGCCAACGCGACCATCGCACGCACGGTGGGTGTGAGTGAGGGAACGGTCCGCAGGCGACTGAAACGACTGATAGGCGAAAAAATAATCAGGGTGGTAGCGTTCCCCGATCCCAAGGCCCTCGGCTTCGAGTCCGAGGCGTTGATAGGGGTCCAAGTCGATCCCGACAAGATGGACCAGGTGGCGACCGAGCTTGCCAACCTTGAGAACACGCGCTGGGTCGCGCTTGCCACCGGCACGTTCGATATATTTGCGTGGGCGATGTTGCCCGACGCGGAGAAACTGGGCCGGTTCCTGCGGGAGAAAGTGGGCGTGATCCCGGGGGTTCGCCGTACTGAAACCTTTGTGACCCTGGCCATACGCAAACGGGAGTACAGCGTCCCGATCGCTTAAATTTCGGAGCGTTAGCCTGGCGCCCGGGCGTCGCCGGGCCCGCATCTCAATGACCCCCGGTTCGACAGGCCGGGGGTCTTGCGCGAAACCTCTTGAGGCCGGAGACTCGGATTTCCGGTCGCTTTTCACAGCGCACCGGAATCCCGGCTTTCTTTCAATCAGGCACCCAGGAGTTTCGATGACGACTGCGGTCGGTAGACAACCCCGAACCCTTTCCGATGTCCTGATTCCGTTCACGGGATTGTGGGCCGACATCGCGATCATCTTCGCCGGAAGCCTGCTCATCGCCGCAGCGGCGCAGATCCGCTTCTCACTCCCGTTCACGCCCGTGCCGATCACCGGCTTCGACAGGACGCTCGGGCTAGGGTTGTGGCCTTTCATGGCCGGTGACCTGGCGAAGATCGTGCTCGTGTCTCTGACGTTGCCCTCTGCATGGTCATTGTTGACCCGGTTCGATCCCGGCGCTCGCCATCCCCGTGATTCCGATTCCCGTGTTCGGGGCGAAATGAGGCCGGACGGTAATCCGTAGGGGTCCGGCCGTCCGGGCCCCTCGCCGCAAGACATCTCACACCGGACAGGACCGTCCCGGTCCCAATCACACAGCCGAGTCTCTGGAACCCATTCCTGAAATTCCAAGGGCCGGAAAGTTTCAAGGGCCGCACGCGGGGAACAGCCAGATGTATCGAGACATGACCTGCGGCGAGCCGCGCCGCACGGACACCGGGAAAATTATCACGCTCGCGGGCTGGGTGCACCGGCGGCGTGACCACGGCGGCCTCACCTTCATCGACCTGCGGGACTTCTCAGGCCTGATGCAGGTGGTGTTCAACGTGGACAGCGCGCCAGATGCCCACGCCCTTGCGGGCGACCTGAGGAGTGAATGGGTCGTGCAGGTGAAGGGCACGGTTCAGGAGCGCCGGGCCGGCGCCGAGAACGCGGACCTGCCGACGGGCGCGGTCGAGTTGCTGGTGTCAGAGCTAACGGTCCTGAACCAGTCCAAAACGCCGCCATTTGAGATCGAAGACGACCTGCATGTCGCCGACGAGGTGCGGTTGCGCTACCGGTTCATTGACCTGCGCAGGCCGCGAATGTACAAAAACCTGAAGCTGCGTCATGACGTGATCCAGGTCTCACGGACCTATATGGCCGCCAACGGCTTTCTCGAGATCGAGACCCCGATCCTGCTGAAGTCGACCCCGGAGGGAGCGCGCGACTACGTGGTGCCGAGCCGGGTCCACCCGGGCAGTTTCTACGCCCTGCCGCAGTCACCCCAGCAACTGAAACAGATCCTGATGGTTTCTGGCGTGGACCGCTACTTCCAGTTTGCACACTGTTTCCGTGACGAAGACCTCCGGGCGGACCGGCAGCCGGAGCACACGCAAATCGACTTTGAGATGTCGTTCGTCGAGCAGGACGATGTGCTGCAGGTCCTGGAGGAGCTGTACACGACGATATTGCGGGAGACGCGCCCGGACCTTGAGGTGCCCACCCCGTTTCCGCGCTTGACGTACGCGGAAGCGATCGAGCGTTTCGGGAGCGACAAGCCGGACCTCCGGTTCGGCATGGAGGTGTCCCGCCTGACGGATATCGCGTCGGGTTCGGGATTCGGCGTATTTGAATCTGTCGTCGCTTCCGGCGGAGTGGTCCGGGCGATAGTCGCGCCGGGTTGCGCCGATTACACCCGCCGGCAGACGGACGGGTTGGTGGAGTTCGTGCGAAGCAGCGGCGCCCAGGGCTTGATCCCGATCCACATATCTGAGAGTGCTGGAAAATCCGGGAGCCTCGACGAAGTTACGCTGGACGACATCCGCTCACCGATCCGAAACCACGTTTCACTTGAGACTCTGAAAGAGATGGCACGGACGGCCGGTGCCGGGCCGGGCGACTTGATGCTGATAATCGCCGGGCCGGAGCGGGTGGTGAACGTCGCCATCAGCAACCTGCGTTCCGAGATGGGCAGACGGCTCGAGCTGGCGGACCCGGGCGTGTTCCGGTTCGTCTTCGTCGTCGACTTCCCGCTGTTCGAGTGGGACGATGACCGAGATGGTTGGGCGGCGACGCACCACGTGTTCTCCTCACCGCGGCCACAGGACGTGGAACTCCTCGATAGCGATCCCGGCGCCGTAATCGGGCAGCTTTACGACCTCGTTTGCAACGGCGTCGAACTCGGCAGTGGAAGCATCCGGATCATCGACCGCGCGGTCCAGGAGAAGGTGTTCGGGCTGATCGGCCACTCCCCGGAGGAGGTCGCCGAACGCTTTGGCCAACTGCTGCGTGCGTTCGAGTACGGTGCGCCGCCGCACGGCGGAATGGGCCTCGGACTCGACCGGATAGTGATGCTTCTGGCGGGTGAGGACAATATCCGTGAAGTGATCGCGTTCCCAAAGACACAGGCCGCCGTGGATCCGTTGTTCGACGCGCCCGCCCCCATCACGCAAGAGCAACTGGACGAACTGTCGATTCGCGTAGTCGATTCTGGCGGATAACTGCAAGCCACAGCGGGTATACGCACCGGTGCCGGAAGAGGGGAGCATGCGGTGATATAATTTCGAGTGCCTCCTGATCGTGAACGGGGGGTATTCGCGCCACGGGAGAAATCGAACTTGAAGGTCACCCAGGACGAGGTCGTGGACCGGCAAGCACTGCTCCACGTAGAGGTCGACGACGAACGACTGGAAGCGCACCTTCAGCGCGCCTACCAGAAGCTCGTCCAGCGGACCACCATCCCCGGATTTCGCAAAGGCAAAACGCCGCGGCGCTTGTTCGAGCAGATGGTTGGCCGCTCCGTACTTGTCGAGGAGGCGCTCGAGACCCTGGTCCCGGACGCCGTGTCGGCGGCGATCGAACAGGAAGAGATCGACGCATACGGCACGCCAAGGGTGAACGTCGTCGAGTCTGAGCCGGTGCCGAAACTGGACGTGACGGTCCCTCTGCGCCCTTCGATCAACGTCGGCGACTACGCCGGGCTGGACTTGAAAGAAGAGCCGGAAGAAGTCACGGACGAGCGGATCGATCAGGCCGTCGAGCAGGCTCAACTGAGCCTGGCCACCTGGGACCCGGTCGAACGGCCGGTCGAGATCGGCGATCTCACGGTGCTGACGGTGGAGGGCAAAGCGGGCGACGAAGAGGTTCTGAACGGCGACAACGTCGAGTTCATCCTCACTGCGGATTCCCAGACGCCCATACCCGGATTTGTGGAACAGATCGTGGGCATGGAAACCGGCCAGTCGAGAGAGTTCTCGCTGGATATCGCCGAGGACTTCCCGGGCGAACAGGTCGCCGGTAAAACCGTCGATTGCAAGGTCGAGTTATTCGAGGTCAAGACGCATAACGTCCCGGAAATCGATGACGACCTCGCCCGCAGCGTCGGGCAGGGTTACGAGTCGCTTGAAGAGATGCGGACGGGGCTGCGCACACAGTTCGAGGAAGCGGCAAGCGCCGCGGCCCGGAGGCAGTTCCAGGAGCGAATCCTGGACGCTTTGTTGGAAACGAGCGAGTTTGAAATCCCACCGCTGATCGTTGAGCACGAAGCCGAACATGTCTTGTACGACCAGCAGGAGGCGTTAGCGCGCTACCAGGTGTCGATGCAGGACTATATGCAAGACGCCGGTAAGAGCGATGATGAGTTACTGGAAGAAGCCAGAGAGTCCGCCCTGACCCGCCTCAAGCGCACGCTCCTGATCGAAGAGATCGCGAAGATCGAGGAGATCGAGGTCACGGACGAGGACCTGGCGGCCGAGACGGAAACGATGCTGGCGGCTGCCGGGCCGAAAGCCGATCGCACACAGGTCGAGTCGGACGAGGCGCAATCGTCGATCAGATCGATGTTGTTAAGACGAAAGTCCGTCGAAAGGCTGGCCGAGATAGTAAAGTCAAAGGGAAGATCGTCCGCGAAGGGCTCGCCTGCAACCGAAAGGGTGAGCGCGGACGAAGAAAGAGATGAAGAAGCGGACGGCGAATCGGAAGACTGAACCGTATGCGGTCCGGTCGTTGAAGCACGAATACAACGCATGTGTACGTAGTATCGGAGCCAGCTCGTAGCGCTACTGGCCGGAACCTGCCGGTCATCCAGATAAAGGATCCCTGAATGCTGATGAGGCCCGAACATTCCATGCAGCGCCCCGAAAATATTATCCCGATGGTCATCGAGACGGGAGCGCGCGGCGAACGAGCCTTCGACATTTACTCGCTCCTTCTGAAGGAGCGAATAATTTTCCTGGGCACGCCGATCAATGACCAGGTGGCGAACGTGATCGTCGCCCAGTTGCTGTACCTGGACCGAGAGGACCCGGACAGGGACATCAACATGTACATCAACTCGCCGGGCGGGGTGATCTACTCCGGATTGGCGATCTACGACACGATGCGAAGCCTGCGGGCCGAGGTGTCGACGATTTGCATCGGCGCAGCCGCGAGCATGGGCACGATACTTCTTGCCGCCGGACAGAAGGGCAAGCGTTTCGCCCTGCCCAACTCCACCATCCACATGCACCAGCCGCTGGGCGGCGCGACGGGACAGGCAAGCGATATCGAGATCCATGCCCGCGAGATCCTGCGGCTGCAGGACACGCTGAGGGGGATCCTGGTCGAAACGACGGGACAATCTTACGACTCGATCGCTCGCGACACCGACCGCGACCGATTCATGACCGCCGAACAGGCTGCCGAGTACGGCCTTATCGATGAGGTGCTCCGGAAGCCGGAGGACGCCGAGGAAGGGGACAGCCAGGCAGCCGACTAAACCAACCACGACATCCAGCTCGCCGCCAGGCCGGCTCAGGCGCAACAATGGCGTCTGGGACGATGGCGGCGAAGGCCCGGTAGAGGCGATGACAACCACCACTCCCCAAGGCCCAGAGGGTCAACCGCCCGAGTCCTACGTGTGTTCCTTCTGCGGCAAATCGCAGCAGGCGGTACGGCGGTTAATAGCCGGACCGTCGAAAATATTCATCTGCGACGAGTGTGTGGACCGCTGCCACCAGATCATCGCCGACGATCAGGCGCCGATCACGGCTATCCCGCACGGCCTGCCCCGGACCCCGCGCGAGGTGTTCGAGAGGCTGAACGAGTACGTGATCGGACAGGAACGGGCCAAGCGCGTCGTCAGCGTAGGCGTCTACAACCACTACAAACGTGTATGGCGCCCGAGTCCAGACTCCGACGTGGAACTCCAGAAGACGAACATCATGCTGGTCGGCCCCACCGGCTCCGGCAAGACCCACCTGGCGCAGACGCTTGCCCGGATCCTGGACGTGCCGTTCGCCATCACGGACGCCACGCCGCTGACGGAAGCCGGATACGTGGGCGAGGACGTAGAGAACATCTTGCTGCGCCTGATCCAGGCGGCCGACTTCGATATCGCGCGGGCCGAGCAAGGGATCATCTATATAGACGAGATCGATAAGATCGCCCGCAAGGCGGCGAACCCGTCGATCACGCGTGACGTCTCGGGCGAGGGCGTGCAACAGGCGCTCCTGAAGATCCTGGAGGGCTCGGTCGCCAGCGTTCCGCCGCAGGGCGGGCGAAAGCATCCGCACCAGGAATTCATCCAGATCGACACGTCGAACATCCTGTTCATCCTCGGCGGCGCTTTCGAGGATCTTGACCGCATAATTCAGCGCCGCCTCGCTACAGGCACGACGATGGGCTTTGGCGCCGTTGGGAATAAGCGCCAGAGCGAGGACGATCTGGACCAGATCTTCACGCAGGTCACGCCCGACGATTTGCTCAAGTACGGGTTCATTCCGGAGTTCATCGGCCGCGTGCCGTTGTGCGTCGGACTGTCCGACCTGAGTGAGTCGCAGCTGATGGATGTGCTCACCGAGCCGCGGAATGCGCTGGTCAAGCAGTACCAGGCGCTGTTCCAGATGGACGATGTGGAACTGGAATTCAAGCGGTCCGCGCTTCTGGCGATGGCGACCGACGCCAAGAAGCGCCACGCCGGCGCGCGGGGACTGCGCGCAATTCTCGAGGAGACGTTGCTCGACATCATGTACGAGCTCCCGTCGATGGATACGGTTGCACGCTGCATCATCGACGAGCCCACCGTCACCGAAGGAGAGCCGCCGGTGCTGCTCGATAGCGAGGGCTCACGGGTGGAGTTCAAGATAACGGAGCGACCCGCGGCGTAATCCGGGGCCGGCTACACGGAGAACGCGGGGCGCCGAATTATTGCTGTCGGGCCCCGTTTTCGCGTCCGGGCGCGGAGTTGTTCGCGGCCCTCTATCCCCGGACCAGGCCGGGCTCGATCTCGGCCGTGAGGTCCAGGGCAACGGCGCGTCCGGCGGCGTTGAGGTCAATCCTGCCGTCCCCGATCGCGGCAAGCGCGGCGACCAGCAAAGGCCGCTCCCGCTCCACCCCCGCAACGCGTATCTTCTGAAACAGGAGAAGATCTTCGCCGGGACCGGCCTGCAGTTCCTCGATCGTACGGTCGCCCGCCTCGGACCAGGCCGCTTCATAGCGCGGCCCGGTGAGCGGAAAACGGCAGTAGGCGACGACGGGGCCGAGGTCCAGCTCCTCGGTGGCGACGTGGATCATCACGCCCGACTCGTGGGCGCGGGTCCGGATCAATTCCCAGATCACCTGGTCGATCATGCCGACCGGTCCTCCGGGCAGCGCAGGATGCAGGTTCACCATGATGAAGTGGCGGCACATGACCGGGGCGATAAGCATGTAACCCGCGGTGACCGAGACGTCGACCGTGTAGGGCCGCAGCAGCTCCAACGCCGCCTCGTCGAACAGGCCGCGCAGCTCGGCCCAGGGACGCCGGCCGTGCTGTGTCCTGAATCGTTGTGACGACAGGGTGACGAGTGGGATATGGCGCGACTCGACCAGGTCCATGTACCGGTCGGTGCCTTCGTGTTGCCCGCGTTCACGATTGACGAACACGAACTCGATGCGCGCGTTGAGCCGCCCGGAGTCGATGGCGTCGAGGGCGGCGGCGAGCAGCCCGCGAGAGCCTTCCCCGCGGCCGGTCGAAAACCAGCCTAATCTGAGCGGGGCCCGGTCCGCAGGAATGCCGGCGCTACTCGTCAATGTCGTCGGATTCGTCCGCTAAGTCTTCCGGGGAATCAGCCCCGAATTCGCCCGGGGATTCATCCGGCACAAAGCGCATCTGTTCGGCGAACGCGGCCTGAAGGCGCGTCACCCTAAGCTCGGTCGCAGACAACAACTCGTTGCACCGTTTCGCCAGGCCCATGCCCTCTTCGAACATGCGCGTCGATTCGTCAAGTGTGAGCGGGCCCGCCTCAAGATTGCGGACCGTCTCCTCGAGTTTTGTGAAGGCGTCTTCGAAGTTGGCGGGTTCTGGATTGCCGTTGGCGTCGGCATCCTGTCGCGCTTGTCTGGGACTCATGGTTGGTGCATTCCTGCATTGCGGGATCCAGTGCGCCGATCGTGGTCGGCGGTTTACCCCATCCAGATTATCAGCGCGTGGACGACCCGTCACCGCGCTGCGGTCGCAATGATCGGACCTCGGCGCCGACCTCGCCGTCAGCCAGGGCGATGTCAAGTGAGTCGCCCGGGCTCAGGCCGGCGACTGATTTAATGATGGTCCCGTCTTCCCCGCGAACTACGGCGTAGCCGCGCGCGAGGATGGCGGCCGGGTCCAGCGCTGATAGCTGGAGTTCCAGGGAACGAAGTCGTTCGCCGTGGATCTCCAGCGACCGTCCAACGGCCTGCCCGGCGGCCCGCAACAGGTCATCGACGCGCTGCCGGGGAGCCCGGGTATCCGGAGCGAGGAACGCGAGCCGGTCCACGGCCTGGTCCAGCCGCATCCGGTAATCGGTGACCAGGTGGGACGCCCTGTCCGAGAGCGTTCCGGCGAACCCGGCGACGGCGGCCGCCAGTTCACGGCGATCGGGCGCTACGAGTTCGGCCGCTGCGGACGGTGTGGGCGCACGCACGTCGGCGACGAGATCGGCGATGGTGACATCTGTTTCATGGCCGACCCCGCTGACGATCGGGATCGTCGATGCGAAGATGGCCCGGGCCACAATCTCTTCGTTAAACGCCCACAGGTCTTCGATCGAGCCGCCGCCGCGGGCGATGATGATGACGTCGATCCCCGGCTCCGCGTTCAGCGCTCCGATCGCATCGACGATGCCGGGAGCCGCGGTATCGCCCTGCACGAGTGTCGGGGCGAGAACGAGCTCCGCCAGCGGATAACGTCGCCGCAGGACGTTGGTGATGTCCTGTATGACGGCGCCGGTGGGAGACGTGACGACCCCGATGCGTCGAGGGAACGGCGGAAGCTCCCTTTTCCGGGCGACGCCGAACAGCCCCTCGGCGTCCAGCCGTCGCTGTAGTTCCTCAAACGCCTGTTGGAGAGCGCCGACACCTTCCGGCTTCACCAGGTCGACGTAGAACTGGAGGTCTCCCCGAACCGTGTAGATAGAAATACGGCCGTGGGCGAGGACCTGGGCGCCGTCCTGCAGGAACTCGGAGCCTCGGGCCGGCCTGAACTGGACGCAGCGGATCGCGCCCTCGGCATCGCGGAGCGTGAAATAGTGGTGGCCGGACCCGGCCCGGACGTGGTTCGAGACCTCGCCCGTAACCCACAGGTCGGACAGGCTGGGGTCAGCCTCAAGCAGGTCCTTGAGGTAGACCGCGAGCTGGGAGACCGTATAGGCCGTTTGCGTCGTCACAGAACCTGCCGGCAGGAGGTATTCCCGATGGGGGCTTCTCCCTTGCCCGGCCGACGCCTGAAAGACGCCCGGCCGGGAGACGGATTTTGAGGAAAGTCGTCTATTTGCTGACGCGCTCCAGGTAGTCACCCGTCCGCGTGTCTACCTTGAGCAGATCGCCCTCGCTGATGAACAGCGGCACCGTCACCGAGATCCCGGTCTCCAGTTTCGCCTGCATTGTGGCGCCGGTCGCCGTGTTACCGGCCACGCCCGCCTCGGTCTCGACCACGCCAAGGTTCACGGTGATAGGCGGCTCGACCTGTATGACGCTCCCTTCATAAAAGAGTACGTCCAGGTTTTCGCCTAACTTCACGTACTTCAGGGCGTCGCCAAGTACGTCCTCGCTTATCGGGAACTGGTCGTAGGTCTCGTTGTCCATGAACGTGTGGATATCGCCATCCGAGTACAGGTACTGCGATGCGCGGCGATCCATCGGCGCAGCGGTCAGCTTCTGGTTGCCCTGGACCTTGCGCTCGAACACGTTGCCGGTC
Organism: Chloroflexota bacterium; assembly: GCA_022574675.1. Classification (GTDB taxonomy): domain Bacteria; phylum Chloroflexota; class Dehalococcoidia; order Lucifugimonadales; family Lucifugimonadaceae. The sequence continues at coordinate 15,075 of JACZRO010000004.1, forward strand.
TTGACGTTGCGAAGCTTCAGGGTGAGGGTCGGCGGGGCCTTCGGCGCCTGGCGATGCTGCCAGTCCACGATGGTGTACACCTCTCCCTCATAGAGGATGCTCATGTTGCGTCGAATCTCGCTTGAGCTGATGGTCATTCTCTGGTCCTTGAAATATCTGGGAAGTATCTGGCAAGCGCCCGGTCCGTCCGCCGGGGCCTTGGAAATTGGTCTCGCGGGGTCACTGGTTCCGGTTTATGCGTTGTTAAGTCTCGCTCTTCGGGGCGTGGCTGAGCACGCGCGCCCTGCCGTTTTCCAGCACAACTATGTCCTCGATCCGCACACCTCCCCAGCCGGAGATGTAGATCCCGGGTTCGATGGTAAACGTCATTCCGTCTTCGAGCTTGTCTTCCACCCTCGAAGCTACCCACGGGGCTTCATGGACCTCGAGTCCAATACCATGGCCGAGGCTGTGGCCGAAAAGTTCGCCGTAACCCGCCTCGTTGATAACGGTCCGCGCCAGGTTGTCGGCTTCGGCCCCGGTCATGCCGGCCTCTACGCTCTCGATCGCCGTCAGTTGCGCCGCCAGAACCGTGTCGTACACCTTCTTGAACTGCTCATCGGGCTCGCCGACCACCACGGTGCGCGTGAGATCGCTGCAGTAACCCCGGTACCGGGCGCCCATATCTATAACGATCGGCTCACCTTCCCGGACCTTACGCTCGCCGGCGCGGTGGTGCGGCAGCGCCGCGTTGGGTCCCGAGCCGACGATGGTCGGGAACGATAACGACTCAGCCCCCTGCTCCCTCACCGCCACCTCGATGCGCCAGGCGATCTCTTCCTCCTTGTCGCCAACGCGAATGGTCTCGGCGACGGCCGAGAAGGCGTGGTCTGCGATGTCGATCGATCTCTGAAGGAGGGCCAGTTCATCGGCGTCCTTGAAGGCGCGTAACCCCAGCGGGACGCCGGTCGTTGGAACCAGTTCAAAGCCTTTCGCCCCGTTTTCCGATTCAGAGTTCGCCGCCTTGAATCGCTCGAGCAGGTGGACGGTGACGTTGTCGGCCTCGAAGCCCAGCCGCTTTACTCCGAACTCGGCCGCGAGCGCGGGCAACCATTCCAGGCGGCCGGTAATCCTGTCAACGCGGTAGTCCGGAGCCTGGTCGCCGGCCTGCTCTGTATAACGCGAGTCGGTCGCCAGCACGGCGCCATTTTGCGTGATGAACAGGTACCCGGCGGTCCCGACAAAGCCCGACAGGTAACGCCGGTTCTCGTCGTCCGTGACAAGGATGGCGTCGATCTTGAGCTCTTCAAACCTGGACCGCAGCTTGCCGATGCGATCGGCGATCGCGGTCAAGCAGCGCCGCCTTCCCGCAGATGGTGGGTGATGTGCTCCAACGCGTACAGGTAGCCGCGCCAGCCCAGCCCGGCGATCTGGCCGACGGCTATCGGCGCGACGACCGAGTTACGCCGGAACTCCTCCCGTGCGTGGATGTTGGACAGGTGGACCTCTATCAGCGGCAGCCCGGCGTCACGCAGCGCGTCGCCAAGCGAGTAGCCAACGCCGGTAAGCGCCGCCGGGTTGATGACGATGCCGTCTGCGTCTTCCGAACTCTCCTGAAGGAAGTCGACGATCGCGCCCTCGTGATTGGACTGGAAGAACGCGACCTCAACGCCGAGCTCCCGGGCGCGGTCTGTGACCGCCGCCTCGATCTCGGGGAGCGTCATGCTCCCGTATTGACCGGGGTCTCGACGGCCCAGGTTGTTCAGGTTAGGTCCGTTTATGACGAGGATCTTGGTCACGCGAATTCGGGTCCCCCCGCTTAACTGCATGCGCGAGCGCTTTGCGGAAAGCATCGTTTACGGGCGCGTCAGCAGGATAGGTTACAACGCCCACGGGCGTCCAAGCCTCTGAAGCTTCTGGCGCGTCGCCGTCCCCGGCGTTAGCGGCGGCGGAGCGCGGCGCTGATTACGCCTCTACGTTCTCGGAGGACGGGGCCGACGCGGCGCGATCCGCCGGACGCGCCGCGCGCGGGTGGGCTTCAAGGTATACGCGGCGGGCCTGCTCCGTAGATACGTAGGTATAGATCTGCGTCGTGGCCGGGCTGGAGTGGCCCATCAGGTCCTGAACCACCCGGAGATCGGCGCCGCCGTCGAGCAGGTGCGTTGCGAAGCTGTGCCTGAGCGTGTGGGTATGGAACCCAGGGTCCAGTCCGGCCTTGAGCGCGTGGCGCTTGACGAGTCGCTCTACGCTGCGGGCGCTCAGGCGGCCGCCGTAGCGATTCAGGAACAGCGCCTGCTCGGCAGGGCGACGCTCCAGGGCCGGACGAGAATGGCGAAGGTATTCACCGAGCGCCGCGAGGGCCGGTCTCCCGAGCAAGGCGATCCTCTCTTTGGCGCCCTTGCCGATGACGCGGAGTTCACGGGCCTGGAAATCGATATCGCCGATGTCCAGGGAGCAGACCTCCGCCACACGCAACCCCGCCGAGTAAAGCACTTCCAGTAGCGCCCGGTCGCGTTGTCCGCCCGGATTGGCCGTATCCGGCGCGTCGAGCAGGGCTTCGATCTCTCGCCTGGTGGCGACAACGGGAAGCCGGCGATCAAGCCGCGGCGACGAGACCAGGTCGGTATGGTCGCGATCGACATCCCCGCGACCGGCGAGGAATTTGTAGAAGGCCCTGAGGGCGGTGAGCTTGCGGCTCACGCTCGGCTTGACGTACCCGAGTTCCAGGAGCCACGCCAGGTAGTCACGCAGGAACCGGCGATCAGCCCGACCCACGTCGCGAACACGCCGCAGCCGGAGGAACTCCCCGAACGCGGCGATGTCCGAGGTGTAGTTGCGAACGGTGTACGGTGAAAGCTGGAGGCTCGTGCGGAGATGATCGCCGAACCGGGCTGCGGACGCGTCCCAACGCGCCTGGTCAAACGTTTCGCCAGCCGCATCTCCGGACCGGCGGCTGCGGGCTGTTCGCGTCGTCATCGGATAGCGCCTTGATAGGCTGCACGGGCCGGGCAGGCGCCTGTGAGTGTCCGGTTGGGACCGTGCGCGGCGTTACGCCTCGACGGTGACCTGGGCCTCCTCGGACTCGGACTCGCCGTCGCCGTCCGAAGCGGGAGCCGGGCCGTCATAGTCTTCCTTCGAGACGCACTTTGCGCCGTCGCGTCCACGCGCCACGAGCAGCCCCCCACACTCCGGGCAGGGCTCCTTGAGCGGCCGTTGGCGAGTGGAAAAATCACAGTCGGGGTAGTTCTCGCAACCATAGAAGCGGCGGCCGCGGGGGCCTCTTCCCTTCCGTTCCAGTAACTCACCGCCGTCTTCCGGGCACTTCGCCCCGGTCCCGAGGCGGAGCGGCTTCGAGTTTCGGCAGTCCGGGAACCCGGAGCAGGAAAGGAATTTGCCGAAACGTCCGGTCTTGATGACCATCGGACGTTCGCACTCCTCGCAGACCTCGTCACTCTCCTCATCAAGTTCTGAACTCGAGACACGCCCGGCTTTCTCTTTGGCGCCTACGATCTGGTCGTCAAACGGGCCGTAGAACTCTTGAAGCATGGGCACCCAGTCGATGTCCCCGCGGGCAACCTGGTCGAGCTTCTCTTCCATGCCGGCCGTGAACCCGGTGTCCATGATGTCCGGGAACCACTCGAGCAGGAAGTCGGTAACCGCGAGTCCGAGCTTGGTCGGCCGGAACCGGGCTTTTTCCCGAGCGACGTAGTCGCGCGACTCGATTGTGGCGACGATACTGGCAAACGTGCTAGGCCTGCCGATACCGTTTTCTTCCAGGGTTCGGATCAGCATCGCCTCGGAAAACCTGGGCGGGGGCTGCGTGAACCGCTGTTCAGACTTGAGCTCGTCCAGGTTGACCGTCTCTCCCTCATCGAGAGGTACCAACGCACGTGAAATATCGGAGTCGTCCTCATCGTCGTCGTTCCCGTTGGAAACGTCCTTCGCTTCCACGTATACCGCTCGGAACCCGCTGAACCTCAGTACGGAACCCGTCGCCCGGAGCGTGTAGGGCGTTCCAGACGGGCCTCCGGTGGCTTCGATGTCGACCGTGGTCGCGTCGGCGACTGAATCCGTCATCTGGCTGGCGACCATGCGCTTCCAGATCAGCTCGTAGAGAGAGCGTTGGTCGGCACTCAGGTTGTTTGCGACGCTTTCCGGCGTGCGCAAGACGGACGTGGCCCGGATAGCCTCGTGGGCTTCTTGCGCGTTCTTGCTGCGCGTCCTATAAATGCGGGGCTTGGAGAAGTATTCGGCCCCGTACCGGGCCTTGATGAATTCACCCACCTCCGCGACGGCGGCGCTGGCGAGGTTGGTCGAGTCCGTCCGCATGTAGGTGATCAGGCCGACCGGGTCTCCCGATCCAAGCTGGATGCCCTCATACAGCTGCTGGGCGGCGCGCATCGTCCGCTGGGCGCCGAATCGCAGTCGCCGGGCCGCTTCCTGTTGGAGGGTGCTGGTGGTGAACGGGGCCGCCGGGCGAGTCCTGACTTCCCGGCGGACGACTTTATCGACCCGGTATACGGAGGCCTTCAGGTCACGTACGACCTTCTCGGACTCTGCGCTGTTGCGAACAAGCTGCCGGCCGGTCTTGCCGTCGATGGCGTGCAGGTTGGCCCTGAAGGTCTGTGACGCGTCGACCTGCTTCGCGAGCCGGGCGATAACGGACCAGTACTCGACCGGATTGAACGCCTCAATCTCCCGCTCACGGTCAACGATCAGCCGTAGCGCGACGGACTGGACGCGGCCGGCGGACAGGCCACGACGGATCTTGCTCCACAGCACCGGCGACAACTGGTAACCGACGATACGGTCCAGGACACGACGGGCCTGCTGGGCGTTTACCAGCTGCATGTCTATATCGCGGTAATCGTTGAATGCCTCTTCGACAGCGGAACGCGTGATCTCATGGAAGACGACGCGCCGCAACTCCAGACCCTTCATGTCGCGGAGGCCGAGCGCTTCGACGAGATGCCAGGAGATCGCCTCGCCTTCCCGGTCCGGGTCGGTGGCCAGGTAAACGGTTCGCGCACCCTTCAAGGCTTTCTTGATGTCCTTGAGGACCGACTCCCGTCCGCCGACATCGACGTACGTCGGTTCGAAGTCGTTCTCGACGTCCACGCCGAGCGTGCGCTGTGGCAGGTCACGCACGTGGCCCATCGAGGCGATGACCTCGTAGTCGGGTCCAAGGAAGCGCCCCACCGTCCGCGCCTTCGCGGGCGATTCGACGACGACGACGTTTTTGGATTTCGTTTTCGCTTTGGCCAATTTTTGCCTAACTGTCTTCTTCAGTGCCAGACGTAGTTTCAAACGTGGCGTCCCGGCTGGCGCGCGGAACGGTTATGTACATCATGGGGCCTGCCTGGCGAACCAGTCCGCTCAATTCCAGCATGGTCAGCGTTGCGCTGACAACCGAACTCGGCATCCCGGAACGGCGCGTGATTTCATCCACGTGCACCGGTTCCGCCCGCAAGATCTCAAGTAGTCCGGCCTCTACTGTACCCGCATCGGGTGGCGGCGGAGACAACCCTAGTTGACCCCCAAGGCCGGCAATATTCAACTCTTCCAGTATGTCCTGTACGTCAATAACCAGTTTTGCGCCCTGTTGGATGAGCCAGTTTGTACCTGCGCTGCGGTCCGAGAGGACGCTGCCCGGCACGGCGAAAACCTCGCGGTTCTGTTCAAGGGCGTGGGTGACTGTGAGCAGCGCGCCACTCCGAAATCCGGCTTCGACGACGAGCGTGCCGAGGCTCAATCCACTCAGGATGCGATTGCGGCGCGGGAAGTTCCTGGCGAGGGGCCTGACGCCCGTCGGGTACTCGCTCACAACGGCCCCGGTTTCGGCGGCCTTTCGGGCGAGGTCCGCATGTGCCGCCGGATAAATCTGGTCCAACCCGGATGCGACCACGGCGATGGTACGGCCGCCCGCATCGAGCGCCGCGCGATGGGCGGCGGCGTCGATCCCGGCAGCCAGTCCGCTTATGACGGTAACGCCGTTGGCGGCCAGGTCACCGGCAAGGCGCGTGGCCATCTCGCGTCCGTACGCCGTGCAATCCCGGGTGCCTACGACCGCGACCGATCGCTCGTCTCCCGGTTCCAGCTTCCCGCGGACGAACAGGACCGGCGGCGGATCATGGATCTCTATCAGCCGGGCCGGGTAGTCCGTAGAGCGCAGGCAAAGCACCGTGATGCCCGCGGATTCCAGCGACTCCATCTCGGAGTCCGGATCGATCTCGGGACGGCCCGAGACGATCTCCCTGACCGTGGCCCTGTCGAGCCCGATGCCGGCGAGGTCCGACTGGCCGGCTTTCCACGCGATGGCGAGATCGCCGAAGCGCGCCTCGATCTGTCGGAGCCGAATCGGTCCGAGCCGGCGAATGCGATTGAATGCGACCCAGTACTTGAGGTCAGGGACCGGCTCAGTGACCAAGGCGTCCGCCCTTATCCATGCCGCTCGGCAAGACGCAGCGTCCCGCTGATTTGGGCCCCTGGTGGCTGGTCTGGCGGAGAGGGCGGGATTCGAACCCGCGGTACCGTTGCCGGTACACACGCTTTCCAGGCGTGCCGATTAAGCCACTCTCGCACCTCTCCGCGGTGTCGCTCGGACGCCACCGATAGTCGACGCGACAAACTGGCCCCGGGTACGGACGGTGACGGGTGGCGGAGAGGGCGGGATTTGAACCCGCGGTACGTTGCCGCACACCGCTTTTCGAGAGCGGCGCCTTAAGCCACTCAGCCACCTCTCCAACGGGAGAGTATAGCAACGGTATGCGCACGCGAATTACCACGGGGACACTGAAATAAAGGCGACTGGCGGCCTTTGACTGCCTTGACTTGATCGAAACCCGCCTCATACCATGAGCCTGACCGAACCGGTCATCGATGCGCCACAATAAATCAATCCGTTCACACGAGCCATTCTTTGCGTCGATTCTCGACGCCCGGGTGGCTCGTCTGCATTTTTACCGGTACGCAGGAACAGCGCATCCCCCGACTGTCACATGACCAGTACCCGCTGGGTGGGCGTGATCCTGGCGGCCGGCGCCGGCTCCCGCATGCGCTCTTCCTTCCCGAAACCTCTGCACGGCCTGTGCGGGCGCACGCTACTTGAGCAGGCCATATGGATCCTGCGCGAGTCAGGCGTGGAGCGCATCGTAGTGGTTGCGTCGCCTTTGCTTGCCGCGGACCCGCAGTTCTCGGCCGCCATCGGCGATGGGACGACGGTCGCCATCCAGTCAGAGCCGCGTGGCACGGGCGACGCCCTGCTTTCGGCCTCCGACTCGGCCAGCGACGCTTCACATCTTCTGGTGGCCAATGCGGACATGCCGCTCATCACGCCCGCCACGGTCCGCACCATGCTCGCCGCCCATATCGACTCCGACGCGGCGATCACACTGCTGACCGGAAAAGGCGGCACGCCGGACGGCTTTGGACGCGTAATACGCGGAGCCGACGGCCGTGTGACGGCGATCGTGGAGGAGGCGGACGCGGATGACGCGGCGCTTGCCATCGACGAGTTCAACGCCGGTTACTACTGCATGGATGCGAACGTGGCATGGAACCTCCTGGAGGACTTGACGCCGTCCGCAAACGGGGAGCTTTACATCACGGACGCCGTCGCGGCAGCGGTGTCCGCCGGGCGACGGGTGGAGGCGGTAGTCGCGTCCGAGCCGTCCGAACTGATCGGCGTAAACGACCGGGCGGAGCTTGCGGCGGCCGAGGCGGTACTGCGGGCGCGGATCCGGCGGCGTTGGATGCTCGACGGGGTGACCATGATCGATCCCGACTCCACGTATATCGACTCTGAAGTGACGATCGGCCAGGACACGACGATCAAGCCGAACACCCATCTTCTCGGGTCGACATCCATCGGCATCGATGCCGTGATCGGCCCCGGGACTGTGCTCGAGGACAGCAGGGTCGGAGACGGCGCGCAGGTAATTTCCTCGCATGTGGAGTCGGCTCGGATCGGCGAGAGGGCGACGGTGGGCCCGTTCAGCCACCTCAGGCCGGGCGCGGTGATCGGGCCTGACGCCCATATAGGCAACTACGCAGAGGTAAAGGACAGCGTCATCGGGCCCGGCGCCAGGATCGGCCATTTCAGTTATGTGGGAGACGCGACGGTTGGCGCCGGGGCAAACATTGGTGCGGGAACCGTGACTTGCAATTACGATGGTGACGCCAAACATCGGACGCACATCGGGGAGAACGCATTCATCGGGTCCGGTTCCATGCTTGTGGCGCCGGTGTCGATCGGCGCAGGCGCGAGCACGGGCGCGGGCTCTGTCGTCACGCACGACGTGCCCCCCGGGGCGCGCGTCGCAGGGGTGCCAGCGAGGCCGATGCCCGATCCCCAAAAAAGCGATGCGGCGCCGGAAGATCGTTTAAGACACAGGAGTCGTGAACGGCAGCAATGAGTAATAGCGACGACCCCGGCGATAGGAGCCGGACAAAAAAGGCCGTGGCCGCGGACCGGCGCGGACGCGCTTCCAATGTCGCCGGCGATGCGGCCGGCGACGACGAACCACCAAGTACGAGGTTTGCGCCGCCGCCCGGGGTTGAACGCAATCGACCCGGCCGCCTACCCATAGGTCCCGGCGGATGAGCGCCGAGATCCTGGCCGGGTGGATAGTTTTCGCGGTCGCCGTCAGCCTGTACGTCATAACGTCGCTGGTGGCCGGTGTGTCCGCGGGCCGGGCGCCGGGCATCCGGCTGCTGCGGGGGCCCGTCGAAGGCGAAAACGGCGGTAACGGCCGCCCGGTTCCTTTCGACGCCGCTGTTTCCGTCGCGTCTCATGCCCTCGCCTATGTGGCGCTCGTCGTATCCGCGGCGGCGTTATTCGTGGCGCTGGGTGAGTATGTGTCTGACGAATCGCAACGCGGCGTAATCGTCGCCGGCGGCACCGTTGCGGGCCTGGCCGTAATCCACCTCGTCGCCGGAACACTGCGACTCAGCGAACGGGGCGGCGTGGAGCGGGCCGTCAGGCCGGTAGAGAAGTTTTTCCAAGCGATCGCCCGGATTCCCGGGTTGAGATCGCTCCTCGTCAGCGTGTCCGGAACAGCCGAACGAATAGAAGATTCGGACGATGTGGTCACCGCGGCGTTTGAGCAGAACCTGGAAATCCTTGAGGCGGCCGGCGTCGCCACCGATGCGGAAGAGTTACGGATGATCCGCGGCGTGCTGGACCTGGACACGACGCGTGTCCGGGAGATCATGCGGCCCCGCGTTGACATGGTGGTGGCAGAGTCGGACGCGACGAGACGCGAGGCCGCCGACTTGATGATCACCGAGGGTTACTCGAAGATCCCGGTATTCCGGGGTCGTATCGACGACATCCTGGGGATCGTGCACGCACGAGACCTGCTCCGGGCTCAACTCAACAACTCGGACGCCGATGAGGGGATCCTTGATCTCATCCGGCCGGCGATTTTTGTTCCGGAGTCGCAGTACCTGGAGCACCTCCTCCAGGAGTTCCAGCGTCAACGCGTCCAGATAGCCATCGTGGTGGACGAGTACGGCGGGGTCTCCGGCCTCGTGACACACCAGGACCTGGTCGAGGAGATCGTCGGCGAACTCGAAGACGAGTTTGATCAAGAAGAGCCCGAGTTACAGAAGGTCAGCGACGACGAATCGCTGGTCGATGCCCGGCTAACGCTTGATTCACTTAACGAAACCTTCGACACGGCGATAGAGGGCGACGGTTTCGATACGGTAGGCGGACTTGTCTACCTTGAGCTTGGCCGCATGCCGGTGGTGGGCGACCGAGTGTCCGTTGCGAATCTCCAGATGACCGTCGAGTCGACGACCGGCCGCCGTATCCGGAAGTTAAGGGTCGTCCGGCAAACGACGTCGAACAAGAACGCCTGACCGGCCTAAAGGCCGGTCAGGAACCCGGCTGCCACGATAAGTGCACGGGCACGGGCACGCTGCGGCGTCAGGCGTGGACGGTGAGTTCGCGCTTTCCCTCTCGAACAGGTAACGGACGTGCTGGAGGGCTTCCCGGACGCGAGCGGCGGCGGTCACGGTTGTACAACGAAGCAAGCGAACGGCGTCCAGGCTCGTCTCCGGCGTCCGGCGTCCGTCCCTGTGCCTGCCCTCGTTGACGGGCCGGAGCTCTCAGGGTTGCCGCGCCCGTATATATAAGTTCGGCCGGAAATTCAACGGGCCCCGGCAATAAGCCGGGGCCCGCCAACAGGTCTCGTATTGAGGTCTCGAGTTAGTCCGTGGCCACCTTGTCGATGATCACAAACCCGCTGGCCCCAAAACTGCGTGAGTCACCGAAAGCGTCCAGGGTGAATGCCTGTCCCACCCCAAACGATGCATCAGACAGATCGATGGTAACCGAGAATGCACCTTCACCGCTCGCTACCACGTTACCGAACACTACTTTGCCAGCCTGTAGCGTAATAACCTCGGAGCCGTGGAAGCCCCCGCCGACCACTTCGGCCTGCGTCGTGCCGACCGCTTTAAACTCGATAAAACCGGCGGATCCGGTTCCGGCGTCTACAACAATCAGGAATGTGGCGTTCTGCGCGCCGTCCCTGCCATCTTTGCCATCCGTCCCGTTGACGCCAGCCGGTCCCTGCGGACCGGCTGGTCCAGGGTTGCCCGGCTCGCCGGGTTCCCCCGGGAAACCAGATTCACCGGGGGCGCCGGCAGCGCCGGGAGCGCCCGGTTCACCGGGATTGCCAGCACTACCAGCAGCGCCGGAGGCGCCGGGAGCGCCCTGCGGCCCTTGAGAGCCATCGTCGCCCGTGCAGGCGGCGAGCGCCACCACGGCAACCGACGAAAGAATCAGGAAGATCAGCTTTCCTCTTCCGCGCATCAGTACATTCATTGAGCCCCGTCCTCCATCCTTGAGGTGTTTCGGCGCGAGTCCGGGCCGGGGACGCCATTCTTTGAAAAACGGCGGGTCTTACTGGCCGGCCACTCGAGAAAAATCGCGCTCGGCCGCGGAAATTTAGCCCCCTGCGAGCGCTCGCCAAACAATATCTTGGCACTTCAAGGGTGTCAAGGCAGATTCAATGCACTAGAGCGCAACGCCCAAGACCGTCGTTGACCGAGGTCCGGCGGGACCGTATCGCCCGGCACGTGCCGGCGCGTGGCGCGGAATGCTGACCCATCATCAGAAGCGCCGAAACGAGAACGGTCCTCTCCTCTATATGTATATGCGCGAGATTTGAATGCCCCTCGTAGAACGCGCCGTGCGCCGGGCCATGGACTTGGTTGCGATGTGTCGCCGCCCGACCCGGATCGCGGCGTCGTCGAGCGCCGTCGTACCGTCAAGATCCGCCGGCCTGCGTGTTATACTTCGTGCGGCCTCGCGGCCGTCGTTTTTTCGCATGCGGATTTTCGACAAACAAGCCTGTATAGATGGCTGAGACGCGAGTCCTATTCCACCGAGCTGTTCGGTATTTGATTTGCGGAAATTCGCAGGAGACGCTCACCAGTTGGACCAGGCGACGAAGACGGCGATAGTCGAGGAACACAGGCGGCACGCGACCGATAAAGGCTCGGTCGAGGTCCAGGTGGGAATCCTCACGGGACGGATCTCCGAACTCACGGATCACCTCAGGGAGCACAAGCACGACCATGCGTCGCGGCGCGGCCTTTTGAAGATGGTCGGCCAGCGGCGACGGCTCCTGAGTTACCTCAATGGCAATGATGTGGGGCGGTATCGCGCCATCATCGAAAAGCTCGGCCTGCGCAGGTAAGCCAGACGGCGCCCCTCTCGTCATGAAGACAAGACAAGGGGTGCTTCTTCTTTAATGAGCCCGGCCTGGTTTCAGGCCGGCCCGATACCGTGACGAGAGCGCAAGTTCGTCCGGGATGACCAAAGGAGCCGGTACAGAGTCCGGCCGGCCCTTCCCCGGAAGGGCCAGAAGATGGGATTAGTCAGTTCATGATTTCCAACTATGAGATCGAAGTCGGAGCGCGCACGCTCAAATTTGAGGTCGGACGCGTAGCCAACCTTGCCGGGGGCGCGGTGACGCTGCGCTACGGCGACACGATGATGCTGGTCACGGCATGTGGGTCAAAGCGGCCGCGGCCGGGCGCCGATTTCTTTCCGTTGACGGTGGATTACGAAGAGAAGATGTACGCCCGGGGCAAGATCCCAGGCAGCTTCTTCAAGCGTGAGGGCCGGCCGAGCAGCGAAGCGATTCTGATGGCGCGGATTACCGACCGCCCGATTCGCCCACTGTTTCCAAAGGGCTACCGCAACGAAGTCCAGATCATCGCGAGCGCGCTCTCCGTTGATATGGAGAACCCGATAGACATTCTCGGGATCATCGGCGCGTCCGCCGCCCTGACCATCTCCGACATCCCCTACGACGACCCGATCGGCGCGTGCCGGATCGGCCTCATCGACGACGAGCTCGTGGTCAACCCGACGTACGCAGAACAGGAAGAAAGCCTGCTCGACCTTATCGTGGCCGGGATGGCAGACGCCATCATGATGGTGGAGGCCGGGTCCAAGGAAGTCTCCGAGGACGTGATCGTTGAGGCGCTGCGGCTCGCCCAGGAGGTCAACGGCGAGATCGTTGAACTGATCCGGGAGATGCAGGCCGAGGTCGGCAAGAAGAAGATGACGGTCGAGATCGACCCCGCCGAGGGCGAAGCCCTGACGGCGGCTCGCGAATGGGTCGGGACGAAGATCGACGACGCGCTGGCGGCCCCGGGCGACAAGACATCACGCGAGAACGCCTTCGAGGAGATCATCCACGCGTTAAAGGAAGCGCTGGGTGAAAAGCACGAAGAGCGTGATCTCCAGTCCGCGTTCTACTCGCTTGAGACGGAATCGGTACGCTCCGCAATCCTCAAGGACGGTCGCCGGCCTGACGGGCGCGCGCTCACGGACCTGAGAGACCTCTCTTCTGAAGTTGGCTACCTGCCGCGGACTCACGGGAGCGCTCTGTTCACCCGCGGCGAGACGCAGGCGCTTTCCGTGGTAACCCTGGGATCGCCGGGTGAACGCCAGCGCCTGGACAACCTGGGCCCGGTCTCCGAAAAGCACTACATGCACCACTACAACTTCCCGCCCTACTCGACCGGTGAGACCGGCCGGATGTTCACAGGGCGCCGGGAGATCGGCCACGGCATGCTCGCCGAGCGGGCGCTGCTGCCGGTACTGCCAAGCAAGGAAGATTTCCCTTACACGATCCGCGTGGTGTCCGAGATCCTGAGCTCAAACGGCAGCAGCTCGATGGCGAGCGTCTGCGGCTCTTCCCTGAGCCTGATGGACGCCGGTGTCCCGATCAAGGCGGCCGTGGCGGGGATCGCTATGGGCCTTGTTACGGGTGAGGACGGCCAGCGGGCGGTCCTGACGGACATCCAGGGCGCCGAGGACCACTCCGGCGATATGGACTTCAAGGTCGCCGGGACGCGCGATGGCATCACCGCGCTCCAGATGGACATCAAGGTCAAAGGCATCACCTGGGAATTGATGAGCGACGCCCTGGCCCAGGCCAGGGACGCCCGGAACGCGATACTCGATCACATGGAGCAGACAATCCCGGCGGCGCGCGCCGAGATGAACGAGTTCGCCCCTCGGATGATCTCGACGAAGATCCCGACGGACAAGATCGGCACGATCATCGGCCCGGGCGGCAAGGTGATCCGGGGCATGATCGAAGAGTTCGGCGTGACGATAGACGTGTCGGACGACGGCACGGTGGTTATCGGGTCCCCGAACGCTGAGTCCGCCGAGGCGGCGCTCGCCCAAATCGAGGCGATGACGGGCGAAGTGGAGGTCGGAACCAGGTACAAGGGCAAGGTAGTCAGGCTGATGACGTTCGGCGCGTTCGTCGAACTGTTCCCCGGCAAAGACGGGCTTGTCCACATCAGCGAGCTCGCCGACGAACGCGTGCCTTCCGTGGAAGCGGTTGTGAAGATCGGAGACGAGCTGGAAGTGCTCGTGACCGAGATAGATGCGATGGGCCGCGTCAATCTGTCGGCACGGCCGGCTGTGTTGTCCGGCGATGAGAAGATTGGGTCCGACGGAAACGGGCGCATGGGAGATCGCGGCGACCGTCCGCGAAGTTTCGACCGCGGCGGTGGACGCGGCGGTGACCGAGGCGGACGCGGCGGTGACCGCGGTGGACGCGGCGGCGACCGCGGGGGGCGCGGTGGTGACCGGGGCGGCCCGCGCAGGCGCGTCGGCGGCTACGACGGCGAACGCCGGTCAGGCCCGCCGTCCAGGTAGGCAAACGACATGACGGACCAAGCGATAAGAGTCGTCGTTAACGGCGCCCTCGGCCGCATGGGACAGACGGTCCTGGGCGCGGTAAAGGCTGACCCTGCCACCAACCCGGTGGGCGGCGCCGACCGTGCCGCTTCAACGGACACGGTGGCGGTTCCCGGCGGCGATCCGGTCGCTCTCACACGCTCACTGGCCGATCTCCTCGCGGCGGTAGACGCCGATGTGGTGGTAGATTTCTCGAGCGGTGAGGGCGCCGTTCAGGCGATGGAGGCCGCGACCGGCGCCGGCGTGCGTGTGGTGTCCGGGTCCACCGGGGTTCCGGCCGGAGAGCTGGAACGCCTGGGAGCGATAGCCGCCGAGCGCGGCGTCGGGATCATCAGCGCCTCCAACTTTGCGCTAGGCGCGGTGCTGATGATGTATCTGGCGGAGGTGGCGGGACCGCATTTCGACTATGCCGACCTGATCGAAAGCCACCACGAGGCCAAGATCGACTCCCCCTCTGGCACTGCCCTATCGATCGCGGCGGCGGCGCGGGCCGGGCGAGACACAGATTTCTCGTACAACGAACCGGAGAAGGTGACGCTGGACAGCGTACGTGGAGGGTCGCTGGGCGGGGTTAACGTGCACAGCGCGCGCATGCCCGGCCGCATGGCCCGGCACGAACTCGTGTTCGGCACGGCGGGACAAACCCTGACCATTGTCCATGACACGATCAACCGTGACTGCTACATGCCCGGCGTCATGGCCGCGGTGAAACGCGTGATGTCGTTAACAGGCCTGATGGTCGGTCTCGATCAGGTGCTGGGCCTCCGGGATCCCGCCAAGCCGTAGCCGCGGCCGCGCCGCTCCAGGTTCCCCATAAAAGGAACGGGAGCGGTCGATGCGAGCGGACCGCGGCTAACCCGCCGAAGATTCGGGAGCGACCTTCCTGTTCACGACGCCCGCTTCAGGCCGCGCGCGTGCGCTCCAATTCAGAGTGGTTGCGCCGCGGCGTGGGCTGAGCCTCACGTGACGGCGCGGGCGCGGAGTCGCCCGGACATGCACGGCCGGCAGGTCTCGCCCTGTAACATCGAGTACCTCGTAAATACAGAACGGTTGAAGAAATGTCTGACAGTAATTTGACCATCGCTATCGTCGGTGCGACAGGCGCCGTGGGTGCGGTGGCGCTCGAACTCCTGGCCGACCGGTCCTATCCCGCCGATCGAATCATCGCGATGGCGTCGTCACGTTCCGCCGGAAAGAAGCTGCCGTACCTCGATACCGAACTGACGGTGATCGAGGCGACCCCTGACGCTTTCCAGGGCGTTGAAGTAGTGCTCATATCGGCCAGCGCGGAGGTGAGCCGGGCGCTCGCCCCGGAGGCCGTGAAGCGGGGCGCACTCGTGATCGACGACGGTTCAGCGTTTCGAATGGACCCGACCGTTCCGCTCGTGGTGCCGGAGGTGAACGGCGCCGATCTGGAGTGGCATCGCGGCATCGTCTCCATCCCGAACTGCACGACCACACCGCTCGCAATGACCCTCGCCGCACTGGGCCAGGCTGCAACGGTGACGCGGGTGACGGTGGCGACGTATCAGGCGGTGTCCGGGACGGGCGCCGCGGCGGTTCGCGAGCTAGATCAGCAGACGCGCGACATACTTGCCGGCCGGCCGGCGAGGGCGCAGGAGTACCCTCACCAGATCGCGTTCAACGTGCTCCCACAGGTGGACGATTTCGCGCCCGATGGCTACACGGGCGAGGAGCACAAGATGATCAACGAGACGCGGAAAATTCTGCACGACGAGAATATCGCGATATCTCCGACCTGTGTCCGGGTGCCCGTTCCGGTGACGCACAGCGAGGCCCTCCAGGTGGAGTTTGAGCGGCCGGTAAGCCCCGAGGAAGCGACCCGGCTGCTGTCCAATTTTCCGGGTATCGCCGTGGTGGACGAGCCTCAGGCCAGCGTCTACCCTATGCCCGCCCAGGCAACGGGCAGGGACGAAGTGTTCGTCGGGCGGATCCGAAAGGACGTGTCTCACCCAAACGGCCTGGCGCTCTGGATCGCGTGCGACAACCTGCGCAAGGGGGCGGCGCTAAACGCACTCCAGATCATGGACGAGGCGGTGCGGCGAAACTGCGTGAAGCCGAGACAACCGGTCGCACAGGGCGACTGACCCGGCACGATATGCAGACGCAACGCATCGGCCGCGCGGCGCGGACCGGCGGCCGGCAAGCCCGGTAACTCAGGAGTAACGGCAATGACAGACTTCGGCCGACTGCTCACCGCGATGATCACGCCGTTCGATGAAGACGGTGAAGTGGATTACGGACAGGCCCGGAAGCTCGCCAGCGCCCTTGTGGATGCCGGCAACGATGGGCTGATTATCGGCGGCACCACCGGCGAAGCGCCCGCGCTCAGCGATGACGAAAAGCTCCGGCTGTTTACCGAAGTGAAGGAAGAAATCGGGGACCGCGGCAGCGTCGTGGCCGGCACGTCCGACAACAACTTCCGGAAGTCGCTCGATCTGACGAGGGAGGCGGAGGGGACCGGCGTCGACGGCGTTCTGCTGACCGTGCCGGCGTACAACAAGCCGCCTCAGGAAGGTTTGTTCCGGTACTTCAGGGCCCTCGCTGAGGCCACCTCCCTGCCCTGCCTGCTTTACAACGTGCCCTCAAGGACGGCGCTCAATATGGACGCCGTTACGACGCTGCGAGTCGCCGAGATCGACAACGTCGTGGGCGTGAAGGAGGCGTCAAGCGACCCGGTGCAGATCACCACGGTAATCGACGGGGCGCCGGACGGTTTCCTGGTCTGGAGCGGCAACGACGACGAGACGTTTTCGATCATGGCCACGGGCGGTCACGGCATCGTGAGCGTCGCCGGCCACATCGTCAGCCGGCAGATCAAGACGATGATGGGGCTGATCCTGGAGGGCGATATCGAGTCAGCCGCGGCCGAGCACCGCCGGTTGTTGCCGCTTTTCAAGGCGATCTTCTGGGTGACTAACCCGATACCGATCAAGTACGCCGTCAACCGGACTGGGTTCAACGCCGGCACCCACCGTTTGCCGATGGTGGATATGGAAACGGCGGACCCGGCGGCAAGGAAGCGCCTGGACGACGTGCTGGACCGTTACGAAATGGACCTTCCGGTCAGCTAGCCGATAGCGGCGGGCTATATACCGAGACGCGAAAAGGCCCCCGGGGATGGCTCCCGGGGGCCTTTTCATTCGTCTCCGTACGGGAGAGTTGGCGCCGCCTTACCGCGGAATGATGTCGTCCAGGACGACGGTCTCCTCACGTCGCGGGCCGCTCGAAATGATGGAGGCCTTCACCCCGAGGAGGTCCTCGATAAACCGGATGTAGCTCATGGCGTTGGCCGGCACATCTTCCGGGCGCGTTATGCCGGCGGTCGAGCCGGACCAGCCGGGCAGTTCTTCGTAGATCGGCTTGCTCCGGGAGAGGAGGGCGCTGTCGATCGGGAAGTTCTCGGTGCGTTTACCGTCGATTTCGTAGGCGACGCACACCTTGACGGTGTCGAAGCCGTCCAGGATGTCGAGCTTTGTGATGATCAGGGCGTCGAAGCCGTTGACCTTCGCGCTGTACCGCCCCGCGACGCCGTCAAACCATCCACAGCGGCGAGGGCGGCCTGTGGTGGTGCCGAACTCTTTGCCGATGGTCCGGATCTTTTCACCGATCTCGTCATCCAGCTCAGTTGGGAACGGGCCGGCGCCCACACGCGTGGTGTATGCCTTGAAAACGCCGGCCACGCCGCCAAAGGCGCGAGGCCCGATACCAAGGCCGGAGAGGGCGCCGCCGACCGTGGGGTTTGATGAGGTGACGTACGGGTAGCTCCCATGGTCAAGGTCAAGGAGTGCGCCCTGCGCGCCTTCCAGGATGATGTTTTGGCCGGATTCCAGGGCGTCTGCGACGAAGTACTCGGCCGGTTTGATGTAAGGAGCCAGGTCGCTCGCCCACCTGCTCGCCGCTTCGAAGATGTCGTCGACGTCAACCGGGTCCGCTCCGTAGATCTTGGTAAGGACTTCGTTTTTGAACTTAACGATGTCGGGAAGCCGGAGCGCCAAATTCTCCGGATCAAGGAGTTCGCCTGCGCGCAGCCCGCTGCGGTTCACCTTGTCCAGATAAGCCGGCCCGACCCCGCGGCCTGTGGTGCCGATCGCAGCGCTGCCACGGCGCTCTTCCTCCAGGAGGTCAAGCTTGATGTGGTAGGGCATGATCAGGTGGGCGCGATCGCTCACTACAAGCCGGTCCGGGTCCAGGTTAAGTTCCCTGATCTCCCCGAGGAGGACGTCAGGATCAATGACGACGCCGTTGCCGATGATGTTGGTGATGTGGGGCCAGCAGATGCCGCTGGGCACGAGGTGAAGTTTGAAGGTGCCGGCATCGTTTATGACGGTATGCCCGGCGTTGTTCCCGCCCGAGTAGCGGGCTACGACGGAGGCGTCACGAGCGAGATAGTCGATTATCTTGCCCTTGCCTTCGTCGCCCCACTGTCCGCCGATCACGGCGTAAGCCGGCATGATCGTTGCCTCAATCCGCAGCGCCGAGATCGTCCGGCGTTGCGGTCACTGTGTCACGAGTCCGGTGCGCGAGCTCCGGTGCGCAAGCCATGAGAACGGCCCGCGCGCAAACGGCTCTCCAACGGACCCTAGTCCCCCGGAGAGCGCCTCCAGATTATACCCGCCGCCGGAGTTCATTGGCCGGACTGGTGACGAAGGCCGCGATGGTCCGCAAAATCCGTTGACCCGTCCGAGTCGTGGAGGTATATTAGGAAGTCGCCCTGAACTGCCACGGCAGCGGGGGCGCCTCGTAACACCGGTCTGTGACTTCTGTCGCCCGTCGGTGAACGGGACCTGAACCTTGAAAACCGAATATCTGACTCCAAAACTCCGAGTAGCCGAGAAATAGCCGAACCTTAATGTGGGTCAAGCTATTAAGGGCGCACGGGGGATGCCTTGGCACCAGAAGCCGATGAAGGGCGTGGCTAGACTGCGAAAAGCCTCGGTTAGCTGTCCAGCGAGCTTAGCCGTGGATTCCCGAATTGGGTAACCAACCTGCGCGTGCAGGAGCCCGGTTTTAAAACCGGGGGGTAAGCGGGGGAACTGAAACATCTAAGTACCCCGAGGAAAAGAAA
Source organism: Chloroflexota bacterium (assembly GCA_022574675.1). Lineage (GTDB taxonomy): Bacteria > Chloroflexota > Dehalococcoidia > Lucifugimonadales > Lucifugimonadaceae. The sequence continues at coordinate 34,385 of JACZRO010000004.1, forward strand.
TCAACCGAGATTCCCTGAGTAGCGGCGAGCGAAATGGGAACAGCCCAAACCGTTGGGGCCTAACGGACTGAAGTCCTATGCCTTAGCGGTGTTGTAAGACGCGTCATGGAAGCGCTTCAGAGCTTCCGGAGAGTTACAAACTGCCTGCTTAGCCGAATGTCCCTGGAAAGGGCGGCCATAGAGGGTGATAGACCCGTAGGCGAAAAGCAGTCAGCTCTCCGATGTGATCTTGAGTACCACGGGGCACGTGAAACCCTGTGGGAAGCAGGGGGGACCACCCTCCAAGGCTAAATACTTCTGGTGACCGATAGTGAACAAGTACCGTGAGGGAAAGGTGAAAAGAACCCCAAGTAGGGGAGTGAAATAGAACTGAAACCGTGTGCCTACAAACCGTGGAAGTTTTTCTTAGGAAGAATGACCGCGTGCCTATTGAAGAATGAGCCGGCGAGTTAATCTGCGTAGCTAGGTTAAGGTATGACGTACCGGAGCCGTAGCGAAAGCGAGTCTGAATAGGGCGGACACCGACTTAAAAGGAAGCCGTCCTTGAAGCTTTTAGTGAACGCTTGATTACGGATTTCTGATTAGACCTTCGGGTTTTTGACGAATGAAGTTTGAAGGTAATTAGCAACGAGTGAATGGGATGGTGAAATTTTTCTGTCGAGGGTTGTGCGGATTAGACCTGAAACCGTGTGAGCTACCCATGGCCAGGCTGAAGCCCGGATAATATCCGGGTGAAGGGCCGAACCCGTTTACGTTGCAAAGTGATGGGATGAGCTGTGGGTAGGGGTGAAATGCCAAACGAACACGGAGATAGCTGGTTTTCTCCGAAATGCATTTAGGTGCAGCCTCGGATTATTACCTCGCGGAGGTAGAGCTCTGGATGGACTAGGGGGCGTGAGCTTACCAAACCCAACCAAACTCCAAATGCCGTAGAGGTTTAACCCGGGAGTGAGACAGTGACGGATAAGCGCCATTGTCGAAAGGGAAACAGCCCAGATCGCCAGCTAAGGCCCCTAAATACGGACTAAGTGTGAAACGTAGTTGGAACGCTCAGACAGCCAGGAGGTTGGCTTAGAAGCAGCCACCCTTTAAAGAGTGCGTAATAGCTCACTGGTCGAGGGTTCCTGCGCGGAAAATAAACGGGGCTCAAGTCCGTTGCCGAAGCTGCGGGATTCCAGAGTAATTCTGGGATCGGTAGGAGAACGTTCTCAGGGGATTGAAGGTAGATTGGAAGGTCTGCTGGACCGCTGAGAAGTGCGAATGCCGGCATGAGTAGCGACAATCCTGGTAAAAATCCAGGACACCGGAAGTCCAAGGTTTCCTACGCAACGTTGATCGACGTAGGGTTAGTCGGTCCTAAGGCGAAGCCGAAAGGCGATGTCGATGGACAGCAGGTCAAAATTCCTGCACCACTTACTTCCGTTTTAACGTCTCGGGGGGACGCGGAGAGCTAGACGAAGCATGCCTATTGGACATGGTGTGTGTATTCCTGCAGGCGAGCTGCGGCGTTAAATGTGCCGTGGTGTTTGAGCTGAGAGGGATGCGAACCCTTAGGAACTCCTTCGGGAACTGCGTTGATGCTGGACCGCCAAGAAAAGCCCCGTGACCAGGAAACGAGTGACCGTACCGCAAACCGACACAGGTGGACAAGGGTAAATGCCCTCAGGTGACCGGGAGAACCATCGTTAAGGAACTCGGCAAATTAACCCCGTAACTTCGGGATAAGGGGTACCGCTGACGTATACGGATTTACTCCGAAAGGCGTCGGCGGCCGCAGAGAATTGGCCCAAGCGACTGTTTATCAAAAACATAGGTCCGTGCTAAAGCGCAAGCTGACGTATACGGGCTGACGCCTGCCCAGTGCCGGAAGGTTAAAGGGAGGGGTGAGAGCTCCGAACTGAAGCCCCGGTGAACGGCGGCCGTAACTATAACGGTCCTAAGGTAGCGAAGTCCCTTGTCGGGTAAGTTCCGACCTGCACGAAAGGCGTAACGACTTGGGCGCTGTCTCAACGGTGGACTCGGTGAAATTGCAGGACCCGTAAAGATGCGGGTTACCCGCGGCAGGACAAAAAGACCCCGTGGAGCTTTACTGCAACTTGGCATTGAATCGTAGTTAGTGATGCGCAGGATAGGTGGGAGGCTATGAAATTCCGACTTCGGTCGGGGTGGAGCCGTCGTTGAGATACCACTCTTCACTAATAGCGGTCCTAACCTTTAAAAAGGGACATTGTCTGGTAGGCAGTTTGACTGGGGCGGTCGCCTCCCAAAAAGTAACGGAGGCGCCCAAAGGTCACCTCAGGCTGGATGGAAATCAGTCAAAGAGTGCATTGGCATAAGGTGGCTTGACTGCGAGACCTACAAGTCGAGCAGGGACGAAAGTCGGGCAAAGTGATCCCACGGTTTCCGAGTGGAAGGGCCGTGGCTTAACGGATAAAAGCTACCCCGGGGATAACAGGCTGATCTCGCCCAAGAGTTCATATCGACGGCGAGGTTTGGCACCTCGATGTCGGCTCGTCGCATCCTGGGGCTGAAGGCGGTCCCAAGGGTTGGGCTGTTCGCCCATTAAAGCGGCACGCGAGCTGGGTTCAGAGCGTCGTGAGACAGCTCGGTCTCTATCCGCCGTGGGCGCAGGACAATTGAGGGGCGCCGCTCCTAGTACGAGAGGACCGGAGTGGACAGACCTCTAGTGTGCCGGTTGTATCGCCAGATGCATCGCCGGGTAGCCATGTCTGGACGGGATAAGCGCTGAAAGCATATAAGTGCGAAGCCCTCCCCAAGATTAGTTGTCCCGCCCTTCTTAGGAAGGGGTAAGATCCCACGTAGACTACGTGGTAGATAGGCCACAGGTGTAAGGGCAGTAATGTCCTCAGCTGAGTGGTACTAATGGATCGAGGGCTTGACCCACATTAAGGTGCGGCTGTTTCTCGAACTATTCGGAGATTTTTGGAGTCAGTTTATTCATCAATAAACGGTTGTCAGATCGCGAGGGAACTGAAAGGTTCCGCGCGCTCGCTGGACGCCCGTAAACCGATCAGTTAGAATTAGTTTGCGGGGTGGAGCAGCGGCAGCTCGTTGGGCTCATAACCCAAAGGTCGGCGGTTCGAATCCGCCCCCCGCGACCACGCGCAACCGGCCCGGACTCAACCGTCCGGGCCTTTATTTGTGAATAGTCCCCTGGTGGTTAGAGCGCAACGGACCCACCCGTTCCCATCCCGAACACGGCAGTGAAACGTTGTAGCGTCGACGATACTGCGCCGGCGACGGCGTGGGAAAATAGACCACTGCCAGGGGGCTTTTCTTTTTCTTCTGGAACGTTTCTTTCCGGGTTCCGGGCGACCCGAGCCGCCGGCCCGGCCGGGGGGCCGCAGCGTCGGTCCCCTTCCCTATTCATTACCCTAAGCCGCGCGTCGGCGCGCGCATGGGCCGCGCGACCGCTAACGACGCCGGGCGCGTTGCGCGTGCATCACGTGCGCCGCGCCGTTGTGAAGGGTCAGGGGTTCCGGCGCCAGCCCATCCGTTGGCCGCCGATGCCGACCCGGTGGATGGTGGGTCAGCGCCCGGCGTCTCAGAGCAGGTGGTCTCAAGGCGACCACAGGCCCGGCGTTTTGCGCATTCCGCGAACCCACTAGGCGATCGTGCCTACGGGCGACTGGCCTTATCTCCCTTTGGGAATCCGGGGGACTCGTCGTAGGATTGATCCAGAGTGCGAACGACGAGCCTGTTTGATGCATGTTTTCGCGCGCGGCCAAGAAATGAACCCGGCGCCGCCGTCAGTTCACTAGGCACTCCATCGGGACGTTACATATAATGTGGCTATCTAACCCGATGAAAGGCCCAGGTAACTACGTTTGACTGACACGAACGAACACCAGACCCCCGAAACCGCGGAGAGCGGCGCCGAGGGAATCGATGCACCCGCCAAGAGCCCGGAGGCTGCGGCTCCCGTTGCGCCGGACGATAGCGCCGTCGCAGTGGCCGAGAGCACGGAGGCTGCGGCTCCCGTTGCGCCGGGCGATAGCGCCGTCGCAGTGGCCGAGAGCACGGAGGCTGCGGCCCCCGACGCGCCCGACGATAGCGCCGTCGCAGTGGCCGAGAGCACGGATGATGCGGCTCCCGTTGCGCCGGACGATAGCGTCGGCACCGCGGGCGCGAGCCCGGAGGCCGCGGCTCCCGAGACGCCGGACGTCGACGAGTCCAGCCTGACGATGGCGGACCTGCTCGACGAATACATGCCGTCTCGCTCACTGCGGCGCGGGGACATCATCGACGGCCGTGTCATGCGTCGCGACCATGAAGGATTGCTGGTCAACATCGGTCACAAGTCTGAGGGGGTCGTGCTCTCCAAAGAGATGCGGACCATGTCGGACGAAGACATTGCGACCCTGGCGATCGGCGATGAGGTAATCGCTTACGTCCTCAACCCGGAGGGCCATGACGGTTCCGCCGTCCTCTCGATCGACCGGGCGCGCGGCGAGCAAGGCTGGCGCGTCCTCGAGAAGGCGATGGAGGTCGAGGAGACGGTGACCGGCAAAATAGTCGGCTCGAACCGCGGCGGCGCCGTGGTGGAGTCCGAGGGTGTACAGGGCTTCATTCCCCTGTCCCAGCTGGTCGGCAAGGCCCGTGAGCTGTACGTGCCGGGCGGCGAGGAACCCAAAGAGGGTTTCATCGGGATGGATATCGAGTTCAAGGTCATCGAGCTCAACCGCCGTCGCAACCGTGCGATCTTCTCAGAGCGTTCGGCGTTACAGGCGTGGAAGCTGTCCCAGAAGAAACGCCTGGTACAGGAGTTGAGCGAGGGCGATGTGGTGAAGGGCCGGGTGACCGGCATCTCGTCCTTCGGCGCGTTCGTGGACCTCGGCGGGGCCGACGGCCTGATCCACATTTCAGAGTTGTCCTGGGAGCCGGTGAAGACTCCTGAGGACGTGGTATCGATCGGCGACGAACTGGACGTGCATGTGCTACGCGTCGACAGGGATAACCTCAAGATTGCACTCAGCCTGAGACGACTTGGCCCGGAGCCGTGGGAGACGATCGAGGAGAAGTACTCGGTCGGCCAGATCGTGACCGGCACGGTGACCAAGTTGGCCAACTTCGGGGCGTTCGCCCGTATCGAGGGCGGCATCGAAGGACTGATCCACATCTCCGAACTCAGCCAGCAGATGATCAAGCACCCGCGGGAGATCGTGACAGAGGGTGACGAACTTGAACTCAGAATTCTTCGCATCGAGCCTGAACGACGCCGGCTCGGGTTGAGCCTGAAGCAGGCCAGGGACGATGCGTACGAACCGGAGGACGACCGCGGCACGGAAACGCCGGAGCCGCGATCGACCGGGATTTTCGACGCAGAGTCGTTGTCGGAGATCTCCGAAGTTTTCTCTGATAACGAATAGGCAGATCGACCCAACGCCAGGAAAGGCAATTCATGCCAGGTAGGTTCGAGAAGTTCTCGGAACGCGCGAGACGGGTTTTGTCCCTGGCCCAGGAAGAAGCACAGCGCTTCAACCACAACTACATCGGGACGGAGCACATCTTGCTGGGGCTTGTGCGCGAGACCGAAGGGTCCGCGGCAAAAGTCCTTTCCAGCCTGAACGTTGAGCTGACGAAGGTGCGGTCTGCGGTCGAGTTCATCATCGGCCGTGGCGAGCGTCCCTCGTCCAGCGAAATCGGACTTACCCCGCGCGCGAAGAAGGTGATCGAGCTGGCGGTCGACGAGGCGCGCCGGCTCAACCACCACTACATCGGTACGAACCACCTGCTGATCGGCCTGATGCGGGAGGGCGAGGGCGTCGCTGCGGGCGTCCTCGAGAGCCTCGGTGTGTCTCTCGATAAGGTCCGGGCTGAAACAGCACGGACACCGGAGCAGAGCGCGCAACAGGGCGGCCAGCCCCAGCCCAGCACCCGCACGCCTACCCTCGATGAGCTCGGTGTGGACCTGACGGCGTGGGCGCGGGAGGGCAAGCTTGACCCGGTCGTTGGCCGGGAAGAAGAAGTTCAGCGCGTGGTGCAGATCCTGAGCCGGCGCACGAAGAACAACCCGGTTTTGATCGGCGAGCCCGGCGTTGGCAAAACGGCGATCGTCGAGAAACTTGCACAGATGGTTGAGTCCGGCGATGTGCCGCCGACACTAACCGGCAAGCGCGTCGTGACGCTGGACATGGCCTCCCTGGTGGCGGGCACGAAGTACCGCGGTGAATTTGAAGAGCGCCTGAAAAAGGTGATCAATGAACTCCGGCAGGCCGGCAACTGCGTGCTGTTCATCGATGAGATGCACACGATGGTGGGCGCCGGGGCGGCCGAAGGGGCCGTGGACGCGGCAAACATTCTGAAGCCGGCGCTGGCGCGCGGCGAGGTGCAGGCGATCGGAGCGACCACGCTCGACGACTACCGGAAGTATGTCGAACGGGACCCGGCGCTGGAGCGACGTTTTCAGCCCGTGATGGTGGACCCGCCGGACGTGGATGATACGATCGATATCCTGCGCGGCATCAAAGGCAAGTACGAGGAGCACCACGGCCTCGCCATCACGGACGAGGCGATCCGCGCGGCGGCATCGCTTGCGCTCAGGTACATCCCTGACCGGCACATGCCGGACAAGGCGATCGACCTGATCGACGAGGCAGCGTCACGCGTTCGCATCAAGAACAGCGTCCAGCCCAAGGAACTCAAGAAGGCGTCCAAGGAGCTAGAGGCGGTTCGCTCGGATAAAAACGAGGCGATCTCCAACCAGCAGTATGAGCGGGCGGCGGAGTTGCGTGACTCCGAGATGAAGCTATCGACGCAGGTCGAGACGCTCAAGTCCGCCTGGGACGCCGATAAGCCGGAAGCAAGGGAGGTCACGGAAGAGGACATCGCTGAAGTCGTGAGCATGTGGACGCACATCCCGGTTACCCGTCTGGGTATCGAGGAGACGGAGCGGCTTATCCACATGGAAGAGGCGCTTAAAGAGCAGGTCATCGGCCAGGAAGAAGCGATCTCACTAGTTGCCAAGGCCGTTCGGCGCGCCCGCGCTGGCATCAAAGATCCGTCACGCCCGATCGGGGCGTTTATGTTCCTCGGTCCGACGGGTGTCGGAAAGACACACCTTGTAAAACAGCTCGCCAAGTTCATGTTCGGTAGCGAAGACGCCATGGTGCGGCTGGACATGTCAGAGTTCATGGAACGGCACACCGTCGCCCGGCTTGTTGGCGCCCCACCCGGCTATATCGGGTTCGACGAGGGCGGCCAGTTGACCGAAGCGGTGCGCCGCAAGTCTTACTCGGTGATCCTGCTCGACGAGATCGAGAAGGCCCACCAGGACGTGTACAACATCCTGTTGCAGATCTTCGATGACGGTCACCTGACCGACTCGAAGGGCCGAAAGGTGGACTTCCGCAACACCGTCGTGATCATGACCAGCAATCTTGGTTCTGATCTCATCAGGCGTGACACCTCGCTGGGCTTCGGCCGGGTGAGCGAGTTTGACGAATCGAAGTCCGAAGAACGGCACAAGCGCATGTCCGACAAGGTCATGGACGAGGTGAAGCGCTTCTTCCGGCCCGAGTTCCTGAACCGGCTGGACGGCACAGTGGTGTTCCACTCGCTGACGAAGCAGCACACCGTCGAGATCGTCGGCCTGATGCTGGAAACGGTACGAGCTCAGTTGCTTGAAAAGGGCATGGTGCTCCAGGTGACCGATGCCGCCCAGGAGTGGCTCGCTGAAAAGGGATACGACCCGACCTTCGGAGCACGGCCGTTACGCCGCCTCATCCAGGACAAGATCGAGGACCGGTTGTCGGACGACCTGCTCGCCGGCCTGTTCAAGGCGGGGGACGTGGTCGAACTGGATATCGCCAAAGACGGCGAGGTCACTATCACAACCCCGAAGTCAGACGGCAAATCGACCCCTGAAATAGAGGGCGAGGAAGAGGAAGCTGTCCCGGCCCAGGCCGAGTAAGCGTCCTCCCGATACCGGTAATGATTATGAAGGGGGAGCCGCACGGCTCCCCCTTCTCGCGCCCACACCGGTATACGCGAAGGGTCCTGAACGGCAGATCATATCCAGGACCGACCTTCCCGTTCGTGGATGCTCTTCGTAACGCCCGGCGGCGTTATATCTTGTTCGGGTTTTCTACCCTGCCCGTTCGAGTCGCGTCGGCGGGACCGTGGATATTTCGGAGTCGAATAACGACCCGTTGGAGCCGACTATGTCGAAGAGCCTGAGCATCGGTGACTTCGAGATCACAACCGTCCAGGACCACCGGGGAACGGACCGGGACCCGTCCCAGATCTACCCGGATGTCCCGGGGACCGCATGGGACCCTTATCGCGGCTTTGCGCTCGATCCTGACGGCTTCTACCGGTCGCAATGGCGCGGGCACCTGATTCGACCCTCGGACGGCGGCCCTGCCCTGCTCGTCGACACCGGGATGGGCCCGGGTCCGCACGATCACACCGGAATGCCGGGCGAGCTGCTGGCCAGCCTGTCGGCGCTGGGAGTGGAACCGGAAGACATCGGAATCGTGGTGATCACGCACACCCACGGCGACCACATCGGGTGGAACGTCTCGTACGACGGTGGGACCCCGCGGCCGACCTTTCCGAACGCTCGATACATCGTCGCCCGTGCGGACTGGGAGCACTACTCGCGCCAGGAAAACTCGAACGAGGCGTTCGATCGCTCCGTCAAGCCACTTGAAGGCCTCGGCGTTCTGGAACTGGTGGAAGGTGTCCACGAGATCAGGCCCGGCGTCTCTACCCTGCCGACAAACGGCCACACCCCGGGCCACCAGTGCATCCTCGTCAAGTCGGGCGGTCAGACCGGCGTGGTGACGGGCGATCTGTTCCACAACGTGGCACAGATATCGGAGCAAGACTGGTGCCCGATTTTTGACTGGGACACGACGATATCCACCCGCTCCCGCCGTGAACTGCTCGGCAGAGCGGAGCGCGAGGGCTGGACGGTGTTCTCCGGTCACCTGGGGATCGACAAAAGCATCGGCAAAGTGGTGCGCTCAGGCGAGAAGCCTTCCTGGCAGCCGCTGTGACCCACCGCCCCGGGTAACCAACCCGACGTTCTGGCGCCTTGTGACGCGCGGTCGTTGTCAAGGCTGCGGGCAAAACGGATACTCCCCGAATACGCACGGAGACAGGTACGGGACCACGCACAGCAGGGGCCATACCGGATTGCCACGAACCGACACGAAGACCGTATACATCTGCGCCGAGTGCCAGACGCGCCACCCCCGCTGGGAGGGTCGTTGCTCTCGCTGCGGCGCGTGGAACGCCCTGAACGAGACCTCGGAACCCAGGAAGAAACCGCCAGCAAACGGAATCGGGTCCAGCGCCCTCGATGCGTTTTCGGCGATCGAGCCGATCGAGTTGTCCAGGGTCGAGGTCAATACCTCGAACTGGCTCCAGACCGGCATCGACGAATTTGATCGCGTGCTGGGCGGCGGTGTCGTCGCCGGGTCGGTGTTGCTACTTTCGGGCGAGCCAGGAGTGGGCAAGTCCACGCTCCTTCTGCAGATCGCCGCTTCGGTCACGGCAAGCCGGGGCGCGGTCCTGTACATCTCAGGAGAGGAATCACCCGAGCAGGTGAGAATGCGCGCCGTCAGGCTCGGCGTGACCGGGGACCGCATATTCCTGATGAACACGGACGACGTGGACGCCGTCATCGCCCGGATCGACGAAATCAGGCCGAGTCTGGTGGTGGTCGACTCGATCCAGACCATGACCGCGACCGACATCACCGGCGTCGCGGGAAGCGTTACCCAGGTCCGTGAGTGTGCACGCAGACTGACCGCCCGTGCGAAGACGTCCGGAATCCCGGTGATCCTGGCGGGGCATGTGACAAAAGACGGCGCGATAGCTGGCCCGCGCATCCTGGAGCACACCGTAGACGTTGTATTGCAGTTGTCCGGCGACGGCGCGGGGAGCCTGCGCATCCTTCACGGCACCAAGAACAGGTACGGGCATACGAACGAGGTCGGTGTCTTCGAGATGGGCCCAAAGGGCCTGTCCGAGGTGACGGACCCGTCAAAGTCCTTGCTGACCGACCGGTCTCTGCGTCCTGAACCGGCGCCCGGCACGGCGGTGGCCGCCGTGATCGAGGGCACACGCCCGCTTATCGTCGAGGTGCAGGCGCTGACCGCGCCGGCCGGCGGGCAAACGGCAAGGCGCGTCGCGACCGGGGTCGACCTGGCCCGCATGAACCAGGTGGTGGCGGTGCTCACCCGGCGTGTCGGGTTGCCGCTTGCGTCACAGGACGTGATCGTGAGCGTGACGGGCGGCATGAGGCTTAGCGAACCTGCCGCCGATCTACCGGTTGCGCTGGCGATCGCCTCCAGCCTGCTGGACGTGGCGGTGGATCCCGGCCTGGCGGCGGCAGGAGAGATCGGTCTATCGGGCGAGCTGCGGGCGGTGCCCCAGGCGGATCGCCGGCGGTCTGAGGCGAGGCGCCTCGGGTTCCACGACTGCCTGCTGCCTTTCAGTCATCTGGCCGGTCATTCAAAGAAGGACGGGGCCGGATCCGGGGTTGTGACTCTTGCCGAGGCCGTTCGGATGGCGCTGCCACGATGCCGGGACGGGTTACACTACGCCCGATCGGGAGATGCCGGACCGGGCGGTTGAGGTACGAACCTGTGAAATATGGGCCGGCAACTCCCGGGTATGTGAGGAGCGACCGATGACGAGCACCCGGGTGAGTCCGCCGACCGGGCTTCCGCTGGCCGAAAAGAGGGAGCGGCTGAGCGAGATCTTGCGCGGCTACGGATCGTTGATCGTGGCGTACTCCGGCGGCGTTGACAGCGCCTTCCTGGCGGCCGCGGCGCATGAAACGCTCGGCGATCGCGCGATCGCCATCACGGCCCACTCGCCGAGCCTCGCCGAGGACGAGTTGACCGACGCCGTCGAGCTTGCCAGGGCAAACGGCTGGAACCATCGCGTGATCGTGACCGACGAGATCAACGACCCGCGTTACACGGTCAACGACACGCAACGTTGCTTCTTCTGCAAGACCGAGTTGTACACGCATCTGATAGAGATCGCCCGGTCCGAGGGCTGGAACGAGGTCGCCAACGGCACGAACACGGACGACCTGGGCGACTTCCGGCCCGGCCTGAAGGCGGCGAGCGACTTCAGCGTCCGCAGCCCGCTGGTCGAGGTCGGCCTGACAAAGGCCGAGATTCGGACGCTTTCGCAACAGATGGACCTGCCGACGTGGGACAAGCCCGCGCAGGCCTGCCTGGCCTCAAGAATCCCGTACGGCACGATGGTCACCGTCGAAGCGTTGAACCAGATAGCAAAGGCCGAACGCGGGTTGCGGGAAGCCGGGTTCCGGCAGCTACGGGTGCGCCACCACGGCGACGTGGCCCGCATCGAGGTCCCGGTGGAAGATTTGAAGTTGTTGATCGACGAAGAGACCCGTCAGATTGTCGTCAAAAAACTCCGCGAGGCGGGTTATCTGTATATAACGATGGATCTTGCCGGGTTCCGCTCGGGCAGCATGAACGAGGCGATCGGCAAGGCCGCTCCTCCGGTGACAGGCGGCGGCTCTCCATAGCGCAGCACATAGCTCGCTGCCGTTTGATTCTCCGATGAAATCCGCCTACATCGATATGATCGGTGGCGCCTCCGGCGACATGTTGCTGGGCGCGCTGGTGGACGCCGGGCTTCCGCTTGAGGAGCTGCGGGCCGAACTCTCCGGCATGGACGTGGGCGGATACACGATTCGAGCCGAACGCGTAACGCGTGGCGCCCTGAACTGCACGCTGTTGCATGTGGACCTCGACGACGAGGGCCGGCGGCGGCGCGGGTGGGACGAGCTTTCGGGAACGGTTGAATCCAGCCGGCTGCCGGACGATGTGCGCTCGAAATCCATCGAGGTACTGGACCGTCTGACCGAGGCGGAATCCCGGGTACACGGCGTGGACCGCCACCACCTGACGCCCCACGAGCTCGGCACGGTCGACACACTCGTCGACATCGTCGGCGTCATCGCCGGGTTCCGGCTGCTCGGCGTGGAGCAAGTGTCAGCGGGCGCGTTCCCCGCAGGTACCGGGTTCGTGATGAGCGACCACGGGCGAATCCCCGGCATAGCTCCGGCCACGGCGCAGATCTACGCAGCGGCGAAAGCGCCGGTACGCTCGGCAAGCGAATGGGGGCCGAAGGGCGAGACGGTAACGCCGTCCGGCGCGTCGCTCGTGACCTCGATCGCCAGCTTTGAACCGGTCGAAATGCGCGTCGACACGATGGCATACGGCGCGGGCTCCCGCGACCCGGAGGAGTACCCGAATGCGCTCGGGTTGTGGCTCGGTGAGACGCAGGCGGCCCCGGCACCTCAATCGCCGAACGCAGGACTGTCTTTGCTGGAGACCAACATCGACGACATGGGAGGGGAGCTTTTCGGCTATGTCCAGGAACGGCTCCTGGAGGCGGGCGCGCTGGACGTGTGGATGACGCCGATCCAGATGAAGAAGAACCGGCCCGCCGTGTTGCTGTCTGCCCTGGTAAACGAGGGCGACGCCGACAGCGCGGCCAACGTGATCCTGCGTGAGACTTCGACACTCGGCGTACGACGGCGCGCGGTCGAGCGTTACACGGCGGATCGCGAGGTCGTGGAGGTGGACACCACGCTCGGCAAGGCGCGGGTGAAGATCAAGCGGGTGGACGGCGAGGTGGCCGGCATAGCGCCGGAGTACGAGGACTGCCGAACACTCGCCCTCAAGCACGGCCTGACGCTTGCGGAGGTCATGCGGCGCGTCGGCGACGAGGCGCGGGCCCGCGTCTGAAACGAGATCAACCCCTGTTACTCCGGCTTGACGGCGCGCAAGAACAAGTCGGCCTCGTGCGTGAACCCGTCCCCCGCTTCTACTTTCGGGCGAAGCTCATCCTCGAACGCGCACCGTTCCGGCGGAGTAAAGAGCCGGTCCAGGGCATCCCCAAGGGTGGGGACCAGGGGGTTGGGCGACGAGTTCAGGTAGACGTCCCAGCGCTTCGATTCCTGCCGCCGCACCCTGATTTCCAGCTCCGCGCGGATCTCTCGAAACCCGGCCCGCTCAAACATCGCGATCAGATCGCGCTCGTCGAAATCGATCATCGTGCCGATGGGCGCGTAGAAGAACTCGGTCAGGCGGTCCGCCAGTTCCGGGTTGCCGGGCAGCGCGTATCCACGGAACACACCCGGGCGTCGAGCGTCCGCGTTTACTTTGTTGATCGGTTCATAGAGTGAGGCGCGTCCTCCGGGTCGAAGGACGCGCCAGAAGGCGTTCGCAGCCCGTTGTTTGTCGCGCAGGTACAGCAGCACCGACCGGGTGGTCAGCACGTCGACCGTGCTGTCATCGATCGCCTCAAGGCCCTGGGCATCAGCCTGAACGAACGAGCAACGGACGTCACCACCGCCCCGGGCAAGGAGATCGGCCGCGTGGTTGAGCAGATCGGACGAGATGTCGGAGAAGACCACGCCCCCGGAGCGGCCCACCCGGTCAAGCGCGGCGAAGGCGATCAGCCCTTCTCCAGCGCCGACATCGAGCAAGACGTCGCCGTCTTTGATTGCCGCCCCGTCAAGAACCCTGTCCCTTACACCCGCCAACCAGTTCAGGCCAGCACGACGCGCCGAGGGATCGCCGCCAAATCTAGTTTCTAGAAGCCATTCAGCCCAGTTGTCTCGCTCAACCATCAATTCGCTCATTCCGGTGCGCGGCTTCGATACGAATTGCTTGACCCTTGATCGTACTGCTGTCTACCATCAATAAAGCCAACGCGGGACAGGCGTCAACGGCGGGCCACCCCCGGCTTAATCGGCGCCTGTATCGATCCGGCGACGTGCCCCAGTGGCGCAGTGGTAGCGCAGCCGATTTGTAATCGGCAGGTCGGTGGGTTCGAATCCCCCCTGGGGCTCCAAACTCTTCGAACGGTCGGGGTGGGAATTCGGTAAACGCGACGACGTTGCGAATTACGTCTTTCCGATGCCAGTAGTACGGTGTTAATGTTAGAATCACCGTTTGGCGCAGGGGTGGGAGAGTGGTTAAATCCAGCAGACTGTAAATCTGCCGCCGTAACGGCTACGTAGGTTCGAATCCTACCCCCTGCACCAGTCTATGAGAGCGCTTTCCGCACCTCGTCGCGAGGCCCACATAGCTCAGCGGTAGAGCGCGTTCTTGGTAAGAACGAGGTCACCAGTTCAATCCTGGTTGTGGGCTCCAGCTCTCCTCGTTACACAACAGTTAGCAGATCATCACTCGATGGCCCGGAGGCACTTGAGTTAAATGGCCAAGGAAGTATTTGACCGCAGCAAGCCGCACGTAAACGTTGGCACGATTGGCCACGTCGACCACGGCAAGACCACGTTGACCGCCGCCATTACCAGCGTTCTGTCTACGCAGAACGACAAGGTTAAGGCGATGGCGTTCGATCAGATCGACAACGCACCCGAAGAGCGGGAGCGTGGCGTGACGATCGCCATCACGCACGTGGAGTACGAGACGGAAACCCGTCACTACGCCCACGTCGACTGCCCCGGGCACGCCGACTACATCAAGAACATGATCACGGGAGCCGCCCAGATGGACGGCGCGATCCTGGTGGTATCGGCGCCCGACGGCCCGATGCTCCAGACCCGCGAGCACGTCTTGCTGGCCCGCCAGGTGAACGTTCCCCGCATCGTTGTCGCCCTGAACAAGGTTGACCTGATGGACGACCCGGAGTTGCTGGAACTTGTTGAGTTGGAGATTCGGGATCTTATCTCCAGTTACGGCTTCCCGGGCGACGAAGTTCCGGTGATCCAGGTCAGCGCTCTCGAGGCGCTTGAGCACTTTGACGACCCGGACAACAAGTGGACCAAGGCGATCATGGAGTTGACCAAGGCGGTCGACGAGTACATCGAGATCCCTCACCGCCCGGTCGACCAGCCGTTCCTGATGCCCGTCGAAGACGTGTTCGGCATCAAGGGCCGCGGCACCGTCGTCACGGGCCGTATCGAGCGCGGCAAGGTCGTGATGGGCGACACCATCGAGATCGTGGGCTTCGGTGAAACAGAGACCACGACCGTGACCGGCGTCGAGATGTTCCATAAGACACTTGAAGAGGGCCTGCCCGGTGACGCCGTCGGCTGCCTGCTTCGCGGTGTGGACCGTGATGAGGTTACCCGTGGCGCGGTGCTCGCAGCACCCGGTAGTCTGACGCCGCACAAGAAGGCGAAGGCCCAGATTTACGTGCTGACGAAGGAAGAGGGCGGCCGTCACACGCCGTTCTTCTCCGGCTACAAGCCGCAGTTCTACATCCGCACCACGGACGTGACCGGCGAAATCAAGTTGCCGGAAGGCGTCGAGATGGTCATGCCCGGCGACAACATCGAGATGGATGTCGAGCTGATGTACCCGGTGGCGCTGGAAGAGGAGCTCCGGTTCGCGGTGCGTGAGGGCGGCAGGACCGTAGGCTCCGGAGTGTTCATCTCCATCGACGACTAATTTCGATTACGCGGGGTGTGCCGCCAAATCCGGCGGCCGCCCCTAAACGTAATCAAACGGTGTGTGGGGTCCGGTTGAATGACCGCGGTCCCACCGTGATTGAGTCCCCGTCCAACGGGGCTGAAGGTAATGGAGAGGCCGCCATATGGCGAAGGGCGGACCACGGGGATCGATAACCCTGGCGTGCACGGAGTGCCGGGAACGGAGGTATCACACCTCCAAAAACCGGCGTAACAACACCGCGCGGCTGGAGCTGAACAAGTTCTGCCCCCGCTGCCGGAGTCACCAACTGCACCGCGAGACCAGGTAGGAGCCGTTTATGGCGAGCAGGCAACCCACACAGCGTGCTATTCGTACAGCCGGCGCCGCCCCCCGTGGCGGAGTGTTCCGGTTTTTTATCGAGGTGATCGCTGAACTGCGGCGCACCACGTGGCCGACCCGCCAGGAGGCGACGCGCCTCTCGATCCTCGTCCTGATCGTCTCCGCATTTTTCGGCGTCTTCCTGGGCGCCATCGACTATGGATTTGGGCAACTCTCCAAGTTCTTGATCGGAGGCTGAACCCTGACTTCCGATTCAAAGACTATCGTCGACGAAAGCAGTCGCTGGTACATCATCCACACTTACTCCGGTCAGGAAGACCGGGTTAAGCGGAATCTCGAACAGCGTATCGAGACGATGGACGTCAAGGACAAGATTTTTGAGGTGATCGTCCCGACCGAGGAAGAGATCGAGATCAAGGACGGTCAGCGCC
>JACZRO010000206.1 GCA_022574675.1 Chloroflexota bacterium
TCGATCACGTCTCCGACCGGAGACGATGTGCTTCGTCCCCGCCTTTCCTTTTCCCTCTCCCTCAACCTTCTCTTTCTCATGCCTTGGCCAAACTCGGGGGTCGGGATCGGCGTCTCGATGAGATCGAAATCCGACTCTTTCGGCATGCCAGCCGGGCGTGACTTAAGGATGATCTGGCGGTTTACGTTTTCGGGCATCCGGGGTTCCTCTGAATCTCCGCGTAGCGCTCTCACATGTGGATCGGTCCATGCGGGACCGGCGCCGTCCGAGGGATGCGAAGTGTAGACGAGGACGCGGGCAACGGTTGCCCCGGGTCAGTCGACCCCAGATCGTCCGAGCGAGATCAGAGCGCAATAAGACCCCGACGAACGCCTACGGCCACGGCCTCGGTACGTCCAGAGGCGTCGAGTTTCGTGAGGATCGAGCCGACGTGGTACTTCACGGTGTGTTCGCTGATCCCCAGGTCGAACGCGATCGCCTTGTTGGTCAGCCCGCCGACGAGTTTTTGAAGTACCTCGATCTCGCGCCGGGTAAGCGGCTCCGAATCGTCATCGTCGCCTTGTTCTTGTCCTTGTTCACCTGGCCGGGTCACCGTCGTCAAGGCGCCGGCGCGGTCTCCCAGGGCCGGGTCGTACACGTCAAGCCCGGCAGCAACCGCGCGCACGGCGGCGACAAGCTCCTCGCCCCCGACATCGATTCGCAGCCACGCCGTGGGGCTGCCGCCGACGGCCACCACCCGGCCGGAACCTGCCGGTGAAGCCTCTGCCACGATCACGACGGGCATCCCGGTGAACTCGTCCGGCAACTCCGGTGTGCGCTGTTCAAGGTCACCGTCCGGCTGCATGACGACGACGTCGATTTGTGCATCCGTCTCCAGCGCTGTCATATCGGCCGCGGTCGCGATCGTGATCGGCGAACCGTCACCCGCGGACTCTTCGAGAAGCATCGCCAATCCAGCGCGCAGGGCCGGCGAACGCGCAACGACCGCAACATGCAGGTGGCTGCCCCGTGACGCGCCTCCGGTCCGCTCCGCCATGGCCCTAAACCACGTTTTCTACAAAACGCCGCACGGTCGCGGCCGGTATCGCCACCGCCATGCCTCCGGAGACCATCGAAGCAATTCCGAGCACCCGGCCGCGGGCGTCCACAAAGGGGCCGCCGGAATTGCCGGGCTCGAGCCGAAGGTCGGCGTAGATTGCGCCGGGCAGGGACACCCGGTTATCCGGCGTGACCTCCCCGGTCCCGAAGACGATGCCGAAGCTCACGGACCCCGGGATGGCCCACGGATTGCCCACGGCCAGCACGAGCTGCCCGGTCCGCACGGGCGCGTCGAACGCCCAGGCCGGGGGCTCGATGTTGCCGGCCGGGATTCGTAGCAGGGCCAGGTCGTTCCCCTCGTCGGACCGTTCCAGGGTGGCTTCATAGGTGCGGCCTTCAGCATCCTCGACGGTCAGCGGCCCTCGCCGTACAACGTGCGCCGCCGTCACCACCCGTCCGTCGCCGTCCCATATGACGCCCGCACCGCTCCCGTCGGCTGATCGGACGGCCACCACCCCCCGCCGGACGCGTGCCGCGACCACGCTCAACTCTTCGACGGCCGGTAGCCCTGTGATCATGATGTTGCCGACACTACGCCCGTTCGCCAATCTCGACCTGGACCTCGACGGATTCGCCACCGCGCACGATATTAATCGACACCCTGGATCCCACGTCCACGGCATCCAGCGCCGCTTGCAGGTCGTCCGCAGAACGCAGCCGCGCACCATCTATCGCCACGATCGAATCCCCGACCAGCAACCCTGCGTTCGCCGCGGGGCTGCCGGCCTCAACCATCACCACAAGGAGGACGCGGTCGCTGCCCTCGATCTCCGTGGCGAGGCGAGCCGGCTGGCTGGCGACGCCGAGATAGGCGCGCCGGACCCTGCCATCACGTGACAACGCGGACACGACCCGGTCAACGGTCTCGGACGGCACCGTCATGCCGCCGTCACGCCCGAGATGCGACGAGTTGATCCCGATCACCTGCCCGGACACGTTCACGAGGGGGCCGCCGGAGAAGCCCGGGTACATGACAAGGTCCGGCCGGATAAGCGGGGTCCCGCCGCCGCGCCGCCGGCGTCGATTTACGAACGCGCTCACGACGCCGAACGACGCCATCGGAGAGCCCGGTCGCGGCCAGCCTATGGCCAGCGCGATCTGTCCGACCTTCACCGTGTCCGCTGCGACCCGTTCGGCGGGAACCAGTTCTGCGTTTTCCACGCGTAGCAGTGCCAGGTCCGACCGCGGATCTCGGCCGACCAGGGTCGCCGATGTCTCGGTTTCGTCCGGCAGCAGGATTCCGATCTCGTCGTCACGTTCGACGACGTGGTTGGCGGTTACCACGAGGCCGTCGGCCGACCACGCAACGCCGGTCGCCGGAAACCGACGACGAGCGTTCACGAGGACGGTCGAGCGGGCAGCTATCTGAACGGCCTCGGCCAGGGCGTCGGAGAGTTGGGTCAACGGGGTGGTTTCTATGGGGTTATCGGGCAAGAGAACGCTTCCTTTATGTACCGCCGCGCTGGGGGCGAGCCTCAGCATCGCGCCGCCTGCGGAAATCAGGTCGTACAAACAGCGTTCCACCTGAATAGGCGTCCCGCATCACCCATCCGGGCAGGCCAGGCCTGCTGCCGACCCGTCAGAAAGACCGGGTATCACGTCACGGAGCGAATAGGCCGGACCTCTCGTTGAGCCAGTCAAGCAGTACCGCCACCGTCTCCTCGTCCAGCGTACGGCCGAACACGTTGTACGTGACGAGTCCGGTCTCAGCATCCACGATAGCGTCTCCGGATTCGTTACCGGGCGACACGGACTTGAGCACGTGGTCCGCATTTGCCGGGTACGCGAACTGCACGTCCTGTCCCACCGCCACGACGTCCTCCCACTTGCCGCCGTCCACGATCCAGTCCGACTCGCTGTCCGCCCTGCCGATCAACACCAGGACCGGCGGACGGGTTCCGGGAAGGAGAGACACGACGTCCAGGTTCCAGACCTCGGAAACGTACGGCTGATTCAACGGGTGGCTCAGGTTGTCGAAAAGCGCCTGCAGGGACGGCGAAAAGCCAAGGTCTTCATCGGGCAACAACGTGCCTTCTATGAAGAACGCCATAGCCGCATCGAAACGCCCCAGCAAAGGCTCGTCCTGAGGTCCCGTCGTCAACTCGCCGAGCCGACGTATGACCTGCTGCCGGAGGGTCAGGCCGCTCGGAGCGAGGAGCGCTATCCCGGCCAACGCGGGTTCTTCAGACTCCTGCTCGCCAAGCAGTGCGTAAAGAGCGCCCTCATCGTGTGCGACAACGAATATGCGGTCCGGGTCCACCTCCGGCCGGGACGCCAG
>JACZRO010000207.1 GCA_022574675.1 Chloroflexota bacterium
CCAACCGGCGCGGGCGCGCCGCAGACGTGTCGCTGAAGGAGCGACGCCGCCTCGTGCTCGTGCCGCGCGAGACGCCGCTGAGCCTGGTCCACCTCCGCAACATGACCGCCGTGACCGAGGCAGGGGCTGTCGTGCTGCCGGCCATGCCCGGCTTCTATCACCGTCCGCGAAGCGTCCAGGACCTGGTCGACATGATCGCCGGGCGCGTGCTGGACCAGCTTGGCGTCGAGTCCCACTTGCTGCGTCGCTGGCAGGGCGCCCAGGGCGCCGGGGACTGACGGATGGCATTTACCGATCTCCAGTCGTTCCTGGACCACCTCGAAGCCAACGGCGAGTTGCACCGCATTTCGGTGCCGGTTGACCCGGAACTGGAGATCACGGAGATCGCCACAAGATCGGTCCTTGAAGGCGGCCCGGCCCTGTTATTTGAGCAGGTGAAAGGCTCGCCGTATCCGCTCGTGATCAATGTTCTCGCCTCGCGCCGGCGCATCGAAATGTCGCTCGGCACAGAGCCGGAAGAGCTCGGCGAACGGCTGCTGCACTTTGTGCAGGACATGAACCCGCCCAGTCTTAAGGCGATCTGGCGAAACCGGAGCATGGCCCGGAGGATGATGAAGTTCCGGCCCGGCCGGACCAGGAGAGCGCCGGTCCAGGAAGTCGTCGAGTCCAGCCCGGACCTCGGCACACTGCCGATCCTCAAATGCTGGCCCGGGGATGGCGGCCGCTTTCTTACCCTTCCGCTGGTTCACACGGTGGACCAGGACACGGGCGTTCGCAATATCGGCGTGTACCGGATGCACGTGTACGACGCACGGACGACGGGCATGCACATCCAGATCCAGCGCGGGGGCGGGGTCCACCACTGGCAGGCTGAGAGGCGCGATCGTCCGCTGGAAGTGGCGGTGGCGCTTGGCGGCGACCCGGCGCTCTGGATTGCGAGCGTCGCGGCGCTCCCGGAGGGTTTCGATGAAGCCGCGTTCGCCGGGTTCCTGCGCAACGCCAGGACGCCGATGACGCGGGCCGCCACCCTGGACATGGACGTGCCGGCGCGCGCCGAGTTCGTGCTGGAGGGCGTGGTGCCGCCGCACGTGCGCCGCTTGGAAGGGCCGTTCGGCGACCATTTCGGCCACTACTCCGAGGCAGCGGAGTTTCCGGTCTTTGAGTTGAAGACGATCACGCGCCGGCGCAACCCGATCTACCCGGCGACGGTCGTCGGCAAGCCGCCGCAGGAAGACAAGTTCATCGGCGACGCCACGCAGGAAGTGCTGAAGCCCCTCGCCCGGCTCATCCATCCGGAGCTGACCGACATGTGGGCGTACTTCGAAGCCGGCTTCCACAACCTGCTGGTCGTTAGCGTAGAAACGCGCTACGAGCGGGAGCCGATGAAGACGGCGCTCGGGCTGCTCGGAACGGGCCAGCTCGCCCTTACAAAGGTGATGGTGCTGGTGGACCCGGACGTGAACGTGCGCAGCTTCGCCCAGGTTGTGAAGGCCATCCGCCGAAACTTTGAAGTGGAGCAGGATCTGCAGGTGATCGCCCGGGCGCCGTTGGACACGTTGGACTTCACGGCCGGCGTCATCGACTACGGAGGCGCCATCGGCCACGGCGGAGCTCCCCACGGGGGCGGGAAGCTGATCATCGACGCCACCGGACGCGGCTCGTCGCCCAACGCAGCGGTTGCTTTGCCGGGTGACCTGGCGGCGATAGCGCCGGGCGTCACGCGGTCCCGGTTCGTCGAGCAGACCCTGCTCGTGGTCCAGGTGGAGAGCGAGCCGCGTCGTGCCCTGGAATCGCTGGTCGCCTCGCCGCTGCTATCTCGCGTGAAGATGATCGCCGTCGTGTCCCCGGACGTCGATATCGACGACGACACCGCGCTCCTTTGGGGGATCTTCACGCGGTTCGATCCGGCGCAGGACATCGTTTTCACGGGCGCGGAACTTCGAGGCCCGGTACCCGCCTATTCGGGCGTGATGGGGATTGACGCCTCGCTTAAGACCTCCTACCCCCGACCGCTTGAGATGGACCCGGATGTGATCCGGAAAGTGGACCGCAGATGGGGCGAATATTTTGCCTGACCCGGGTATCACCCGGGTTCGATACGGTCGAGCCGGGAGATGAATAAAGCGGTCATGACGAGCGCCAACCACGAGACAACAAGAAACGGGAGCATATCCAGTTGACTCTACAAACGCTGGAGGCGAACGGCATCCAGTTCCTGGACCCGGCGCTGGCGCCGATCTGGGAGAAGGCCAGGTCGGGAGAGCGCCTGAGCTTTGAAGACGGGGTCGTCATGTTCCAGAGCGACGATTTTCCGGCGCTCGGAAAGATGGGCGACTACCGGAAACGGCTCGTGTCCGGAAACAAGGTCTACTTCGTCCTGAACCGGCATATCAACCCGACAAACATCTGCGTCCTTAGCTGCACGTTCTGCGACTTCGCGAAGAAACCGGGCGACGCCGACGCCTACGAGCTCACAACGGAAGAGATCCTGGCATCGATCGACCCCGAGATGGGCGAGGTGCACATCGTCGGCGGCCACCACCCTGACTGGCCGTTCGAGCACTACGAGCAGCTGGTGCGCGACATCCACGCCGCCTTTCCGAACCTCAACATCAAGGGGTTTACGGCGTCGGAGATCGACTATTTTTACCGGCGCTGGAAGATCGACCCCGAGGAGTCTCTTGCCCGCCTGAAGGAGGCAGGGCTGAGGTCGATGCCCGGAGGCGGAGCGGAAGTGTTCTCGGACCGCATACACCGGGAGCTACTGCCCGGAAAGGCGGATGCGGACAGATGGTCCCAGATACACCGCACGGCGCACCGCATGGGCATCAAGTCCAACTGCACGATGCTGTACGGCCACATTGAAACCATGGAGGAACGGGTCGATCACCTGATCCGGTTGCGCGAGATCCAGGACGACACCGGCGGCTTCCTGGCTTTCATCCCCCTCGAGTACCAGGTGGGCAGCACCATGCTGGTGCCGCGTCACACGCCGCCGATGGACGACCTGAAGATGATCGCCGTCGCGCGCCTGATGCTGGACAACATCCCGCACATCAAGTCGTACTGGGTGATGCTCGGCGAGGCGACGGCGACCCTCGGGCTGCACTTCGGCGCCGACGATATGGACGGGACTATCGGCAAAGAGCGGATCGCCCATGCCGCGCTTGCGGACTCGCCCGCCGGGCTGGCGCGTGACCGCATGGCCCGGTTGATCAAGTCCACGGGACGCGTGCCGGTGGAGCGGGACGCGCTTTACAACGAGCTGAAGGTGTACGTGTAATGCCGGAAATACTGGACGTCGGCCTGATGCCGTACCTGAACTCGGCGGT
>JACZRO010000059.1 GCA_022574675.1 Chloroflexota bacterium
GGATCGAGTTCATCGAGATCGCAGTCGGGTTCGACGGCCTCTCGGTGGTAGCCAACCCCGCCAACAATTTCCTGGAGTGCCTGACCACCGCCGAGCTGCGGTCGATCTGGGAGCCCGGGAGTCGCCTGGACAGGTGGAGCGAAGTACGCGACGGCTTCCCGGACGAAAAACTCCGCCTTTACGGTCCCGACACCGACTCCGGTACGTTCGACTACTTCACCGAGGCGATCGTCGGCAAAGAGGACGCCAGCCGTTCCGACTACAGCGCAAGCGCCGACGATAACGTGTTGATTCGGGGCGTCGCCGGGGACAAGAACGCCCTCGGTTATTTCGGATTCGCCTTCTATTCGTCGAGCCCGGATCTATTGAAATTGATCGCCATCGACTCCGGCTCCGGCTGTCTTTACCCGTCGGCGCAGACGATCAACGACGGCAGCTACTCGCCGCTATCGCGGCCGATGTTCATTTACATAAATCTCGCCGCGCTTGAGCGCGTCGAAGTAGTGGCGTTCTTGAACTTCTACCTCGACAACGCCCCGGTCCTGGTGCGGGAAGTCGGATACGTCCCGTTGCCCGAATCCTTGTATGACGAGGGCCGGGCCCTGCTGGCGGCGTCGAGCCGGACGGCCGGATGAAGGACCAGCCGTGGCTTCTTTAAACGCGGCAGGGAACCGGGCGGGTCCGGGCTCTACACATTCCGCGGAGTCACTGGAGCGCCGCCGGCGCGCAAGACGCTGGATACGCGCCGAGCAGTCGGCGGTCCTGTGGATGCTTCGGACCGCCGCTCTGGTGTCGGTGCTGACGACGGTTGGCATCATCTTCATCCTGCTGAAGGAGACCTTCGGATTCTTCCAGATTGTCCCGGTCTGGGACTTCATCACCGGGACAAAGTGGGCTCCATTGTTCGAGCCCCAGGCTTTCGGCGTACTACCGCTCGTCGCCGGAACGTTGCTCGCCGCCGGCATAGCCGGGATCGTCGCGCTCACACTGGGACTGGGCGCTGCGATCTACCTGTCGGAGTACGCCCCTGACCGTGTGCGCAGGATCATCAAGCCGGTTCTCGAAGTTCTCGCGGGGATCCCGACCGTGGTTTACGGCTTTTTCGCGCTGTCGTTTATAACCCCGCTGCTCCAGTCAATCCTGCCCATACCGGTGATCTTCAACGTCCTGAGCGCGGGCATCGTGATGGGCCTGATGATCATGCCGATGGTGTCGACGCTGAGCGAAGACGCCATGGTGGCCGTGCCGCGTGAGTTGCGTGACGCCGCGTACGCCCTGGGAGCGACGAGGTTCGAGGTCGCCACAAAGATCGTGGTCCCGGCGGCGCTGCCGGGGATTGTGGCGTCGTTCATCCTGGCCCTGTCCCGGGCGATCGGAGAGACGCTGATCGTAACCATCGCGGCCGGGGCCACACCAAATCTCACCATCAATCCCCTTGAGAGCATCCAGACGATGACGGCGTACATCGTGCAGGTGTCGCTCGGAGAGACGCCGCAGGGGACGCTCGTCTTCAAGACAATTTTCGCCGTCGCGTTTTTGTTATTCCTCATGACCCTGGCGATGAATATCTTCGGACGGTGGGTCGTCCGCCGGTACACGGAGAAGTACTGATGGAACGGCAACAGACTCCGCCGGGAACCGTACGGGTGACCCACCAGATCGCGGCCAGCGGGACCCGGCCGCGCTACTCAGGGCCGACGCCGCCGATGAGCGCGGCCACAACCCTGTCCCGCTGGCGGAAATGGCGTGACCGGTTCTTCTTCGTGCTGTTCTTCGCGTCGGTCGCCATCGGCATCCTCGGGTTGGCTGCGCTGGTCATCGACGTCCTCACCGACGGGCTGGGCGCGCTCGACTTCAGCTTCATCAACAGTTACCCGTCCCGTCACGCCGGGGAGTCCGGGATCAGGGCGGCCCTGTTCGGGACGATCTGGATAACCCTGGGCACGGCCGCGTTCGCCATCCCTATCGGTGTGGGAACGGCGATCTATCTGGAGGAGTTCGCTCCGGACAACCGGCTCACAAGACTTGTGCAACTCAACATCGCGAATCTTGCCGGCGTGCCTTCGATCATCTACGGGATCCTTGGCCTGGCGTTGTTCGTTCAGGCGTTCGCACTGAATCGGTCCATTCTTGCGGGCTCGCTCACGATGACGTTGCTGGTGTTGCCCATAGTCATCATCGTGTCCCAGGAGGCCATTAAGGCCGTCCCGGGGGAGTTCCGGGACGCCGCGTTCGCGCTCGGCGCCAACCGGTGGCAGGTGGTCAAGACGGTGGTGCTGCCGCTGGCCATTCCGGGAATCATGAGCGGGATCATCCTGGCTCTGTCGCGCGCTATCGGCGAGGCCGCCCCGATGCTGATGATCAGCTCGCTGGTTTTCCTCACGTTCATCCCCACGTCACCGGGCGACCGTTTCACCGTGCTTCCGGTGCAGATCTTCAACTGGGTGTCTTTGCCACAACCTGGCTTCCAGGCGGTAGCGTCCGCCGGGATCATCGTCCTCCTCGCGGTCCTGTTGTCGATGAACTCGATCGCCATCTGGATCCGCAACCGCTATCAGAAGAGGTATTAAGCTGTGACCGTTGAAAATACGACCGGATTCAGGACCGCCAATATCACGCAGCAGTTCGAGTCAGACCGGGCCTCGTCAAGCCAGAGCGCTTCGAATCTCACGACGAGCGCAGGGGATCTCACGACGAATGAAGGAGAGAGGTACGTCGAACGGTTCGACGCGGCCGACGTCGCACTTGAGACCATCGGCCTGCGCGTCTATTACGGAGCGACGCTCGCCCTTTACGACGTAGACCTGCAGTTCCCACGGAACAAGGTCACGGCGATCATCGGTCCATCCGGCTGCGGCAAGAGCACGTTGTTGCGGTCGCTGAACCGGATGAACGAACTTATCCCCGGCGCGCGCATGGACGGCCGCGTGATGTTCGATGGACAGGACCTGTACGCGCCCGAGGTGGACCCCACCGAAGTCCGATTCCGGATCGGCATGGTGTTCCAGAGGCCGAACCCGTTCCCGAAGTCCATCTACGACAACGTGGCTTTCGGCGTGAAGATCAACGGGCTGCAAGGTGACCTGGACGAAGTCGTCGAGCGGGCGCTGCGCCAGTCCGCCCTGTGGGACGAGGTGAAGGACCGGCTGAACGACAACGCTTTCGGGCTTTCCGGCGGGCAGCAACAGCGCCTGTGCATCGCCCGCGCGCTCGCGGTCGAACCGGAGATCATCCTGATGGACGAGCCGGCCTCGGCGCTCGACCCGATCTCGACGCTCTCCATCGAGGACCTGATACGCGAGCTGCGTGAGCGATACACGATAGTGATAGTCACCCACAACATGCAGCAGGCCGGACGGGTGTCTGACTACACGGCGCAGATGTGGACCGATGAGCACCGGCAGGGGATTCTGATCGAATACGCCGAGACGCGTGAGCTGTTCAGCACGCCGCACGACAGCCGCACAGAGGGCTACATCACCGGCCGCTTCGGTTAGCGCGAGACTCTCGCCCGGCGCCCGTGCGTGACAACGCGAGTCCCGCGGGCGGGAGCATGAGGGGTTCGCGATGACCGTGATCCGGAACTGGAAGGACGTCGTCCCGTACATCGGGCACGACTTTGCAATTATCTGGCCAATATTCCGGAGCGTCGGCTGGCCGGACAAGACTGCCGATGAGGCGCCTTTGCGCGGGATGGCGGGGTTCACCCTGCACCGCATGCAGGGCGGCCAGGCCGGCGACTATCACAGCCACGAAAGCCAGGAACAGGTCTACTACTTCATCCGCGGTAGCGGCCAGATGAAGCTGGACGGCGAGATATTCGACGTGAAAGAGGGCGACGCCGTCCACATCCCCCCGAAAGTGAAACACCAGTTCATCAATAACTCGGAGGACTGGTGCGAGCACCTGCTCGTCACGGCCGACGTGACCGGGTCATAAGAGAGAGATCGAACCGCCGGTTCGATAGACGCGCGAAATCCTGAACTTATCCCAGAAAACGGATAGAATCGGCCCGTGCGTGAGGTCGGATATCCGACCGATTCCACGATCACGAGTTCCCATAAACCGACTCCAGAGAAGGGACCCCTGCACGAATGGTGATATCCGACTCTCCTCGCCACGCTTACCGGGTAGTCGGCACGCGGCCGATTCGGCCGGATGGCCTCGACAAAGTGACGGGCCGGGCGCTTTACGGTGCGGACATCAAGCTGGACGGCCTGGTTCACGGCGCCGTTTTGAGAAGCCCCCACGTTCACGCCAGGATCAAGTCGATCGATACGTCAAGGGCGGAGGAAGCCCCGGGCGTCCTGGCCGTGATGACGGGGGCGGATATGCCCGTCGCGGCGGCCGGCGTGGTCGGGGGGAACGCGGCGCCCTCATGGTCGTCGAACCGTGTGATGGCGCACGACAAAGTCCTGTTCAAGGGCCACCCGGTCGCAGCCGTCGCAGCAAACGATCGCAACAGCGCGCTGGAAGCGCTCAAGTTGATCGACGTCGAGTACGAGCCGCTTGAGCCGATTCTCACGATCAAGCAAGCGATGGCGCCGGGCGCGGCGCTGGTGCATGACAGCCTGGTTGGGAATCACCTGGGCGAGTCGGTCAAGGACACCAATGTCGCGACGATCATCCGCCACGAGCTGGGGGACCCGAGCGGAGCGATGGACCGGGCGTCACTGGTGATCGAGCGCGAAGTCGAGATGGCGACGGTGCACCAGGGATATATCGAACCCCAGACCGGCACAGCGTTCTGGGACGAGGACGGCCGCGTGACGGTCTGGACGAGCACGCAGGGGGCGTTCGGCGTGCGCGCGCAGATGGCCAGCATCCTGAACCTCACCGAGACTGACGTGCATGTCATCCCGATGGAGATCGGCGGCGGTTTCGGCGGGAAGCTGAACGTATACCTGGAGCCGGTCGCCGCCATCCTCTCGAAGAAGTGCGGGCGTCCGGTCAAGGCTTATATGGACCGGGTCAACGTGTTCGAGGCCACCGGCCCGGCGGCGGCTGCGACGATCAAGATCAAGATGGGCGTCGACGACGACGGCAAGATCATCGCCGCAGTGGCCGATCTCAAATACGAGGCCGGGTCCTACCCGGGCTCGCCCGTCGCGGCAGGCGCCGTGTGTTGTTTCGCTGCGTACGACATCGATAACGTACGAATCGACGGATACGACGTGCTGGTCACGAAGCCGAAAACCTCCGCGTATCGCGCTCCGGGTTCGACACACGTTGCGTATGGCGTGGAGTCGGTCATCGATGAGATCTGCGAGCAGCGCGGATACGACCCGATCGAGTTCAGGCTCAACAACGCGTCAAAAGAGGGTAAACGCCGCGCAGACGGGCCGATCTGGGGACCCATCGGCATCACACAGGTGCTCGACGAGGCACGCGACTCGGATCACTGGCAGTCGCCCCTCGAGAAGACCGGAAGGGACGGGAAGAAACGCGGTCGTGGAATCGCCGTCGGCTTCTGGCGCAACGGTGGCCGCCGATCGGTGGTCACGCTCAACCTGAACCGCGACGGCATCGTGTCGCTGATCGAGGGATCGGTGGACATCGGCGGCTCTCGCGCCTCGATCGCGATGCAGGCTGCGGAGGTCCTCTGCATCCCCATGGAGGACATCCGGCCCACGATCGGCTCCACTAACACCGTCGGGTATACCGACAACACCGGTGGCAGCCGGACGACCTACGCCACGGGGATGGCAGCGTACCGGGCTGCCGAGCTGATGATAGAAGAGCTCAAGGACAGGGTGGCGAAGATCTGGGACGTAGAAGCATCGGAAGTCGTATACGAAGACGGAACATTCCGGGCCATGCAGGACGCCGAGCTTGAGCCGATGGGAATGTCGTTCAAGGATCTGGCAGGCCGCATCGACGGCACCGGCGGGCCCGTCGCCGTGACCGGCACCGTTGACGTCACAGAAGCGGGCGGCGCTTTCGGCGCTCATATCGTGGACCTGGAGATCGACCTTGAGACCGGCAAGACGGACGTGCTCCGCTACACGGTCGTACAGGACGTAGGCGGAGCGATCCACCCGTCCTATGCAGAGGGACAGTTGCAGGGCGGCGCGGTGCAGGGCATCGGCTGGGCTCTAAACGAGGAGTACTACCTGACCGACGAGGGCCGCATGGCCAACTCTTCTTTCCTGGACTACCGGATGCCCACGACCTTCGACCTGCCCGAGATCGAAACCATCCTGGTCGAGGTCCCCAACCCGATACACCCGTTCGGCGTGCGCGGGGCCGGCGAGGTGTCGATAGCGCCGCCGGTGGCCGCCATCGCTAACGCGCTTCACGACGCACTGGGTACGCGCTTCCGTAAGGCGCCGATGAAGCCGGCGCGCATCCTGGAGTCGCTCGGCGTATTGACCGAGGGCGTGAAGTAGGAGCGCCCGGCCGATCAATTGAAGAGGAGGCCCGCTCGCTGGAGCGGGCCTCCTCGCGTTCGCGAGCCGAGGCTCTCGAAGCGCCGCGCGTTCGGATCAGGCGGCCGGATGAACGAAGATCGGCGTGTTGGAGCGAGCCTTTCTCTTCAGGATCTCGATTTCGTCTTCAGTTATCGGAGTGAAATCCTCGCCGATCTCGGCGACCATCCGCCACAGCCCGGGATCGCCGGGAGGCACTGCTGCGGTGACCGGTTGCGAGAGCGTGAAACGCACGGCGAGGGACATCAACTCGCGATCAAGAATCGGCTCGTACCAGCACTTCTCGCGGGTCCGGTGGCCGGGGTCGGCCAGTTTCGCCTGCGCCGCGCCCTTGAGCGCCAGCCGCGCGGCGCCGCGTTGCACCGCTTTTTCCACGACCTGCGGGCCGAAGTCGCCCTCGAAGTAGTTCACCCAGTTCAACGGGAACAGGACTGAATCGAACTCGAAGGCGTCCAGCAGCCGGACCGCAGCATCCACCGAGTGGGCCGAGAATCCCAGGTATTTGACGAGTCCCTGCTCGCGGGCCTTCACAAACGTCTCCAGGGCGCCGCCGGGACCGAGCACGGTGTCGACATCCTCATCGGTCGTGATGCCGTGCATCTGGTACAGATCGAAGTGATCGGTCCGCAGTTTTCGGAGTGAGTCGTGGAGCTCGCGCTCTGCGCCGGCGGCATCCCGCTCACGTGTCTTGCACGCCAGGAATACGTCGTTCCGATAGCGCTCTAGCGCCGGTCCGAGCTTTTCCTGTGCGTTGCCGTAACGCGGCGCCACGTCGAAGTAGTTGATGCCGCGATCAATCGCCTCGCTCACAAGCCGTGCGGCCTCGTCGGGCTCGGCGTCCTTCACAAGGATGCCGCCAAAACCGATGATAGAAAGCATCTCGCCGGTGTCGCCATAAGGTCGTTTCTGCATAGCGTGGTACTCCGGGATTTTTTAGTCGCTTGTTTGAAAATGATCGGTAAACAGGCTGCGCGCCTACTTCGCCGGGAGCGACGAGGCGAACGCGACGCCGAGCGCTATCCAACCGCCAAAATCAGTATCCTCGCTGAACCCGTCGGGGGCGACGTAGACCCACCCCCTCATCGGCCGGCCCGTGAAATCCATCGGCCGTGCGTGCGTCCGCGCCACCGCATCATCGTACGCGTCGCGGCCGACGCGTACGACCAGTTCGTCGTTCAGCACGCCGCAATACATGTTGCCGTTCAGGAGAAACGATAGCCCGCCGAAAGATCGTTGCTCCGAAACACCCGCGCGCCCGCCGAGAAGCGCCCGCACTCGCTCAACTACGCCTTCGTTGTACGCCAACTTTTACCTTCATTCATGGCATTCATGGGTATCCGTAAAAAACCGTTCCCAGGGTATGTGTCGGCGGTAGAAGAACGTGGTGATCACATGAGTCCCCGGTACACGTCCTGTCCCTGGCGAAACAGGTCGACCACCTCGGCCCGTTGCGCGTCGGTGTAAAACCGGCCCTTTGTCTTAACCCAGGCCATCGACTCCTCGATATCCCGCACGAACAACGCCGCAGCTTCCGCCCGGGCATCGGGCTTCCTGCCGCCGGCGTCGATGTAGACCGGCGAGGTGTGGGCCCAGAGCGCCTGCGCAAACGAGTCCCGCTCGGATGAGCCGAGACGGGCCGCGATCCATCCATCAGCGTTGACCTCGACGTCGGACTCTAGCGAGCCGCCTGTCGAATCGGAATCGCCCGTTGTCACCCGTCTGACGACCTCCCCGTTGTGGACGATCTCGACCGTCTCAACGGCGTAGTGGGAAGACCAGTCGACCCGTACATGGACGGCGCCACCCGCGCCCGCCGGGACAGTGGCCCCGGGAGGAGCGCCATCGACCGATAGCGATATGGCGGGGCCGTTCGTGATGAAGGTCTCGCCCCGCCGGATGCCCGCAAGCCATTCGTCGTACGAGAACGCACCACCCGTCTGCGAGTAGATACGGTTCGCGGAGCACACGAACCAGTCCGACCCGGTGGACGCGGGCAGCTTGAGGCCGCAGTTCAACATCCGGTACCACAGGTCGTACTCGACGTCGTTCCAGTACGGGTCGAAAAGGTTGATCGCATCGACTTTCCCAAGGGCGGCAGCAACAGGCGCTTCCATGCCCTGGCCGTTGTGGCACCAGATCACCAACCCGTCCTGGCGCTTCGCGTCGTCACAGGCCCAGGAGAGCGGAGGGTAGTCAGGGGCAAAGCTGTCGATCAGCGCGCCGCGTGAGATCGGGTCAACGATGTTGCGGATGTTCAGGAACATCACGTGGCCGTAGCCGCGGGACCAGCCGTCCTTGTCGTTATGCCGGTTCTCCTCGCCCACCTGCACGTGATGGTGGGTGTCTGTGAAGTCGTTCAGGACGCCGATCGGGTACTTGTTGGTGGCGTAGTTCAGGTCCCAGCGGCGCAGGATGGAGACCGCCGTCATCCGCAGGTCCTCGACACGCGAGTCGTAGGCCAGCCGCTCGTCCGGCTTCTCTTCCTTCTCGTCGTAATGGATGTGGGTGTTGCCGGGGTGCCATCCGCGGTCCGGCAGGTCCGCCCAGCGCTCCAGCTCGATGTCGAGCGTCAGGATCCCGGCGGCATCGTCGACATCGATCGTCCTGGTCCAGGGCCGGTACTCGGTGCCCCTCTCGACGGTGATCCGGGTCCGGCCGCGCGGCACGTCGAGCGAAAACTCGCCGTTTGAGTAGAAGAACGGCTCTCCCGAACCAACCTTCCACATGGCGTCCGCCGGGGCAAGCTGGTTACCGTTGGGCGAAAGCACCTGGACCCGGGCCTGGACGGTGGCGCCGGTCGCCGGGTCGATGATCTTGCCGGTAAGTTTCGCCAAGTGCGACGTTCCTTGTTTAGTTACTGGGTGCAGCTTCTGTGTGAGATCGATGAGTGTATCGGCGCGACGTGATTATCTGCGCCGCAGTTTCACGCCGTCCCTTTCGGTGTGCAAGATGTAGTGAGCCGATGCTTCAGTCGCCCAAACGCCAGCCACCGAGGGTGAAATGCCTGAGTTCGTTGTTCCGGATGCCGACCCGATGGATGAGCTCCGCAGGTGGATCTCCGAGGCCGCTGAAGCCGGAGTCTCCAACCCGGCGGCGATGGTCCTCGCGACCGTCAGCCCCGCCGGCACGCCGTCCGCACGTGCTTTGATGGCCGGGACCCGAGACCAGGACTCCCTCACCTTCTTTACCCACTATGAAAGCCCGAAGGGCCGGGACATCGACGAGAATCCGACAGTGGAAGGGGTGTTCCTCTGGACGCTGCTTGAGCGTCAGGTGCGCGTCAACGGCACGGTGGTGAGGGTGACGGCCGAGGAGTCGGACGCTTACTGGGCGTCCCGCCCGAGGACGGTTCAACTGGCGATAGCGGCGACGCGGCAGAGTTTGATCGTCGCCGATCACGCGTCTTTGACAAAACGGAAGGCCGAGTTAGAGGCACGCATCGGAGACGGCGAGGTTAAGCGCCCGGAATCCTACGGCGGCTACCGGCTCACGCCGCAGTCGATCGAGTTCTGGCAGGGCCGCCCCGATGATCGCCTTCACCTGCGGGCGCTGTACCGGCGAGAGGCGGACGGAAACTGGTCGTTCGGGCTCATGGCGCCGTAGTTGGGCGGGCCGGTATCTACAACTACGGGGCGCCGTCCTGAGAGACTCGCACACGCGTGCTGAGGCTCTCGAAGCACAAGCGGATACCCAATCCGGCATAAGGTGGCGCCATCGCCGGAGCCCGCCCGGAGGTAACCGGCGTGACTACGATTGAACGCGAACACGACCTCCCAGTCATTGGCCGGTGATGCCCGGTGGTGGAAGATCGTGCTCGCAAGCGAGGAGGAGTTGTCACAGGACGGCGGGCTCACCGGGGGCCGAGGCCCCGGGGGGTGTACGGTGGACCCGCCGTCACCTCCTTTGATGCGCACTTTTTAATTGCGGGTGCCGAGGGCGTACTTCACGATCCCCTGCAACGGCGAGCGGCGTGTGGTCTCGGCAAACGACACGTGTGCGTTGTCGTCCGCATCGAGCTTGAGCGACACGATCTGTCCCAGTTCGTTGGCGGTAGCTATCGCGATGGTTTCGGTCGTCCACGCCGTTCCGTCCGAGACCGCGATCTTGACCTCGTCCAGGTCTGAGTAGGCGATAACCGGATTGCCGAGCGAATCGAGTGCGATCGAAGTCGAGTTCCGCGCTCCGTCCATGCCGATGCGGACGTTCCGCAACGTGTCGATTTCGGATATCGTCCACTCGCTCTCGCCGGGTCCGCGCGTGGCGTACTTGATCAGCAGCGATGACCGGCTTGGCCGCGAGCCGTAGCTGACGTGGAATCGCCCGGAGTCGTCGATCAAGATCTGGGCGAACAGCCCGGTGTCACCGGCCTCATCGATGGTAGACACGGTCCAGTTTCCGGAAACGTCCCGGCTTGAGAGCGCCAGATCGTTCTCGGGCTGGCCGAAGAAAGTGACGTGCGGATTGCCATCCGGGTCCAGGGCGAGCGATGTGGCGAACTGGTAGGTCAGAGGGCCGCTGCCGACGTCTTCCACGGTCCAGGCGCCGTCCGCGGCGCGCACGTAATACTCAACACCGTCGCCACCGAATTCCTGTGGGTCGATCGCGGTCATGTGAACGACGTTCTGGGCGTCGACGATGATGCGGTTGTCCCAGCCGTCGTGCCCGGCGTCGGGTGCGATCTCGGTTTCCCAGACACCGTCTACGAGGAACGCGTGCACGGCGTCGCCCTTGCCCGGATCAAACCGCGTGTCCTGGTGGTCGTGGTAAGCGATATGCGGGACGTCGTCGGGCCCGATCGCAATGTCTAGCGGCCCGTAGAAATAGTCCTCGACAATGGTGTCGATGTTCCACCCGTCGCCGGTCTTTGAGGCAGCCTTTACGAAGCCGGGGATGGCTTCCAGCATGTAGGCCACATAAGGCGTGCCATCGCTCGTCAGTGCGAGCGCCGGCTTCGTGCCCTCATCCACCGTCTCGACAAGCCAGACGAACACATCGCCTTCGGTGGGAGAGACCGGGGTGGTTCCCGCGCCGCCGGAATCGGGGGCCACCGTTGGAATGACGACCGGCCGTGAGGCGGCGGTCGGGTTGGCCGGGCCGGGCGTCGGGTTGCTCTGGCTCGCCGAGTTGTCATCACTGCCGCATGCGACGGCGAGCGCAATCAGCCCTGCGCTTGCAACAACAACGACGCGCCGATCGATCTTGATCACGAGGGCAGCCTCCCAATGGTCCGAAGGGGTTCGAAGAACGCCGGTTAGAACCGGTTGATGCGCGGTTCGTGGGGCGCGTCGGGACATGCCGTGCTTGACAGATATGAGATGCGAGACAGCCCGGTTGGACGCGGCGCTGGATTCACACGCTGGAAATCGAGACGTGCCGCGGGCAAGATGGCCGGTACCAGGCCTCGTTACCGGGATCCTTTCCGAAGTCTGGATCGGGGCCGAAAATCAAACCAGGAATAAAAAGCACCGGGCCGAAAAAGGGCCCAGAACGAACCGGGCACGAACGGAGATCGCACTTGGAGCACCGAACGCTCGGCAAAACCGGTCTCAGGGTGAGCAGGCCGGGGAGGTTCTCAACACGGCGCTGGATAACGGGATCAACCCGCTTGACACGGCATCGTGCTACGTGAACAGCGAGGAGTTCGTCGGGGCGACGGTGGCCCACCGCCGGGACGATTACGTGCCGGCGACCAAGGCGGGACACGCCGGTTTAATAAGCGAGGGCCGCAACCCGGTTCGACCGGCTCGGCGACGGCTGGGCGCAACTGGAGTAACGGCGGACTATAGAGACCGTTAAGTTTGAAAAGAGGATTGATGATTAGGAAGTGTGAAGTGGTACGCCAAGAGCTTCGGCCGCTTGTTGAGAGAGCGCAGCCGCGTTTATAGCGGCCTCAGCGAACCCCGTACCGTTATTGATCAGACGGACCATAGCCGCCCGCTGGAATACACCGGTCTCAATGATGGCGCGTTGACCGGGTCCGCCAGAAGCATCCTTGTAGTGATACTTCCCCCAATGGAACGCCAGTTTTAGTTGATCGAAGGCTTGGTCGACCGTGTTCTTGATCGTTTCGAGTTCCGGCGAATCCTTCGGGGAGCCGATGTCTTTGAAAGCCGTCCGAACGCGCTTGACTTCGGCTTCAAGCGTGGACAGTTCTCTGAAGGTCGGCTCGACCGATCTCCACCCAATTACGAAGTCTTGGCCAACTGCTATTCCAGCGCGCTCCAGTTGTTCAGATATCGTGGAGAGGGTGCCTATTTGTTGCGAAGCTACGCTCCGCCAAATCTGTGGATCAGTCCGTTTGCGAAACAATCCAAACATGGCCCACCCTCCTGACTCAATTTGCCGTCTCAATTGGACCAAGGCCCATCATAATCCGCCAATGCGCCACTTTTGGCGTGCCGGTCGAATTTACTGATTAAGCAACGAAGCCGGCAAAAGTGGTCGAAACTGTACGGGTGATGGATGAGTGCGTCCGACTGGGAGAGGGCAGATGATCACACGTGAGTGTCCACATTGTGGGTGTCTGGTTCGGGTTGATTCAGCCGTTTGCCCCGAATGCGGCATTGAGTCCCAAATACCGTTTTGGGCTGATCCGAGTTCGTTCTCTGGCCATCTGTTACCGGCCAGACGGCCTCAGATCGCAATAATCGGTGCTGCAAGCCTAGTTTTGGCGGCGCTCGGAGTTGTGTGGGGCTTTCTTAACGCGCTGTTGCCGGATGGCGTAATTATGGCTGTAGCGAACATCGGGATGTTTTTGTTGACCGGGGCCGGTGTGGCCGTCTTGAAACGAGACTTATCACCCGTGATGCCCAGTTTGTTATCTTGGGTTGTTGCGATCTTGGTGTGGTTTGTCGCTGTTGGTTTCGCTCGGTCGATAACCTTTGACATCTTGGGCTGAGACGGCAATGGCTATCGGCGGAGACGGTGGACGGACCTGGAAGCCCGGTTCGACCGGCTCGGCGACGGCTGGGCGCAACTGGAGCAGGGACTGATGAGAGGGCGGTCAGGCGATCGCCCGATTACGAGGCTGCGGAGCTCCCCGCCGCTGCACGCTCCGGCGAAGCCAACAGAGCGCCCAGGTTTCGGATACGCCCGTTCAACAACGCCGGACCGATTGCGAACGCCGATACCGCCAACCCGCCTATCGCGACCGCCCACGGCGCTCCGATCGAGGCCGCGAGCAACCCGGCGAACATCCCGCCCAGGGGCATGATGTTCCAGGTCATTCCGTAGAAGCCCATCACGCGCCCCCGCATCTCGTTCGGCACCAGCATCTGCAGCGTGCTCATGATCGAGATCATGTAGACGGAAGTGAACAACCCGAGGAAGAAGATCAGCGTCAGCGCAAGCGGATACGAGCCGATGTATTCGGCCGTTAGCGCCCATGCGGCCACGGTGACTCCCGTCAACACGGCACCGCCGATCAGGATCAGGCCCGTATTGCCGGAAGATACGCGCGTTCCAAGCCACAACGTGACGATCAGCGCGCCGATCCCGCTCACGCTCATCAACACGCCCTGTCCGTCGACGCCCACTTTGAGGATGTCATCGGCGAACACCGGCATCAGGATGATGTAGGACAGCCCGAAGAAACTGTTGAAGAAGGTCATCCCGATCAGGAACATGAAGACGGAGTTCGCCCTGATGAACTTGAGCCCCTCGACGATGTCGCCGAAGGCGCTGGTTCGTCGCCTTGACGCTCCGGTACGTGCCTCGTCCGGGACCTTCAGGAAGGCGACGACCACGGCGAAGACGAACATCAACACCGATGCCAGGACGAAGGCGGCGCCGGTATCGATGATCGCTATCAGCACCCCGCCGATGGCCGGCGCAATGATCCGCGTCCCCTGCCAGATAGAGGAGTTGAGCGCAACAGCGCTCATCATCACTTTGCGCTCAATCAGTTGCGGGTAGATCGACTGCCTCGCCGGCTGGTTGAATGCGTTGACGGCCCCGGCGAACACGGCGATGGTCAGGACGTGCCACGGCTCTACGACACCGGCCAGCGTGATAACCGCCAGCAGCGCGACGAACGACGCCGAAATCACCTGCGTGACGACGATGAGTCGCTGTTTGTCGAACCGGTCAGCCACCACTCCGCCGACCAGGTTCAGGGCGATGGCCGGGACCGCGTTGGCGAGCCCAACGTACCCGAGGTAGACCGTCGACCCGGTCAGCTCGTGGATCAGCCAGAACTGGCCGAACATGGCGATCTGAAAGCCGCCGACGGCCGAAAGCATGCCGAACCAGTAGTTGCGGTACTCGCGGTACCGGAATGCCGGCGGCACGGCGAACGTGATCGGACCGATCTTTCGGGCCCGCTCGACCTCTGTAACTTGCTCTGGGTCCGCCGTGTCCAACGTCGTTGCCTCCCTTGCCGGTCCGCGCTGTGGACGGGCCGATCGCCACGGATTCTACCGCTTCATGGCCGGAGGCGAGGGCGGAACGCGTTCGATTACGTCTTCGGACCTCCACCCTGGTTGCCGGGTTTGCCGCCGCCTCCAGGGTTATCAACACCGGAGCTGCTCGCACCGCCGCCACCGGCATTACCACTACCCTGGTCCTGGTCGCCGGCGCCATCTCCGTCGCCCGAGCTTCCTCCGCCTTTGTTCTCCGACTTGCCCCGTGCCCTGGTGACCGCGCCCCTGATCAGGTCCTGGTCTTCCGGGTCGCTCGACGCCACGAGGGCCTCGAGGCGTTGCAGTCGCCTGTCGTTCACTTTGCCGCGTAGCCTGGACAGGCTTTCTGCCAGTTCCGGGTTGTCTTCGGCGGCTGCTGCCAGCGCGTCGAGCCGGTCGATGATCTCGTCCTCGGAGACGGTATTGGTGATTTCCTTTGGCCCGCCGCCCGGCCCTTGCCTGACGATGAACAGTAGATCGTCGCCG
>JACZRO010000060.1 GCA_022574675.1 Chloroflexota bacterium
GATTATCGTCTGGCCGGGACGCGCCTCGATCTCCTGACCGTCCACGGTGAACTTGATCGTGTCATCCGCCATGCGGCGCAGTCTCCTGGGTTTCTTATTCTGGGTCTCTTCGTCCCGGGGGACGTTCTTTCGCCGGAAAACCGTCGGCCGCGAAAGCGGTTACGGCCTCGTGTGGGTCGGTGTCAGCATGCGCCCGTCGCCACATGCGCCCGTCGGGCATTTCTTGTCATCAATATGGGAGCGGAAGTCGGCCTCAAAGTACTTGAGCGCCGACGCCACCGGGTTGTATCCAAGCTGTCCGTGGCCGCAGAGCGAGCCCATCCGCATGCTGGAGCCCATCCGTTCCATGAGCGCCAGGTCGTCCTCCCTGCCATCGTTCTGCGATATCCGTTCGAGCGTCTCGACCATATGGGTCATGCCGAGGCGGCAAGGGAAGCATTTGCCGCAAGACTCAAACTGGTTGAACGACATCAGGTTACGGGTGAGGTCGACGGCGCATACGTCCTCGTCGCCGATGATGAGCCCGCCGGACCCGAGGCTGCCGGTCGTCTTGGCGATAGAATCGAAATCGATCGGCGAGTCGAAGCCCTCCTCGCCGATCGGCCCGAACAGCGGTCCGCCGGCCTGGTACAGCTTCATCTTCTTGCCGTCACGGATGCCGCCGGCGATTTCCTCCACGGCCTGGCGTACCGTCAGGGAGCCCATCGCCACCTCGTACATCCCGGGCCGGTTGACGGCGCCGGTGATACACAGGATAGCGGTGCCGGAAGTCGACTCGTTTCCGACCTGCTTGAACGCCTCCGCACCATCACGAATGATCGCGGGCGCGTAGGCCAGCGTCTTGACGTTGTTGATATTGCTCGGCTTGCCCCAGAGGCCAACGGCGGCCGGGAACGGCGGGCGGTATCGGGGCATGGCTCGCTTGCCCTCGATCGCCTCCATCAACGCCGTCTCTTCACCCGCCACGTACGAGTCGCCGGTGAGCGCCACCTCGACGTCGTAACTGAACTCGCTGCCCAGGATGTTCTGGCCCAGCAACCCGGCGGCGTAGGCGTCCTGGACCGCCTTACGGGAGCTCTCGATCGGGAGGGCGTGGCCCTGGCGTATGAAGATGAAGCCGTTCGAGGAGTTGGTGGCGTACCCGGCGAGGATCAGGCCCTCGAGCAGGGTGTGCGGGCAACTCTCAAGGATCCCCTTGTCGTTAAAGGCCCCGGGGTCGCCCTCTTCAGCGTTGCAGAGCACATATTTGACCGGCGCGGGGTTGGGAGCAAGGAACCCCCATTTGACGCCCGTGGGGAACGCAGCGCCGCCCCGGCCGCGCAGGCCGGAGTTCTTGACCTCGTCCAGGACCGCAGCGGGGTCCATATCTTCCAGCGCATGGTCGAGGGCCTGGTAACCGCCGTTGGCGATGTACTGCGACATGTCGCTCGGGTCGATGTCCCCACAGAGGCGCGTCGCCAATCGCGTCTGCGGACGCATCGTCGGCAGGTCATAGAGGCGTGTGGCGGCGTCCAGCCCCTCCGGCTGTTCGTCGCCATGCCAGGCGAACACCCTGTCGGCGTTCGCCCTGCCGGACTTGATATGGCCGCCGACGATTTCAACGGCCTCGTCCGCGCCAAGGTTTGCGTAGAACACACGCGCCCCGCCGGGCATCTGCACATCGACAATCGGCTCTGCATAACAGAGGCCCATCGATCCGACAAAGCTGACCGTCGCTTCAGACCCGAGCGCCTCTGTGAGCGCGGCGTAAATCTCTTCGGCGCCCGCAGCCGCGCCCGAGGCGCCCAGCCCGACTCGGACCCATGGCCTGTCCCCGGCGGTGAGGGTCTGCCATTCAGAGTCAGCCTTCTGACGAAGCTCGGAGAACGCTACCGACATGCCGCCCCGTTTCGATACGCCACATTTCGGTTTGGCCCGTTTCGTCCTTTCAGGGAATTCGCCATCTCCGACCGCATCAGGCGCCCTTTAGCTCGACGACGACCGCCGCCGCCGAATCCGGCGACATACGGCCCTTCATGTGATGGTCGACCGCGATCACCGGCGCCAGGGCGCAGGCGCCCAGGCAGGTGCTGTAGCGGAGTGTCAGCTTCCCGTCGGCGGTCTCTCCCTCACCGTCAACGCCAAGTTCAGCGTGAACGCGCTCGATCACATCTTGAGCGCCGTTCAGGTGACAGGACGGACCCCAGCACACGTCGATAGTGTGCTCGCCGGGCGGAGTGAAGCGGAAATTGGTGTAGAACGACGCCACGCTCCACACATCGTTGATCGTGGCCTTTACGTGCGTCGCCGTCTCTTCGATGGCTTCGTCCGGGATGTAGTGAAGTTCATCCTGGACGGCGAGCAGAGACGAGAGAACCGTTACCGTCGGCTGCTGCTGGGATCGCAGCGCCGTTCGTGACCGGGTTCTCAGATCGTCGCCGGAGGGCAACTCGTCGCCGGCGGGCGGTGTGCCGTCGCTCAAGCGTGGCTCCTCGGCTCGGGAAAATTGGACTTTGCTACGGGCTTCACAAATATAGCAGGGCCGTTCGGGGCCAGCAATCCGGGCGGCACGAGTCATGGACGCCGATTTGCGGACATGAGCAGCGACCGATAACGCGGCTACTGGAAAAGCACTCAGCCGGTTAGCAACTCCAGCACCCGGTCGTGCAGCAGGCCGTTCGTGGCCACCAGGTTGTCCAGGTCGATGCCCCGTTTGCCGTTTCGGTCGGTGGCCCGGCCACCCGCCTCTTCGATGATCGTGGGCATCGGCGCAACGTCCCAGATGTGCATCTGCGCGTCGATATGGAGATCGATGCGGCCCGTGGCGACCAGCAGATAGCCGTAACAATCGCTCCAGCCGCGGTCCTTCGATGCGGCCCTCCGCAGCCGGTCGTAGCCGTTGAAGTTCCCGGCCTCGTCGAATCCCTTTACGGAAGTGACAGACATGCAGGCGTCGCCGATGTTCGACACGCTGGACACGCGGGCCGGCCGCGCTTCGCTCGGAAGCGACTCACCGTCCTGGAGCGGGGTGACCCGGTTAGCCCACCACGCGCCCAGGCCCGAGCCCGCCCATACGATCTCGTGCAACGCCGGAAAAGCGACAACGCCCGCCGCCGGCTGGCCGTCGAGCTCAAGCCCGATCATGGTCCCCCAGAGCGGCACGCCGCGGACGAAAGACTCCGTGCCGTCCACCGGGTCCAGGTACCAGCGGTAACCCGTCGTGCCGGACTGTTCGCCGTACTCTTCCCCCAGGATCGCGTCGTCCGGGAAAGACTCGGCCAGCGCCGCCCGGATCAACTGCTCGGCCTCGCGGTCGGCGCGCGTCACAGGGGAAGCGTCGTCCTTCCGATCGACTACGAGATCGGCCGATTGGAAAAATCCGAGGGCGT
Source organism: Chloroflexota bacterium (assembly GCA_022574675.1). Lineage (GTDB taxonomy): Bacteria > Chloroflexota > Dehalococcoidia > Lucifugimonadales > Lucifugimonadaceae. The sequence continues at coordinate 3,369 of JACZRO010000060.1, forward strand.
GTTCCCCGGCGACCCGAGCCGCGCCGACGGCGAACTCAAGCCGGGAGCGGAGGTCGTTTGTGTCCGTTCCGGACATCGAATTCACCTGTCTACCACACGGCCAGGCCATTCAACCGCCTGAGTGAAAGCGTCCTACTCCACACCCTCTGGCGCCCCGGCGCGACGGGCGACCTCTACGTCCCTGGTCGTGTCCCTCTGGATGGTCGGGGTGAAGGTCATGTCGTCGATCATCGTGCGCGCAGGTAGGGTAGCGGCGAGGAGGATGCCCTCGGCGATGTCTTCCGGCCCCATCATCGTCGATCGCGCCTCGGCGTCTGGCACGAGCGGCCGGTTGTTCAGGATCGGCGTGTCGACCTCGGCCGGGTAGATCGTGGTCGCGCGAATCCCCCGCTGGCGTAGCTCGCCCCGCAGGGAGTCCATGTAGTTCTTCGCGGCCGCCTTTGCCGGGCCGTATGCGATCCCGCCCAGCAGGCCTCCACGAAGGGCGGCCATCGACGACACCAGGATTACCGTACCCTCGCCCGCCTCCAGCATCGCCGGAAGCAACGCCTTCGTCAGCATCGCCGGTCCGCTCGCGTTGACGGCGATCACGCTGTCCCATTCTTCTCGGGAGATCCAGCGGGCGCTGCGGACCTTCGAGCTGTGGCCGGCATTGTTCACCAGGATGTCGATGCGGCCGTGCTTCTCCAACGCGTAATCTGCGAGCGCCTCGACAGACGCCTGGTCTTCCATATCCGTGGACATGGCGGTGGCCTTCCCGCCGGCCGCCGTGATCTCAGCGACTACCTGGTCCAACGGCGCCTTGCGACGCCCGGCGATAACGAGCTCGGCGCCCTCCTCGGCGAACATCAGCGCTGCGCTGCGTCCAATACCGGTACCGGCGCCGGTGATAAGGGCCACCTTGCCGTCCAGCTTGCCCATGAAACGTCCTCTCGGTCAGATAGATGGTGGGTGGAAATGACGAGCGGGCCCGGCCCTCAAAAATCGCCGCCGGAGTCTAGCACAGGGTCCGGGCCATCCAAACGTGATACGCCGATGCATTCAAACGTAGGGGCGCGGGCTTGCTCCGCCCTCTGGCCCTACGCCCGGATCTCCCGCAAAGCCGTTGTTCGCCAAATGGCCGGTCCTTCGAGAGCCTCAGGACGCTGTGTGCTGCATCCAAACGTAGGGGCGCGGGCTTGCTCCGCCCTCTGGCCGATCCAATCCCGCCCGGCTCTGTGCCAATCATCAGCGACAGTGACGGATTCGATTCCGCTCCGTGCGTTCGCGGTTACACCGTAGGGGTGGGCAGCGGCCCACCCGTCGGCGGACACAAGTCCGCCCAACTCCGCCTACGTGCCCTTCAACATCATCGCAGCGACTTCCCGGCCCATGCGAATGCTGTAGTTGGTCCCGCGATCTTCCGGGTAGATCTGCGTTGTGTTCGCCAGGAACAGGTTGGAGATCGGCGTCGGATGCTCCGGTATGCGTTGGGAGTAGTTCGTGCCTATCACGGGCTGGGCGGCGCTCACCCTGTTGTGATGGACGCGTGTAATCCATGACCGATCGAACGACGGGTTGAACCGGGACAGGTACGGCAGGTACACATCGAGAAGATCGTCCGCTGACATCAGGTAAAGCTCATCGTGACGGTCCAGGTAGTTGGGGAGGTAGAGCACATTGCTGCCGCCATACAACTCTGCGGGCATCAGGTTCGTCTGCTCGATGATCCCCAGAAACGGCACCTCGCGGTCGGCGATATTCATCCAGTAAATGGACGTGAGTGGGTGGGTCATCTCCAGGATCAGCAAGACGGCGCCCATGTACTCGACGGAGGTCAGCTTTTCGAGATACGCGTCTGGCAGGTCGACAAGCTTCGGGAACACGTAGGACGGCACCGTCGCCAGGATCAGGTCGAATCGCTCCTCCGTCTCTGTCCCGTCCGGGAGCTTCACCCGCAATCCGTTCGCCGTTCCGTTTTCCACCAGCACGCGGGTCACCGGCGTGTCGAGGACCACTTCGCCGCCTTTCGATCTGATCCGCTGCACCAGCGTGTCGAACACCTCGTCAAAGCTGTTGACCGGGTAACCGAGCTTTTCCCGCCCTAGACGGTCACGCGACGCGAACCGGGTCTGGATCTTGCTCCAGAACCACGGCATCCCGACGTTCTCGAAGCGGTCCCCGAATTTCCCGCGCAGCAGCGGCTCCCACACCTTTTCGTAGATCGAACTCCCGGCGTTCTCGCGGATCCATTGCGCCGCCGAGACGCCCTCCAGGCTGCGCCAGTCCTTCATCCGCTGGAGCCGCTTTGCGACCATCCCGAGCTTTATGCGGTCCCGCAAGGACAGGGCGCCAAACCGGAGAAGATCGAACGGAGTGCTCCACGGATACACCTTTCCGTTCGTGTAGATCCCAACGGTCGAGGGTATCCAGCGCATCGACCCGTCGATACCCAGCTCGGCCATCAGGTCCAGGATCGCAGTGTCGTTCGTGAACAGGTGGTGGTATCCGCGCTCCAGGCGTCCGCCGCCGACCTCGATCGTCGACGCCTGCCCGCCGACGAACGGCGCGGATTCGTACACGGTGACGCCGTGGCCGGCGCGCGTGAAGTCGTACGCCGCGGAGAGTCCCGCCGCGCCCGCCCCGATCACCCCGATCCTCATCTGTCTCGCCTCAAATTTTTGGCCTCAAGATTCTGGGACTCACGTTACCGGCCTCGTCGGCGCGGGTGATGACTCTCCCCCTGTGGCGCCCGGGGCATCCGGGGCATCTGGGCCGTCGGCCTGCTCCCCCACCTGGCCGAGACGCGTCCTGCCCAGCAACGTCCGCAACGACACGTGGTCGGAAACGAGCACGAGCAGCCCGAGCAGCGTCACCGGCAGCAACAACGCGATGTGCGCCGTCAGCACGTACGCGCCCGCCTCCGCATCGCCAACGCCAAGCGCCACAAGCGTGGCCGCGCCAAAGAAGTTGAACGGCCCGACACCGCCCGCTGTAGACGGCACCACGAGCGCAAGGTTCGCTATCGCCATGAACAGCCCGATGGCGGCGATCGTCTCAAAGCGACCTCCGAACGCGGATTCGATGTCGAACCCGAGCGAGATCACGTAGAGCATCAGCACCTCTGACGCCCATATCGGAAGCGACAGCAATAGCACGGCGCCGAGGGCCCGGGGCGTCCTCACGACCGTGAGTCCTTCCACAAGCCGCGTTGCGAGGCCCAGGATCCGGGAGCGTAACCGGACCGGCAAGAAGAAGAGCACGCGCCCGATCAGTGACACCACGGTCGCGGCCTCAAGAACAACGATCGCTCCGATGATCACGGTGACGCCGATGAAGGGAAGGACAGACAACGCCAGCAGCGCCGCCGTGCCACCCGGCAGATCGTCGGCAACGCGCCCCAGGAGACCGCCGACCGGCAGCACCCACACGACCGCTATCAGGAAGAACAGGACGAACACGTCGAACACCCGCTCGACCGCGACGGTGCCGAAGGCCGCCGCCGGGTTAACGCCCTCTCGCAGTCCGATGTAGTAAGAACGCACGACTTCGCCGAGCCGGATCGGAAGGATGTTGTTCGCCATGTATCCGACGACGACCACGGGGAACAGCGCGCGCCGCGGACGGCCGATCAAAGGGTGGAGCAGGTAACGCCAGCGCAGGCTGCGAAAGTAAACGGCGGCAAAGTAGAAAATCAGCGACGGCGCGACGTACCAGAAGTTCGCCCCGCGGACGACATCGCCGATGTCGTCAAACGGCAGAAACAGGAACGCAAACACGGCGAGAAAGGCCGCACTGACCGCCAGCCCGGCCCAGACGCTTCGCTGGGAAATCACCGATTCATCCTACCGCCGGGAGGACCCATATAAGAGAGCATTTGCGGCCGCGAACGGGCGCTCACTCCAGCACCCGGAGCGGGATGTCCCGGTCGAAATAGACGAACGCGTCTTCGGATCCGATCGGTTGCGACACCTCCCGGTACACGAAGAAATTCAGCGCGTTTCGCCAGCGATTCGGCCGGATCAGTGTGTTGATGAACTGGCTCCACGTCGTGTTTTTGTACGTCTCCGGGAACCACTGGCGGTGGGGGAACCTCCGGCCTTCTGTGAAGTCGTCCACAAACGCGGGCTTGGCGATGTTCTCGTTCCGCGTATGTACGATCGCGACGGCCGAATTGGACGGGCCTTCGGGGCGGGAGAACCCGAGGTTCGGGTAAGAGACCTGCGCGTAGTCGCGGAGATACCAGGTCCAGGGCCAGGTGAAGCCGCTCGAACCGTCGATGGTTATACGAAGGTCTGACCCGTCTCCCGTCAGCATCGCAGCGGCCTCGATCTCCCGGGCCACCTCGGCCAGCGCAGGCGAGGTCTGCGTGTATATGAGGAGTTCGGTCGGAACGTCAGAATCCTGGAACGACGCGATCCATCCCGTCCTGATCGTAAGAATCGCCATTATTGCCACCACCGACACACCCAGCATGCCCCACGCCTGCCGCGAGCCGATGCGGCGTATCAGCCAGTAGAGACCGGCCGCCAGCAGCGCCAGGACGCCGGTGAGGACGACGGCGCCGGCCGGAGCGTCCAGACCACCCAGCCCGGGTTGCGCATCGGTCAGGAATATCAACCGCCAGACCATTATCACAGCGATCGGAACCCCCGCGAAGACGAACAGGCCGCCTCGGGCGAGCGACGGTTTCCAGTTGAGCGACGTTACGAGATCGCCGAGCGCTTTCCCGGCCAGCAATATGAAGGGCAGGATCACCTGAACCTCCAGCCACGGCATCTTCTCGCCCGCCGCCGTGTACGCGGCGAACGTCGCCAGCGGCCAGTACGCCAGGAACCTGGTGAACGCGTCTCCCTTGAAGGCGTAATAGACGGCGGCCACGAGTCCCACCGTCGCCGGGAGGAACTCGTACACGCTGGTCAGCATCACGTAGTAGTAGCCGGGCTGGCTTCCGCGTGCGACGTCATGCTGGACGATCCAGTACCCCAGTCCCTGCCAGACGCCGGAAGCGACGCCCCCCCAATTCGTAAACACCGTGCTGTAGAGCACGATAAAGATGCCCGCGGCCAGGCCGAAGCTCAGGAGCCACACCCGGCGGTTCCACAGCATGCCAACGAGGATCGAGACGGACAACAGGAACACCGTGATGGCGATCGCGACGATCTCCCCGGCCCCGTCCGCCGTGCCAAGCGGCAACCCGGTCGAGCTGTCGTCGTTGGCCAGGGTGAGGCCGACCGCGCCCTGGATCAGCCCCGTCACTGCGCCGACCATTGGCAGAGACAGCGTGCCGATGATGACGAGCAACCCGCCCGCAGGCCCCCACTCGGACAGTTTCCGCCGGCCCCAGACCCAGCCCAGCACGTCTGCGCGGGCCATCACGAGCAATGGGATGGCGACCAGCGCCACGACGATGAACTGCGTTTCCTTGGTCGCGAAACCGAGCGCTACGAGCGCCGCAGTCATGTAAAGGTACCGGGGACGTTGATCGTCCAGGTAGCGCCACATCATTGCGACGAGGGCGATCGTCCACACGGCCACGTAGATGTCGTTACGGGCGAACCGGCTGAAGTAGAGGAGTGAGGGCGAGAACGCCAGCATCCCGGCGATCAGCAAGGCCGATACGTTGCCGAGTCGCTTGCGAAGAAGTAGCGGCGTCAGAATGAGCGCCGTGCCGAAAAGAGCCGGCGCCAGGCGCAATGTGAACTCGTTGTCTCCGAAAAGGAAGAACAGGGTCGCCGTTATGTGGAATTGAAACGGGCCGTGCATGAGCGGGTCGTGCACGTATCCCGACCCGGTGAAGAGTTGCCAGGAGAAAAAGCCGTGCAGGCTCTCGTCGTGATGGACCGCCCGGCCGCCCAGGTCCCACAGGCGCATCGCCAGCGCCACCAGGAATAGTGACCCATAGGCGCCGAACTCCCACCGGAACGGGAGATCACGACGCCAACCACGTCCACTTACGGGCGCTGTCTCCGGAAATTCGCCGCCCGCAGCGTCAGCCGATCGCGCCCCGGGGTCGTGAGCGAGACCTTCCGAATCGATTTCGACCCAGCGGCCCCGGACCCAGCTGCCGCGCGCCGTCGTCGCCGTAGTGAACGGAGACGCGTGGACGGGCGCAGGGGAGATCGCTGACTCCTCACCGGCCAATGGCTAATCCCTGCCTACATCGAAGATCACGTAGTCGCGCGGCCCGGGCGTGATCGTATCCGGCGGGTAGACGCGTTCGCCAAATTGCGCGATTCGATCAATATCGATGTCCGGATATGTGGACCGTTCGCGCGGTCCCACCACTATGTAGTCGATCTCGTAGCGTGCCAGCAGCGTCCTCATCTCGTCAGTCTCCGCGGTCGAATACATTCGCGCCACCTCGTCTTCGCGATCGGCAAATGCCGAGCGATCGCCGCGCCACTGCTCTTCGTGGAACGGCCATCCCAGCACCGTCGGGATGCCCGTCGACGACGAGATCCGGCCGAAATCGGTATAACTGCCTCCAACCGCCTCAAGAAGGACGGCGTCCTCGCGCGCATTCTCCACCAGCCACTTGATCGTGGCGGACTCGGCCGGCCGGGTCCGCGTGATAAAAGCGGTACCGTCCAGGCTCCGTTCCCCGGAGAACCCGTCCGTCCGGGTGTCGATGGATGCCGCCGGGTAGTACAACGCGCCTAACAACATTACGGCGGCGATCACCGCCCCGGTTTCACTGGCAGAGCGTCGGACACCGCCCCAATTTTCGTGGTCCCGAATCCAGAAGTGTATGGCGTACGCGCCGACGGCTCCAAGTACGATCCACGCCTGGTAATACAACTTGAACACCGTGTTCATGCGGTTGCCGAACAGGTCGTTGATGTACAGGAGCTCCGCCCCGTAAACCATGTACAGGACGATCGAGAGCATCGCCACGGCGAACACAAGCGTCTGGGGGACTGATCGCCGTGCCAGGTGCAACACGGCCAGCATCGCCAATCCCGCCAGCACGGCAAGCGGCAGCACATCCAGAGCGCGGCGCGCCAGGTCGCCGGCGCTGGCCGCATCGTTCGCAATCAGGTGGATGATCGCCCATGCGGCGTAGGGAACCGTGATCGCCAGGAAGACCGCTATCACCGGGGCCAGGCCCGCCCCGTCATCGGCCGACGCGCCCGGTTTCGGGTTGGCCGGTTCGCCTCCTGGCTCGCCCCCCGGAACATCGGCACGACGCGGCCGTATGCGGGCGGCATAGGCGCGCAACACGCGCCACGTCACCGCCAGCCACAGGGGCGACAGCAGAACCACGAACAGGCCCCAGACGGTGAGCATATGAACGGGCCGCGTCGTGAACTCGGCCGCCCCCAGTGGCGCGCTCCAATCCACCTGGCTGCTGAAGGTTCCCAGGTAGAAGCGCCCGTAGATCGCGATCCCGAGCGCCAGTACCAACCCCGTCGTCACAAGGCCCCGCAACGCGGCAAACGGCAGGCCCGTCAACTGGTCACGGTACAGCTTGACCGCGACGACAACGAACAGCAGCGCAGCAGCGAATCCAAGGTCCCAGGCGTTGATGAATCCCAGCGCCCCCACAACCACCGCCAGCAGAAGCCAGCGCAGCGGATGGAGCAACAGCCAGCCCGGCCGGCCGCCGCCGGGCGTCAGGAACAGGTTCAACGCCAGGCCCAGGGCGAGAAGGACGAACGGTATCGATATCAGGTGCGGATGCAGATCGCCGAGCAGAAGGCTGAAGAACGGAAACTCCTGGATGGTGAAATCCAGCGCCACTCCCGCGCCGGCCGCATCGAAGGTGTTGATCACGCGCGACGAGTGCCACCACCACCAGAAATTGTCCGGTCGCCAACTGTTGGCGCTGACGCCCTCCTGCACGCCCTCGATGGCGAGCCAGTCGTAAAAGCCTTCTGATCCGAGCGATTTTGCGGCGCCAAACTCCCACAAACCCGCGTAGTTCGACGCGACGAGCAGCAGCACCGCCCCGGCCGCGGCGACGGGGATCGCCGCCCTGTCGCGGATCCGGCCCGGCAGGATCATGCCGTAGGCCACCGAGAAGACCGCCGACGCCGCCATCCCGGCGATCAGGGCGATCGACAGGTTGAACCCGACCGATGTCACGACGCCGGACATCTGGCCGACACCGCCCAGCAGCCAGTAGCCAAAGTAGTAGTAAGCCACGGGCTCGCCCGCCAGCCAGGGATCCAACGGCGGAGCGCCGCCGGCGACGCTGACGGCGTTGAGCATCAGGAAGTCCATCGGCTTTTCGGTACCGGCGATATCCGGCTCGAAGGACCTGATGGCCACCCATCCGGCAAAGAACGTGAGGAAGAGCAACTCCCCCACGAGTAGCGCCGGCCATTCCTTGCGCAGGAAACGCCCGAAACGGCGCCAACGGCTTGATAGGATCCACGCCGAGGCCCCGCCGAAAATGGCCGTCATGAGCCAGTAAGCGCCGCCGGTGTTGGGCAATATCCCGGCATCGCTCAGGAGCCACACGCTGCCGCCGACGAGGATCAGCCCGAGCGGTTTGGCGAGTCCCGCGCCACGGTCGCGCAGGTAGGGAACCGCTAGCCAGACGATCGGCAGCGTGACGAGGCCTATCGCCTCTATTGTCAGCAGCCAGCGCAGCGTTTCAGTCATCGAGTCTCGGCGCCTTCATCCCGACACCTCGCACGGGGCAACCTGTACGGGGACCCGGGAGAACCCGGTCAACCGGTGACGTGTCCGGTAGTTCTGGCAGGGCTGCGATCTCCCCGAAAACAAGGTCAGTCATTGGCCTTCCGACGACACAGCAGATTTGTGGAACGCGGCGGGCCCGCAGCCCGCGCGGCCTGTCTGTCAGACTACGAAGAAGCGCGGCGATGGGGACTCGTCACTCGCGTGCCAGTTAGCCCGAAGATCAGCCCGGAGTTTCCTGTGCCGGCTCGGGGAGCAACGCATCTACGAACTCGTCAGGATCAAACACGGCCAGGTCGTCCAGGGACTCGCCGGTACCGACGAACAACACAGGAAGACCGAGTTCCCCGGTGATCGCCAGGACGATCCCGCCCCGCGCGGTGCCGTCCAGTTTCGTCAGGACGACCCCATCGCACGCGACGGCCTCCGTAAAGGCGCGCGCCTGGATCAGTCCGTTCTGCCCGGTCGTCCCGTCGATCACGAGCAACACGCGCTGGTCGAAATCGCCGGCCTGGCGAGCGACGACGCCGCGAATTTTTTTCAGTTCGTCCATCAGGTTTGCCTGTGTATGCAACCGGCCGGCCGTGTCGATGATGACCAGGTTGGCGCCGCGCGCTTTCGCCGCCTCCATCGCATCGAAGGCGACCGCGCCGGGGTCGCCGCCGGCCCGGTGGGCGATAACGTCAACGCCCACACGCTTGCCCCAGGTCTGGAGTTGCTCGATCGCCCCGGCACGGAACGTATCGGCGGCGGCGAGAATCACCTTCTGGCCGTTCGCCTTCGCGGTGTGAGCGAGCTTGGCGATCGTGGTAGTTTTGCCGGCGCCGTTCACGCCGACTATCAATATGGCCGCGTCCATGTCGTCCGAGAACTCTTTCCCGCCGCTGGTGGTTCTGAGACGCGTGGTCATCTCGTCCCGCAGGATGCCGCGAACGGCGGCCGGTTCCTTGAGCCCAAGCTCCGCCGCCCGGGTACGCAGGGCGTCGAGTAGTTCCATGGTCGTGGAAGCGCCCACATCGGCGACGATCAGCGACTCCTCAAGCTCGTCCCAGAAATCGTCGTCGAGATCGGTTCGCCGGAACAGCGCGCCGATGGAGCGCGACCACAGCGCCCCGGTGCGCGAGGCGCTCGCCTCGGTCTTCCCTTTTCGCCGGAACAGTCTTAGCAGTTCAGTCTCCCTGTGATCCAGTCGGGCGAATTCGGTGCCCATCGAGGCAGATTCGATTACAGCGGCTCAGTTGATCCGCGCCATTTCCGATACCAGCGCGACCACCGGGGGCGGCCGGACCTCTGGCGATCATCGCTCCTCGCTGGGGTCATCTGTATCATCCAGAGGCGCCGTTAACTCCAGCGCCCGGCCTGCCGCCATGCGCTCAGCGTCCAACTTTCGACGCCCGACGCCGGTCGCTACGGACCCGCCGGAGATCAGCACCTCCACGGTAAACCGCTCATCCTCGTTCTGCTCGTCCTCCCGCAACAACCTGTACTCGGGCGGTGACCCTCCATCAGCCTGAACGCGTTCCTGCAGGAGCGATTTGGGGTCCTTTGGCGACTCCTCTTTGAGCGCAGCCGCAATTTCCGGTTCCAGGCACCTTACGACGAAAGCGGAGACGGCCTCGTAACCCTGGTCCTCCATTACGGCGCCCACCACCGCCTCGAAAGCGTCTGCGACGATGGACGGCCTTTCTTTACCGCCGTTTGCGGCCTCACCACGGCCGAGCGTCAGGAACTCGCCGAGTCCCAGCCGCCGTGCCGCCCCGGCCAGGGCCCGCTCCCTGACGACGTGGGAGCGGATCGTTGTGAGATCGCCCTCCGCAGCATCGGGCGCATCGTGGAAGAGCCGATACCCGATAGCGGCGCCGAGAACCGCGTCACCGAGGAACTCAAGCCGTTCGTTGGACTCCGCCGCCTCGCCGGGGTTCTCGTTCAGGTACGAGCTGTGGGTCAACGCGAGCCTGAGCAGCGACCGGTCCCTGAAACGGACACCGAGTCGCTTCTCAAGCTCGCCCAGACGCGCGTCATCTGCCAGTTGCGCGGGCACTCTAGCTCCCTAGTCGTCGTCGAAAATGCCGCGCGGCCACGGCGGCTGCGGGCGCTTGATCTCACCGAAAAGCTTGCTGCCCTGCGACAGGGCGAGGAAGTGCCGGAACAACTCCACCGCTTCTTCCCTGGCCGGCGTGTAGGTCTTCACGAAGGTCGGGGGGACATCCTCGAACACGAAGGTCGGCGTGCCAAAAATCCCCATCTCTACGGCCCGTTCATGGTCCGCGCCAACCGTTTTCAGGGTCTCCGGATCATCCAGTTCTTTTTCGAAGCTGTCCATGTCAAGGCCGGTATCCCGGGCGATCCCCAGGATGACCTCACGATCACGGATGTCCTTGCGGTCCTCGTGGCGTGCCGTGAGCAGGGCCATGAAGAACTTGTTGTGAAGCTCATCTCCCTGGCTCTTGGAAGCCTCACCGGCGCACAGCGCGAGCAGCCCGCGGCTTTCGTACTCCGGGCCCTGCTCCCACGCCTTCCAGTCATCGCCTTCCTTGCTGTTCACCTGTTCAAGAGCAAAACTCCGCCAGGTGATCTGAAGCTCGTCACCCAGCTCTTCTTTCACGTCAGCAAGCCAACGGCCCGCCTGCCTGACCCACGGTCAGGTGAAGTCGATGAATATCTCTGTCTTTATCGGAGTACTGGTAGCCATCTGTGATCCCCCGGACGTCTGCGCGTCCGATAATTGTTGTGCTTTCAACCGGCAATATCGTCGAAGGCACGGATAGTCTAGTTACGACCGGAACCCGGGTCAAAAGGCTGGTTTCGCGCCGGCACCCGGGGGCCGGTCCGGAATAGCCCTCCGCTAGACTGATATTCCGCCCTGCCACCCCGGTAACGACCCACAGACAGGACACCCGGTCCCGCCAGGCAACCCCGCTCATGCCGGACCGCAGCCTCGCCATGCCCAACGTCGCCACTCTGATGGAACGCTCTCTGCCCGGACCCGTCCTTGATGTCCTGCGTTCCGCTGCGAGCGTTGCGTTCCAGGGGCCTGCTGCGGACGAACCGCCTCAGACAGCCCTGGAACTGTATCTGGTTGGAGGCATGGTTCGGGACCTCCTGCGAGGCGAGGGTTCTGTGGATATCGATCTCTCGGTGGTCGGCGACGGTCCCGTCTTTGCGGCGGCGCTCGCAAACAGGTTGGGCGGTGTG
>JACZRO010000061.1 GCA_022574675.1 Chloroflexota bacterium
CGACGTGGACCTGTGTATCGAGATACACCGGCGCCTGACGCCGACCGAAGCGGTTCAGCTTGGGCTGGGCATCGAGGAGTTTCACCCGTACTTCTTCGAGGACCCGGTAACGCCGGACAATTTTGATGAAATGGCGTACGTGGCGGGCAAGATCAACATACCGATAGCGACAGGGGAGAGGTTCACTTCGCTTTGGGAGTTCCAGATGCTGCTGAACCGGAGCGCCGTCCAGTACGTGCGGCCTGACGTGTGCATGGTCGGTGGGATCAGCGGGGCCAAGAAGATCGCAGCGCTGGCGGAGGCGCACCACGTGGGCGTGGTCCCGCACAACCCGCTGTCCCCCGTGTCCACGGCCGCCTGCCTTCAGATCGCCGCCTGCATCCCCAACTTCGCCCTCCAGGAATACCCAACGGGCGAGGACGAGTTCCCAAAGAACGCCATGGTGGATGCCACCGCGCAGCACGACGGCGAGGGTTACCTTCTGATCTCAGACCGGCCGGGCATCGGCATCAGCCTGAAGCCAGACGCTCGTGAGAAAGCGCCCATGATTCCCCGCGAAGTAGTCACGAGATTGCACGCCGATGGAAGCGTGGTGGACCAGTAAAGTTCACCGGGTCCGGCGTTCGAGTGAAAATTGGCTCGCCGTATCGAATCCATGTCGCATCGAATCAAGAACCGGTTCACGTTCTTGACACCCCTTCATCGTGCGTCCAGAATCCGGGCGGACATCGGACGGGGCGTGTATCGAAGGGTCTCCCGTCCAACGGCCGGCCGTATCAAGCCGGGTGACACGTCCGTTTTTGCGACATCGGAAAAGACAAACCTATCGTCGTCCATGTCCCCAATGCCCCGGGAGGCAGGCATGCTTTACGAGCTGCGGATTTACGAATGCTTCGGAGGACGCCTGCCCGCTCTCAACAAGCGGTTCGGTGATCACACGCTGGAGATCTTTGAACGGCACGGCATAAAGAACATCGGCTACTGGACAACGGAAGTCGGGCCGTCCAGCACCGAGCTTACCTACCTGCTCGCATTCGAGGACGCAGGCCAGCGCGAGCGGGCCTGGGAATCGTTTCGCAACGACCCGGAGTGGCAAAAGGTACGGGCAGCATCGGAAGAGGACGGCCTGATCGTCAAGAACGTGCGAAACCAGCTTCTCAACCCGACTCCGTACTCGCCGCTCCAGTAAGGACACCATAGGCGGCCGGAGATCGGATTAAGGCGCAGGCCCGCCGATCTCACCTGGCCAAACTCCCAAGTTTTCAAACCCAGGAAAGGAACAGCCCCATGCCCGTAATGGACAGACTCAAGAAAATATCCGGCACGGCCGCCATTGTTGGCGTCGCGGAATCGGACGAGATCGGCCGGACCCCGGATAAGGGCCCGCTGGAGTTGCACGCCGAGGCCGGCCGCAACGCCCTCGCAGACGCCGGCATCGACAAGAGCGAGGTCGACGGCGTTTTCACCGCCGGTTACTCGACCTACGACGTCGCCGAGTACATGGGCATCAAGCCCCACTTCACAGACTCGACGTCGGTCGGCGGCTCCTCGTTCGTGATCCACATCGCCCACGCGCTAGCCGCCATACAGGCCGGCTACTGCGAGGTGGCCCTGATCACTCACGGGCAGACCGGCCGGTCCGACCGTGCGCGGGCGGGAGGCAACCCCGGACTGCCCAGCGCGCAGTACGAGACGCCCTACGGCATCATCGGCCCGCCGGTCTCTTACTCGATGGCCTGCCGCCGTTACATGCACCAGTACGGCGAGGACAAGACGCGGGAGGCGATGGCCAACATCGCGATCTCGACCCGCAAATGGGCGAATAAGAACCCCAGGGCGTTTTTCTACGACACGCCGATGACGTTCGACGAGTACCACGACTCCCGCTGGATTTCCTGGCCGTTCCACCTGCCCGACTGCTGCCTGGTGACGGACGCCGGAGCTGCGATCGTGATCACGTCAACCGAGAGGGCGAGGTCCACGAAGAAGGGCGCCGTCAGAATCCTCGGCGCGGCCGAGGGCCATGACCACTCTTTACTGCACCAGATGCCGGACCTGACGATGCCCTTCGGCCGGAACACCGGTCCACAGGCGCTTGAGATGGCCGGTATCACACACTCCGACCTCGACCTGGCGATGATCTACGACTCGTTCACCTACACGGTGCTCGTCACCCTCGAGAGCCTTGGGTTTTGCAAGCCGGGCGAGGGCGCAGACTTCGTGGCCGACCAGCGCACCGCTCCGGGCGGCGACTTCCCGCTCAACACGAGCGGAGGCGGACTCTCATACACGCACCCCGGCATGTACGGCATCTTCACCGTCGTGGAGGCGGTGCGCCAGTTGCGCGGGGAGACCGGAGAGCGCCAGATCGACGACTGCAAACTCGCCATGGCTCACGGAACCGGGGGACTCCTTGCGTCCACCGGCACAGTGATTCTGGGAAGGGACTAACAACAAAAATGGCAGACGGATACAACAAGCCAATCCCGATTCCGCAGCCGGAGTCCGACCATTACTGGGAGGGCGCAAAGGCCGGTGAGCTGCGGCTTCGTCACTGCGACGACTGCAACCAGGCGTTCTTCTACCCGAGGAACATCTGTCCGGAATGCGGCAACAACAACACCTCGTGGATCGTCGCCAGCGGCAAGGCGAAGGTGCACACCTTCGCGATCGTCCACCGGCCGCCCCACCCGGGCTTTATGGACGATATCCCGTACGTGCCGGCGATCGTCGAGCTCGAAGAAGGCCCGAAGATGGCGACGCAGCTCGTCAACGTGACGCCGGAGCCGGAAGCGATACAGATAGACATGCCGGTCAAGGTGGTGTTCGAGTCGATCACCGACGAGATCTCGCTGCCGAAGTTTGAGCCTGCGTAAGCGGTGACCGCATGATCGCGTGACAGAAGGGCGGGTGGTAACGCCCGCTCTTCGTCGCATGTTCCCGGCCTGGATCAGGGCCGACCCTGAAACACAGGGAAATCCAGGCGGACCCCGGCGCTCTCCGGTTCCGCGACAACGAGCGGGTCAAGAAGGACCAGTTACATGCCAGTAATGGACAGGCTGAAGGCGATCTCCGGCACGGCCGCCATCGTGGGCGTCGCCGAGGCGGACGAGATCGGACGGGTCCCGGACAAGGGGCCTTTGGAGCTGCACGCCGAGGCCGGGCGCAACGCCCTCGCAGACGCCGGTATCGACAAGAGCGAGGTCGATGGCGTTTTCACCGCCGGCTACTCGACCTTCGACACCGCCGAGTACATGGGCATCACACCCCACTTCACAGACTCGACGTCTGTCGGCGGCTCCTCGTTCGTGATCCACATCGCCCACGCTATGGCCGCCATACAGGCAGGCTACTGCGAGGTGGCGCTGATCACGCACGGCGAGTCGGGCCGCTCGAACCGGGCACGCGCCTCGGGAAACCCGGGATTGGCGGGAGCGCAGTACGAAGCGCCGTACGGCATCATGGGCGCCCCGATCGGTTACTCGATGGCCTGCCGCCGTTACATGCACCAGTACGGCGAGGATCGCACGCGGGAGGCGATGGCCAACATCGCTATCTCGACCCGTAAATGGGCGAATAAGAACCCCAGGGCGTTTTTCTACGACACGCCGATGACGTTCGACGAATACCACGATTCCCGCTGGGTGTCGTGGCCGTTCCATCTGCCCGACTGCTGTCTGGTGACGGACGCCGGGGCGGCGATCGTGATCACGTCCGCCGAGAGGGCAAAGTCTACGAAGAAGGGCGCTGTCAGAATACTTGGCGTGGCCGAAGGTCACGACCACTCCGTTCTGCACCAGATGCCTGACCTGACGCGGACGTGGGGCCGGCACACGGGGCCTCAAGCCCTTGAGATGGCCGGTATCACACACTCCGACCTCGACCTGGCGATGATCTATGACTCGTTCACTTACACCGTGCTCGTGACGTTGGAAAGCCTCGGCTTCTGCAAGCCCGGTGAAGGCGCAGACTTCGTGGCGAACCAACGCACGGCTCCGGGCGGCGACTTCCCGCTCAACACGAGCGGCGGCGGACTCTCATACACCCACCCGGGCATGTACGGCATCTTCACCGTCGTGGAGGCGGTGCGCCAGTTGCGCGGGGAGACCGGAGAACGCCAGCTCGACGAATGCAAGCTCGCCATGGCCCACGGCACCGGAGGGACCCTGTCATCGACGGGTACGGTGATCCTGGCAAGGGACTAACCGTCCCGGGCGCCGGCAGGGGCAGATAACGAGATTGCAGGGGACACTCCGGTCCGCCCCCCGTCGCGCATCACGAGCCTGGCGGGGCCGGGAACGCGGGTTCGGAATACAATTGCTCCTGTCCCTTTGCCCCTGTGCATGTTGCGTGCGATTGGGCGTCTGGGCGTCTGGCGCTGCCGCGTAATAAGTTTCGTCACAGGACACCGGAATGGATAGCGTTCGCCACTTTCTTTCGGTCACAGATCTCGCGCCTTCCGAGTTGCGCGAGGTGATCGCTCGCGGCCGCGCACTGAAGGCGGGAGAGCGGTCACAGGCGCTGGCCGGCAAGTCCATCGCTATCCTGTTTGAAAAGCCGTCGCTGCGCACCAAGCTCAGCTTTGAGATCGGGATAACCCGCCTCGGGGGTCATGCGATCTACTTCTCTCCGGACGAGGTCGGGCTCGGTACCCGGGAGCCGGTGCAGGACGTGGCCCGTGTGATGTCCAGGATGGCGGACGCAGCGATAATCCGGACTTTCGCCCACGAGGTGCTCGAGGAGTTCGCCTCGGCCGCGACCATCCCCGTAGTCAACGCCCTGACGGACGCAGAGCACCCCTGTCAGGCTCTTGCGGACCTTCAAACGATTGAAGAGAGCAAGGGGGCGCTTGAGGGCGCCAGGGTGGCCTTCATCGGAGACGGCAACAACGTGGCGGTGAGCCTCGCCCTCGGAATGGCGTCGACCGGAGGACACCTGACCATCGCGTCCCCTCCGGGCTACGAGCTCCCGGGGAAGACGGCGTCCGACGCCGGCCGGCTGAACGCGAAGAGCGGCGGCAGCCTGAGGTTAATCACCGACCCGGTCGAAGCGGTTCGAGACGCCGACATCGTGTACACCGACGTTTGGACGAGCATGGGCCAGGAGGCGGAGAGCCAGGCGCGCCTGGCCGCGTTCAAGGGTTACCAGGTCAACCCGGCGTTGCTCGACAAGGCGCCCGACGGCGTCAGGTTCATGCACGACCTTCCGGCGCACCCGGGCGAAGAGATATCTGAGGGATTGCTCACCGATCCGAGGTCGATCGCGTTCGACCAGGCCGAAAATCGCCTCCACGCGCAGGCCGGCCTTTTACATTTCCTGTTCTCGGGAGCCTGAAACCCGTGGCTATTCCGGTCATCGCGATCGTCGGCCGGCCGAACGTCGGCAAGTCGACCCTGTTCAACCGGCTTGCCGGGAGCAGGATCGCGGTGGTGAGCGACATCGCAGGGACGACGCGCGACCGCGTTTCCGCCGACGCCAAATGGGAAAGTCGTCGTTACATCCTGGTCGATACGGCCGGGATTGAAGGCAACAGCGGGGACATCTTCTGGCCGGACATGCGCACGCAGGTGCTGAAGGCGCTGGAAGACGCAGACGCCCTGGTATTTGTCATGGATGCCAGCGAGGGCCTCACTCCCGCTGACCGGGACGCCGCAAACCTCATACGCCGTTACGACAAGCCGGTGATCCTGGCCGCGAACAAGGCCGACAACATCGAGCGCGAGCAGGCCGCAGTCGAGGGTTACGAGCTGGACCTGGGCGATCCCATTCCCATCAGCGCCTATCACAACATGGGAATAAGCGACCTGATGATCGCCGTGATGGACACGCTGCCCTCAGACCCCGAGCCGGAGATCGGCGACGAGATACGTATCGCTATCGTGGGTCGTCCCAACGTCGGCAAGTCGGCCCTTCTGAACGCACTTACCGGCGAAGACCGCGCACTCGTAAGCGGCATCCCGGGCACGACCAGGGACCCGGTCGACAGCCGCTATACGTACGTAGACGGTGATACCGGTACGGACATGTTGTTCATCGACACCGCCGGACTGAGACGGCGCGGGAAGACCGAGCAGGGCATCGAGAAGTACAGCGCCCTGCGCACCATCCAGTCGATCGAGCGGTCGCACGTAACGCTGATCGTGCTGGACGCGACCGAGTTCGTCACGGCCCAGGACCTGCACGTCGGCGGATTCGCGTCAGACTCGGCTCGCGGGATGGTGGTCGTCGTCAACAAGTGGGACCTGGCGCGGGAGCTCAAACTGAACCGGGATGACGCAGTGGCGCAGATCAAGGACCGGTTCAAGTTCCTTCACGACTCCCCGATCGTGTTCACATCTGCGCTGACCGGCCGCGGGTTGGACGCTATCCTGAAGGCCGCCGTGACCACCTTTGGCGAGTGGACCAGGGAGGTTCCGCCGGGTGAGTTGACCCGGGTGGTGATCGATGCGCTCGCTGCGCACCCGCCCCCGCGTGCCGGGTACCGGCGGGTCCGTCTGCGCAAGGTTGCCCAGACCCGGATGGGCCCGCCCACGTTTACTTTTCACATGGCGAACCCGGAGTTAATACACTTCTCTTACAGGCGCTATCTCGATAACCGGTTGCGTGACGCTTTCGGATTTGCGGGCAGCCCGCTCCGGTTGCGATTCGTAGGGGGAGCTTGATGGAGCCCGTGCTGTTCGCGGGATCCTTGATCGTCGCCTATCTGCTGGGCTCGCTTCCTACCGGCCTGGTGGTGGTTAAGGCCGTTCGCGGGGTGGACATCCGCCGCTACGGGAGCGGCAGTACGGGGTCCACGAACGTCTACCGGACGCTCGGCCGCGTGCCCGCGGCGACCGTGGTGTCGCTCGATGTCGCCAAGGGCGCTGTGGCGGTCGGCATCGCCTGGCTCGCGACGGGCGGCAACGAGTACGCGCATGCCACCGCCGGCGTCGCGGTCATCGTTGGCCACAGCTGGCCCGTCTTCTCCGGATTCCGGGGCGGGCGCGGCGTCATGACCGGGTGGGGCGCGATGATCGCCCTGTCGCCGATCGCGGCGGGGATTACGGCCATTGGATGGGTGGTCGTCACCGTGACCCGTTACGTCTCTGTCGGATCGCTTTTCGGCACCACCATCGGGACGATAGCGTTGGCCGTCCTGGCGACCCTCGGACTGGCGCCGCTCGAATACATCATCTTCTCGGCCCTCGGCGCGGGCGTGATCTTCATCCGGCATTTCGACAACATCAGCCGGCTGGTGTCCGGGACCGAGGACCCGGTGACGGAACCGGGCAAGCCAACGCGCGCCCGGACGCGGCACGGCCAGGGCTGAAGCATGGCGCGAGTGGGCATCGTCGGAACCACAAGCTGGGGCACGACCCTTGCGATCCTTCTGGCCCGCGCCGGCCACCAGGCCACGTTGTGGGCGCGCACCGAAGAGGACGCCAACCGCCTCCAGGCGTCGCGTAGAAACGATCGGTTCCTGCCCGGGGTCGACTTCCCGGCCGCCATGGCGGTCACCGCGTCTGTAGACGAGGCGTTCGGGCATGCGGACATGGTGCTGCTCGCGGTGCCGTCGGCGACGATCGCCAGGAACGCAGGCCTGATCGCCGGAACCGTGCCGCGGCAGGCGATCGTGATCAGCGCCACCAAGGGGATCGACGAGGCCACCGGAATGCGAATGTCGGAGCTGGCCGGAAACGCCATGGGTCGGGACGACATCGGCGCCCTCTCCGGCCCGAACCTGGCGCCTGAGATCGCCGAGGGCAAACCGGCTACAACAACGGTCGCGCACGTGGACGAGGCGGTAGCGGCGACGGCGCAGGAAATACTGAACTCACGCGTATTCCGTGTCTACACCAGTTCTGACCTGGTCGGAGTCGAACTCGGCGGAGCGCTCAAGAACGTCATCACGATCGGCGCGGGATTCATCGATGGCCACGGTCTCGGGAACAACACGAAATCGGCTTTCGTAACGCGGGGGCTTGCGGAGATCACCCGCCTGGGTGTGGCCATGGGAGCCCGGGCGGAGACCTTCTCCGGTCTTTCAGGCATGGGCGACCTGGTCACCTCCTGCTACAGCGGGTTGTCCCGGAACAGGTTCGTAGGACAGGAGCTGGCGAAGGGTCGTTCAGCGGCCGAGATCGTTGCCGGGATGGACCAGGTGGCCGAAGGCGTCAGGACAACGTACGCAGCGGTCAAGGTTGCCGACTCGCTCGGGGTGGATATGCCGATCGCCCGGGTTACCAGGGACGTGCTGGCGGGGGAAATGGACCCGCAGACGGCGGTAGAGAAGCTGATGTCACGCGCGCCGGTACCGGAGATGGGTTCGCCGGACTGAGCGGCCGGGACTGACTCTAAGTACCGCCAAGCTCGCCGAGTTCGTACAGGATGGCGCTGACGGTGGCGATCGCTGCGGTCTCTGAGCGGAGAACGCGATTCCCGAGCGTCACGATCAAAGCTCCACGCGCGCGCAGAAACTCGATCTCCGACCCCGTCAGCCCGCCTTTCGGTCCGATCAAAACACGAACGGCGTCGACCGGCCGGGTCTCCGGGTTGCGCAGCACGGCACGCAGGCTCAGTGAGGTTTCGCCCTCCCACGGGACGATCAAAGGCACGGCGGGTGGCGCCTCAGCCTCAAAGGCGGCGTCAAGGGTCACCGGGCTCGTGACGTCCGGGACGCACACACGGCCGGACTGTTCTGCAGCCTCCTGCACGATCCTCGCCCAGCGCGTCTGGCGATGGCCGGATGCGCCGGTCGGACCGGCTCCACGGACACGATCAGTGAGAAGCGGCACGAAATGCGTCACCCCGAGTTCGACGCCCTTCTGGAGTACGAGTTCGAACGGCGCCGCATCGATGATCGACTGGTACAGGGTGATCTCGACACGAGATTCGGTGCTCGGGCGCGTCACATCCACGACGTGCCCGGCGGCTGAACGCGGCGTAACCTCGTCAAGCTCCACGGTCCACTGGATACCGCTTCCATCGAACACGCCGATCTCGTCGCCCGGTCGCATCCTGAGGACGCGCGACAACTGGCGGGCGATGTGACGGGGGAGCAGGAGCGGGCCGTCGGCGGGCGGGCCGTCCGGCAGGTAAAACCGGTGCATGCGGGACTACCCCGGGCGCAGCACGGCGGTGAACGCCGCCCAGTCGCCCGAAATTGTGAGGTCCGTTATTTCCGCGCCGGACCCGGTGAAAGCCGCCTCGACCTCTTCCCTGCGCTCGGCAAGCAACCCCGACCCGACGAACACCCCTCCGGGCGCCAGTGCGGCGAGTACGTTCGGCGCGAGCGCGATGAGGACGTTCGCCGAGATGTTGGCGACGACGACGTCAAACGTTCCGGCAGGCGCGATCGGGTTCGGAAGAGTGCCCCGCTGGACCCGCGCCTTGCTGGCGAGGTCGTTGATCGCCAGGTTTTCAAGTGTGGCCTTGACGGCGTCGGCCTCGATATCAAGCGCGGTGACCGAGCCGGCCCCCAGTCTTAGCGCCGTGAGTGACAGGATCCCGGAGCCACAACCCAGGTCCAGTACGCAACAGCCCGGCGAAACTGACTTCTCAAGATAGAGCATGCACATCCGGGTGGTGGGGTGATGCCCGGTGCCGAACGCAAGCCCCGGATCCAGTTGTATGACTACGTCGTCCGGGGTCCGGTCCCAGCTTGAGCCGCCGGGCGCTATCACAAGCCGCCGACCGACGCGGACCGGCTCGAACTCCTGGAGTTCCCACTCCCGGTCCTTCAGTACACGTTCCCGCAGCGGCGGGATGGGGTGGAGGTATGAGATCAATCGGATCCCCAAGTCGATGTGGGCGCGACGGTCGTCAGTCGTGGCGTCGATCGGCAGGTAGGCCCGTATGGTGACCGGGGCGTCCAGGGGTGGCGTCTCGCCCTCGTCCGGGTTGTAGCCGCCGGCCTCTTCTACTACCACCCCGCCTTCGCCGTACCGGGCAAACAGGTGGGACAGGGTTTCCGCGTACTCCCCGGGGGCCTCGGTGCTCAGTTCAAGCCAGTGTGAAGGCATTGCCGGTCCAGCCTTGATCCGCGTGCCGTGAGGCGGGCGTCAATTGCCGTCGCCGCTAATGAAGTCCTTGAACTTGCCGAACCAGCCGTCTTCCGCGCCGCCGGGTGAAACATCGTCCCCCATGGTTGCGGCCAGTTCTTCCAGCAGCTCCCGCTGGCGATCGTCCAGCTTGCGTGGAACGGCGACGTTGACGATAACTATCTGATCCCCCCGGCGTCCCGACGATCCGAGATGGGGGACGCCGAGGTTGCGCATCCTGAAGGCCTGTCCTGACTGGGTGCCGGCCGGGATCTCCAGTTCCCGCAACCCGTCCACCGTCGGCACCTGCGCCGTCGCTCCGAGCGCAGCCCGGGCAACGTTCAGTTCAAGGTTCACCAGCACGTCATCGCCGTCCCGTTCGAATATCTCGTGAGGCTCGACTTCGACGTGGATATACAGGTCCCCGGACGCGGCGCCGGGATCCCCCGGCTCGCCCTCGGACCGGAGTCGGATGCGGCTGCCGGTGTCCACACCCGGGGGAATGTTCACGGATATCTTGCGTCGCCTGCGCTCGCGCCCGGCGCCCTTGCACTGCGTACAGGGCGTCGCCACGGTGGTTCCCTCGCCCCGGCAGGTAGAGCACGTAGTCACCTGGGCGAACTGGCCGAAAATGCTGCGCTGAACGCGGCGGACCTGGCCGGAACCGTTGCAGGTGGCGCATCGGGCGGCGGCGGTGCCCGGTTCCGCCCTGCTGCCCGCGCAACGGCCGCAGGGCTCGACGCGGTTGATGTCGAACTCCTTCTCGGCCCCGAATACCGCCTCCATGAACGAGATCGTCGTTCGGTACTCAAGATCGCGGCCGCGCGCCGGGCCCTTGGTGCGCGAGCCGCCGCCAAAAAAAGACTCGAAGATATCGCCGAGCCCGCCGAACCCTTCAAAGCCCTCAAAGCCTCGACCGGCGGCGCCGTTAGCGCCGGCATGGCCGAAACGGTCGTACGAGGC
The DNA here is from genome assembly GCA_022574675.1 of Chloroflexota bacterium. GTDB lineage: Bacteria > Chloroflexota > Dehalococcoidia > Lucifugimonadales > Lucifugimonadaceae. Next base: position 10,983 of record JACZRO010000061.1, read on the forward strand.
ACGCCGGTCCGGGTCACTCAAGACCTGGTACGCCTCGTTGATCTCCTTGAAGAGGTCTGCCGCCCCGGCGTCGCTGTTCCGGTCCGGGTGGTACTGGAACGCGAGTTTGCGGTACGCCTTCTTGATGTCCTCAGGGGTCGCGTTGCGCGCGACCTGGAGAGACTCGTAATAATCAGTCTTGGTGGTCATTGACGATTCAAGTAAACCCGTCAAACGGCGCTGGACGCGTTGGTACAGTTTTCATTATACGAACGTAAAGGTCCAGTCGACGATGCCGTTTGCCCGGTACAGACTAGGTGCGCGCCGCCGTGGACTCGCCCGACGCCGGATAGCCGTAATAGGCCTCGGTGACAAGATCACTGAGCAGCGTCGCCGCCGCTTCAACGACCGGGACAGCGCGCCTGTAAGCGAGCCGGGTCGGGCCGATCAGGCCCACGACTCCAGACGCCTCCGACGGTACGCCGTACCGTGCGACGATCACGCTGCACCGGTTGAACTCGACACGACTGTTTTCCGCACCGATGTATACGACCGCGCTGCCGTCGTCCGGAGCTCCCTCCGTCAGTTCGTACAACGCGTCGTCGCTATCGAGCACCTCGGTGAGCGCAATCCCGTAGTTATCGTGCGAGAGTTCAAGGGTCCCCAGCAGGCGCCCGAGTCCTTCAATGTTGTACCCGGAAAACTTCTGCCGGTCCCGTTCACGAAGGACGCTTACGGCGGAGTCAAGCACCACCGATTCAAGCCCGCCGCCAGGCTCACCTGTTCCTACATGGCGGGTGATCTCTTCGGCGGTCCGCCCGGTGACGGTCTCGTGGACGCGGTTGCGGACGCGAAAGAGCTCGTCCTGGGTGGTGGGCGACTCCAGCGATATCAACTGTTTGACCACCGTCGTCTCCTGGAGGATGAGCACCAGCATGACGGTCAGGTCCTGCAACAGCAGTAGGTCAAGCTGTTTGACCCGGGAAGCGTCAGCCCTGGGCGGGGATGCAAAGGCCAGGGTCTTGAGCAGGCCCGCCACGATAGACGCGGCAGCTTCCGCCCACTCTTCCATGTCCCGTCGTCTTTTTTCCAGGGCGGACCGTATGGCCGCGAAATCCTGCGCGTCCGGCTCGGTGGAACCGAAGCCCAGCCCCTCGACGAAGTAACGGTACCCTTTGTCCGCCGGGATGCCGCCGGCGGAGGTGTGGGGGCGCGTGATGTAACCCTCGTCCTCGAGGCTGACCATCTCGTTACGGACCGTCGCCGGACTGACTCCAATCTCACGGTCCGAGGCGACGACGGAGGACGCGACCGGCTCACCCGTCGCTATGTATCCGTCGACGATCAGCCTGAGTATGCTGCCCCTGCGGGGAGTGAGAGTGGTCATTCACGCCTTCCATGGCGATGCGTCCTGTATGGACCGCGGTCGCCAAACCGCGCACGCCAATTCGGGCGAACGTAGCACGGCCCCATAGGGGTGTCAACACGATTGGCTTACGTTGACCACGCGTTGGGGAGCCCGTACAGTGGAACGTGGCCTGCCGGGCCAACATTCACGGGCTTCCGCCCCTTACCCGGCCCAAACTTGACCCTGATTCTTGCGCTCCGCGCGCCTCTGGAAAAGCCCCATGGATATTCGTTGGCTGGGTGATCGATCGTTCATCATCAACACCGCCACAGGGACGCTCATCGCGGACCCGGCGGCCGGATCGGGCCTGGGTCCCGAACTCGATCCCGGTTCGACGGTGGTAACGGTCAGCCACGCCGCCGCCCGCCCGGGTATCGAAAAGTGGCGGGACAAGGTTCAGGTGATCGACGGCCCGGGAGAGTACGAGATCTCGGGGCTCGGCGTCCGCGGTATCGCGACCCCGATGGGAGACGCCGGCGATCTGCGGGCTTTGAACACCGTTTACGCCCTGGATGCCGAGCTGATCTCCGTTTGCCACCTCGGCGCACTAACGGGTCCCCTGACCACACAAGCCGCTCAACTGATCGGACATGTGGATATCCTGATCACTCCGGCGGGCGGGACCGACCAGGCTATCTCAGCGGACCAGGCGGCGGCCGTAACCCGGATGCTAGAGCCGCGAGTGGTCATCCCGATGCACCCGGGCGTCGCGACTGACGGTTCCGACTTCGGCGCGCTCGATGCATTCGTTGCGGAGATCGGTCTGCCAAAGCCGGAGCCGGTAGCACGAATCAGCTTCACCCGTAGCAATCTCGGGGAAACGCAACGGTTGGTGCTGCTGCGGCCCCAGGGCGCCCTGGAAAGCTAAAGAGAGCAGGTCCCCGGGCGACCCTGGCCGCCGAGCGCATCGGAATCGGGCGAACGCACCGGTTGCGAGCCGAACTCGAGTTTCCCCGAACGGCGCCAGATCGGTAGAAACCCGAGTGCACGGCGCCCTTGCCGCAACGAGCCGCCCGGGCAATCCTACCCGGGTTTTTACGTCTGGCCCGCCGTGGGCCCGGCCGTCCTGCGCCTGATGGCGACCCAGAGCGCCAGCGCAATGGGAGACAGCAACAGTCCCACCTGGCCGGCGGACGCCGGACCGCCCGGGTTCGCGCCGCAAAGGCCTCCGCCCTCTTCGCTGACTTCCACAGTTGTCGCCGTTGGGACTACCTCTGGCGTGGCGGTCGGCGGGATGGGTGTGGGTGTCGCCGTCGGTATCGGCAAAGCGAAAGCCATCGGCGTATTCGAATTGGGATTCGATGGCGATGTATTCCCAAATGCGCTTGCCCAACACCGCGTTGAGACCTTCGGCGTGCTTGACCCCGCCCGCGACGGTGTGGAAGCCCTTGCCCTTTGATGGCTGCCCGATCTGACGCGAGGTCGCTTCGGCGAGGTAGCTGTAGCCGATCGAGAAGTAACTCGAGCCATCGAAGTAAAAGCTCTCACCCTCGTCGTCCCAATCGTCGGCGAAAGCGGCGGTGGGCGAAGCCAGCAACGTCAGCACACAGGGCAGCCAAAGCATGCTCCGCAGCCTGTGTCGTCCAAGAATCATCGCTTTGGGTCTCTCTCCTCGTCGTGGCGGCCAAGGCATGCTCTTGGAGAGGTTCTACATCATCCGCGCAGAGGAAGGGATGAAAAATGAGTCCGAGTACCGTGTCGGACGGAGAATACAGGGCTCTGGGTGTGTCTTCGGCTCGCGAATCGCAATATCATCCCGCTCGATCGGCTGTGTTGGCACGATGGCGGGTCGGAATTGTTAATCGCCCCTTTGGACACGGGGCTGCGGCGGGAGAGAAGCTGAATGGTGAAATGGTTCTTGCTCAGGCACACGCGGATTTTCGCCTTGACCCTCAGCTTGATATGCGCGTTATCGACGGCGACCGCCGTCGCGCAAGAAGACGCCGGCGGCGCCGGGCCGACTTTCAAGGAAGGCGATGTGATCGACTTCGAACGCATCGATGCGGTCAGGCAGTTTCTCCCGGAGGACTTTTGGAACAATCGCGACTTCTTCTTCTACCCCGGGATGCAACTCGAGATCGGTCCGTTCTACCGCGACTACAGTCAGGCTGACGCTTTCCAATCCAAAACCATCAGGAACAAAGGCGATTCGCGCATCGGCCCGGGCAATAGCCTCGAAAACTACGTCAATGGCGAGCCCTTTCCGATGGAAGACATCGATTGCCTTGGCGACCCCCAGGCGGGAACGAAGATCATGTGGAACTTCGACTACCGTTGGAACGGGGCGGGGAATACTGCGTCGTTCTTCTATTCGTATTGGGACCGCGGCGAAGAGCTTCCCCTTTACTACGAGGGCGACGGCAGGGTGGTCATTCTGTCCCACCGGGTCGAGCCCGCCTACGACAAGCAGGCCGGCGACATCTTCCGAGGGGAAAAGCGCAAGAATGCGTTTGGGATCGAGGTCTCGGCACCCTTCGATGCCCGGGGCATCATGCTCATGAGCTATCGCTACAAGAGCGCCGACCGACCCACCAGCGAGGCGAAGAACGACGATACCTGGGTCTATCTCCCGACCCTGCGTCGGGTGCGGCGCATCTCCACGGCCCAACGCACGGACTCGATCTCGGGCACTGATTTTACCTTTGACGATCTCAACAGCTTTGCCGGCATCGTGACCCAGTACACCTGGGAGTGTTTGGGTGAGATGGACATTCTCGCTCCGTCCAACACCAAGGTGAAAGCCTTCCCCTACGACCGAAATCACA
>JACZRO010000062.1 GCA_022574675.1 Chloroflexota bacterium
TTAGGGTGGGCACGCCCCCGCCTTTGATCGGCCAGCGGCCTCGCTTTCGGGTGTCGGAGGCCCGACCGCATTGGTGCTGAACCAGACCGGGTGGCCGAACAGTGTGGCGAGCGACACCACCGCCAGCGTTTTCCGGCGCTCGACGGCGACGCCCCTTGCCTGTTCGGCGGTCAGCTCCAATTGATCTCCTGCGCCCGCGTTTTTATGCTCTCGGGCGCCCGCTCCCCGAGGTCCGCGAGGCATGCGCTGAGACTTTTAACCGTGGGCGCAGCGCGGCTGGCCATTAGCCGGCGTTCCGACTGATGAGCACGAAGGACATGACGCAGGGCTTGTCAGATCGGTTGCGCCAGGCGTGGCGAGTGGCGCGCTGCACGACGCAGTCTCCGGCCTTCAAGTGGTGCGTGCCGTCGTCGAGCTCAAGGTCGATCTCGCCGGAAACCACCAGCCCGAAGTCGAGCGTGTCGGTCGTGTGCCAGCCCGGGTTATCCGGCTCCATGGCGCCGCCGTCGTCGAACTTCCCGCCGGCCGAAATGCCCTCGGGGTTGGCGGCGAGGCCGGCCTCCACTTCAGCCCATGGGCGGAAGGTGACGCAGAACCAGGCGATGCCGTTGGGCTCCGGTTGAAGCACCGCTACATCGACATCTGCGGGGTCGTCATCGCCCGTCACCGGCGGCGGCGTTGTGGTGGTCCGCCAGAGCTCGTCGAACACAGCGCGTCCGACATCGATGTGGCCGGGCGTTGGCCCATCGATATCGGCCCGTGATTTACCGTCGGGTCCGTTGCCGGTTACGAGCCTTCTGACTGCCATCGCGAGTTCCCCCTTTTTTTCATCGGTCCTGGAATTTTCCTCACGCTTCCGACGCGTGCCGGGGCTGTTCGCGCCCGGGCGGCCGACGCGTCCGGACAAGGGGCAGCCGCGCCATGACGCCGATAGCCTACGGCGCGACCGCAATCCAGTCATCGGGATAGACGTCCCCGAAGACCTCCGCTACAGCCGGGTCGAAAGCGGTCAGACCTTCCCTCGTTCCGTCCCACTGGTACTCGTGCGGCCGGTTCAAAGCGCCGAACCAGGCCTGCGAGGCAACGGCCCAGAGTTCGGTCCAGTTGGTCGCGGCGTAAGTACTGCCCCAGTGGCCGGAGGCGATGGATGTGGAATACACCACCAGCCACTTTGCCAGCAGTTGTTGTCCGCCCGGCCAGTACGCCGTGGGCAGGGCGGTGAGTGGGCTGAACGAGCGACCGTCTGCGGCGATGAGCCCGTACTCAAACAACGTGTGAGCAAACTCGTGCACGAAGATGTTCTCGGCTCCGTAGACGTTGTCCGGGTAACCGAGAAGATTCTCCTCGGCGCCGCTCACCAGGGGCGCCTCGATCGTCGCGCCGAGTCCCCTCCTCTCATCCCAGTCAAGCAACGTGTTTGACTTTAGAAATGCGTACTGCGGCAGGTCCGTAGTGACCTGGTTCACGCCTATGACCGCCGCCGCAATCCCCAGGTAATTTAGCCGGCCGATCACTTCGGTACGGCGCGCGGTCATTCCGGTGATCAATCGGTTCATCTCAATCAGGGCGTCGTCAGGAACCTCAGCCGAAGCCATTACGAGCATGCCGCTATCGGTCGTACACAGTGTGTAGAAAGGGTCGATGTCGCCGGTGAAGCCTGAAAGGTCGACCGTGTCGCAGGCCACCACACCGGTTGACGGCGCCATGCGCTGCGGCGCCGGGGTCGGGGTGGCGGTGGGGGTTGGGGTAGCGGGCGAAGGGGTGTCGGCGACCGGCGTCGACGTGGATTGTGGCGTGGGCGTGGAAACAGGCGTTGCGTCGCCGTTGGACGGGGGAGTCGGCGGCGCTGGCTCCGGAGACACGGTTGGAGGTGGCGGAAACGAGGTCGGGGCCGGGGCCGCTCCCTCGAGACCGGACTCGGCCGTGGCGGGAACGGGCGACGGGGCGGGCGATGGAGTCGGCGGCAATCCCGTCGCCCCGGCGACTGTCGCAATCGTCATCGGAGTCACCTGCGCGGCGGATGAACCGGCGGAATCTTCGGGCCGCGCGGTCGAACCATCGTTACCTGAACATGCCAGCAGCGTGATGATGGCAATGCCCGTCACGATCGTTGCCATCCGAGTTGCGGTCGATCCCACGCACAAGTTCTCCCGGCTCACTCGCCCTGCAGCGCCCTCCTTATCCCCTCGCCCTCTTTCTGCCAGAATCCGTGCAAGATCGTGATGTCCGTCCCGACGGAGAAGTGCCGCACCCCCATGTCCAGGTACTCCTTCGTCTCATCAGCGGAGCCAATCTCGGCCCTCGGCGGCACGCCCATCCTGATGGCTACTTCAAACGTCTTCTTCTTGGCCGCGACCACGTCCGGGTGGTTCATCTCGCGCGGGTGGCCGATATTCATCGAGAAGTCGGCGCCGCCCCACTGCACCATCTCCACCTTTTCCTCGGACAGGATCTGCTCCAGGTTGTCGACCGCGCCCTTCTTCTCGATCATGAAGGCGAGCACCGTGTCCCCGATAGACTTGACGTACTCCGGCGACCCGCCGTAGCCCATGTACGAGTTTCGCCTTGTCGCCACGCCGTATGTACCGCCGTAGTCCGGGTGGTCCGGCATCGCGGCCTTGATGCACTCCTGAACCTCGTCCAGGCTTCGGCAGTCGGTGAACAGGACGCTGCCGTATCCGGCCCCGATGCCCCTCTGAGCGAGGAACGGCATAAGGCTCTGGTCGATCTTGATCATGCTGCCCATGTTGAACAGCTCGGCCGTCCGGCACATGTTGTCCAGGTCGTGGAGGTCAGACGGCCCGTACTCCGCCACGAACTCCACGTAGTCGTACAACCCCGTGTGGCCAAGCGCCTCGATCTCGGCCGGCCACACGCTATGGATGTGCGTGCTCAGGGTCGGCTCCCCGGCGTCCAGTTTCTGCCTGATGACGTTTGGTCTCATGACGCGCCTCTCTTCTGTTGGTTGCGGTTCTGATCGGTCGTCGCTCTGCCGATCCTGGATGGCTACGCCCCCGCCGCCCTCTTCGTAACAGCCTCGATCATGGCCTGGATGTAGCCGTTGGCGAAGGCCCGGCCGCGGTGGCCCCACTGCGTGTCCTGGTGCGTGTGCGGGACGTGGTCGTCGATGAAGAAGCCGTCGAACCCGACCTCTTGATAGACCTTCATCGCCCGGTACATGTCCACGTACCCCGTGTTGACGAACTCCTCGTGGAACTTCGGCACCTGACCGGACACGTTGCGGAAGTGGACGTACAGGATTTTGTTGCGCTCGCCGAAGTACCGGATCATGTCGTATATGCCGTCGCCCGCTGCGTCTACCATCTCCGAGAAGGTGCCCTGGCAGAACTCGATAGCGTTCGAGTCCGACGGCACGATCTCGATCAGCCGCTTGTAGGCGTCAAAGCTGCGCAGGAGTTGCGGGATACCACCGAGTTCAGGGACCGGCGGGTCGCACGGGTGGATGCCCAGGCGTATGCCCTCCTCCTCCGCGATCGGCGTGATAATCCTGATCCAGTGCTCCAGGTTCGACCACATCTCCTCCTCGGTGTAGGCGCGGTCGTGAGTCAGCGGCATCTCTCTGGCGATGTCGTAGTCAAAAGCCGTGGCTACCGCCCCTCCGCGGATCAGCGCCGGCGGCGTGCGCCAGACGTGCGACGGCATCCAGTTGTAGCCAAAGATCGGGATGCCGGCCCGGGCGATGTTGCGGACGGTGTAGATCATGTTCTCGATCTGCTCGTCGCGCTTCGGGCCGTTCAGCATGATGTGGTCGTAGAAGTTGGTCGGCACATTTTCCAGCGCCGTCAGCTTCATACCGTGCTGCTCGATCGATAGCCGCAGCTTCACGAGATCGTGCAACTCCCAGCGTCCACCCACGCCGGGCAGATCTGGAGCATTGAGCAGTATGTCGGTGGCGCCGAACTGCGCGGCGAAGCGCAGGTACTCAGGCGTCGCCACCTTGAACTGGCCGAATCCTGCTCGCATGTACTGGTCCTCGTGTTGGCTGGTAGTGGAGGCAATACCATAAACCAACGGGCTCGGGTGGGACGGGCGTTTCAACCCACCTCCAACCTCCTCCCTCCCAGGGAGGAGGCAACAAATGGCCCCCTCCTGATTTCGGGTGCCCTGAGGGCGCGGGTTCGGGGGTGGTTAATCCGGCATCCGCGTCTATATCTCGCGCACCAGGTATTCCAGCTGCTCCAGCACTCCTGGCCTCTCCCTCCCAGGGAGAGGAGGCGTCACCCACCGAATGGAAACTCGCGCACCACGCGCCACTCCCCTTCCGAGGCCGTGCCAACGCGCCCCATCAGGGTGACGCCGTCCACGGTGAACTCGGCGAGTTCAAACTCCCCGGTGATTCGGCTCCCAAACTCTTGCACCGACTCCGGGATCTGCTGGTAGTACGTCAGATGCGCTACGAAGTCGGCCGGGTCGTGATAGGCATTGGTCGCGGTCGGTAGAACGGCCTCCGCGAGACGATCGTGCAGCGCCTGCATGTCCTGGCTCACCTCGATTACCGCCCCGGCGGTCACTCTATTCGGCGACTCAAATGTGTCACCCGTAGGCGCCAGCGTCAGGACTTTCGTCCCCGCTACCGCACCCGCAATCTGCTCGAACACGCGGTCCAGGCTTTCGATCCCGCAGAACGTGCCGAGGATGGTCACATGGGCCGGGATCATGGTGCGCTCAGGGCCGAGTAGGTTACGCACATGCTGAACCTCGGATGCGATCGGCTCCGGCGCAAGCAGCACCAGGCAGTACACGCTGTATCCGTGGGCGTCATTGGGACGGTCGCTTGCGTCGATGATCTGCACGTGTGGCCACTTCGTACTCGCCCGGGCTCGGGACCGATATCATGCACAGCCCCGGTCACGCGGCAATAGGCCCGGACGGCAACAGACCGGCGCGCCAACCGGTCCGAAACGGCGAACAGGAAACGATGTAAATGAGCCAGAACGGCGGCAACGAACGTCCGTTGATCGGGATGATCGGCGGCAGCGGCCTGTATGACATGGAAGGGCTGTCCAACACCCAGTGGGTGCGCGTGGAGTCGGCGTTTGGCGAGCCGTCGGACGAACTGCTGTTCGGCGAGATCGATGGCAACCGCATCGTGTTCCTGCCGCGTCACGGCCGCGGGCACCGGATTCCACCGAGCCAGATCAACTACCGCGCCAACATCGATGCGCTCAAACGGGCGGGCGTCACCGACATCCTGTCGTTCAGCGCCGTCGGCTCGCTCCGGGAAGACCTGCCCCCGGGAGCGTTCGTTATCGTCGACCAGTTCATCGACCGGACCTTTGCCCGCGAAAAGAGCTTCTTTGGCGAGGGTCTCGCCGCCCACGTCGCCATCGCCCATCCGGTGTGCGGACGGCTGGGGGACGCGCTGTGCGCCGCTGCATCCGGCCAGGACCTGGACGTCCGGCGCGGGGGTACCTACATCACGATCGAGGGGCCGCAGTTCTCCACACTGGCTGAATCCAACCTGTACCGCTCATGGGGATGCGACGTAATCGGCATGACCAACATGCCGGAGGCGAAGCTGGCCCGCGAGGCCGAGATCTGCTACGCAACGGTGGCTATGGTGACCGATTACGACACCTGGCACCCGGATCACGACTCAGTGACAGTGGAGATGGTCATCAAGGCGCTGTCCGAAAACGCGCACAAAGCCGCCGCGCTCGCGCGACGCGCCGTGCCGGAGCTACAGGACCGCCCGGTTGCCTGTCCGAACGGATGCGACCGCGTCCTGGACACTGCGGTCATCACGGCTCCCGACGCTCGGGACCCGCAGATGGTGGGCAAGCTGGGAGCGGTGGCGGGACGAGTGCTGCGGAACGAGTAGCGCCGACGCCGACGTCCATTGGACATTCGCCCTCCCTCCGAGACCGTGGCGATCATGTCTCCGAGCCGATCGTAAGGGCTGACGGCGATCGGCCCGGGGGGCCGCTGCCCGCCCCTGCGTATTGACGATCCACTACGCCGGTCTTGATCCCGATATACGAGGTCTACTGGGACTCGACGCGGCCCGCGGGCGGGATGATCAGGACCGGATGACGGGCGGCGCGCACCACGCGATCGGTCACGGAACCGAGCTGCCAGTCAGCGCGGTTGGACCAGCCCCGTGTCGACAGTATCAGCAGAGGTTCATCCGAATCGTCCGCGGCCTTCAGCAACTGTTCCTGCGGCGTGAGAGGTCCGACCACGGTGCGGGCCGACAGGCCGTCGGCTGCCAGCCGGTCTGCGACACGTTTGACGTACTGTTCGGCATGCTGCGATACGGAACCGAAGTAGGTCGCTGCGCCGTCGAGTGAGTCGAGGGGCGGAGTGGCGCGGACGATCACGATCTCCAGGCTCAGTTCACGGGCGATCTGGCGCGTCGGCGCGAGCGAGCTAGCCGCTGTTTCCGAACCGTCAAGCCCAACGATCACGGTCTTCAGGCCGCCCACCGGCGCCTTTGAGCCGCCGTCCTCATCCGGCGGGACGACGAGTACCGGCGCCGGGCTGGACCTGATCACCCGGTCGGTCGTGATGCCGAGCAGGTTCGGCCCCACGGCGGAACGTCCGCGCGTCGCCAGGACGACAAGCCCGCAGTGACGGGCCGCCGCGCAGGCGAGGATCTCCGCCGCCGCCTGACCCTCCTGGATCTCCACATCGACCGGGACGTCATGGTCCTCAAGCTGACGCTTGATCCCATCGAGATACTGTGCGACGACCCCGGCGTCTGCCCCACCGGTCACATCGATGGGCAGATCTGACGGCGGTTCCGGGATGACGCCGAGAAGGTTGATGCTGGCTCCGAGCATAACGGCGAGCCGTTCGGTGTATGGCACGATCGAGGCCGCCGCCTCGGAACCGTCAAGCGGCAGGAGAATTCGGTCCAGGTTGGCGTAAGAGATTGTCATCAACTAATTCGGCATCCGCAGCGCCCCGGCCTCCGGGCGTATCTGGAGATTCATCCCCCAAGGGTAAGCCCAGAATAACGCGCCGCACTGATCTCATGGGTGACGCATCCCGCATCGCGGAGCCGCGGGCCTATCGACGCTGATTCCATTTCCGACTCGCGCCGGCCGGCTCAGGCGACTCGGCGCCGACGATTGGACAGGTAGTCCACGAGCAGATAATCGCCCAGCCGGTCAGGGTCTGTGAAGAAAGCACGGCCGCGATTGATACGCGTCACGTAGTCGATAAACGCCGTCAGGTAACTGCTCCGCTCCAACATAAACGTATTGATCGTGATGCCGGCCTTCGTGCAGTTGCGGACCTCCTTCAGCGTCTCTGAGATGGTCCGGCGCGTCGGCGGGTAGTTGAAGAACGACATGCCGTTCTCCAGGTGCGCCGTGGGCTCGCCGTCCGTAATCATGATGATCTGGCGGGTGGCCGCCCGCTCACGCACGAGTATCTTCCGGGCGACCATCAGAGCGTGCTGCATGTTGGTGCCCTGCATCCAATCGTTCGGCGTCGCCGTGGGCAACTCGCCCGGCTTGAGTTCAACCGCGTAGTCGGAGAATCCGACGATGAACAGGCGGTCCCTCGGGTACTTGGACTGGATCAGCGACTGTAGCGCCATGGCCACGCGCTTGGCGGCCCCCCAGCGGCCGAAGTGGTACATCGAGCTGCTCTGGTCCAGCATGAGGACCGTGGCGGCTTCGGTCGAATGCTCCACCTCGTCCACCTCGAAGTCTTCGACCTTCAGCCGCACCGGCACGCCGGCGCCGCCTCGCTTCACGGCGTTCGCCAGCGAGCGGTACAGGTTGATGTCAAATGGCTCGCCCGGCTCGTACGGAAGCGTTGCGCCGGTCGCTTCCCCGCCGACGCCGCTCGACTCGATCCGGTGACCGCCAAGGCGGTCCTTCTGCAGCTTGCCAAACACCTCCCGTAGCGCCCGTTCCCCCATCTTCCGGATGGCGCGCGGGGTCAGCTCCCAGCGGTCGCCCTTTCGTCTGATGTAGCCCTCTTCTTCCAGCATCCGGGCGACGTCCTGCATCTCCTCAAGCGCCTCGCGGGCGTCCTCTCCCAGAAGCCGAGCCAGCTCGTCCGGGTCGATCCCTTCAAGATCGCCGCTTCGCCCTGCGGCCTGCAGGTCAGACTCCAGCTCGTCCAGTTGCTGAAGCTCTTTCATGAGATCCATCGCATCGCCAAGCGACATCGGGTCGTCGCCGGAGAACGGATAGCTCTGCCCGCGCGTTGAGCCGGGCCGGAGTTCCTCCATCATCCCGGCGAGATTCGCCATCTCCTGCAGCGTCTCGTCGTCAAGCGCCGTACGCATCATCTCCATAAGCTGAGAGCGCGCCTCGGGCGACATGCTGCCGAGCATGGACTGTAACTGCCGCATCTGCTGTTCCAGCATGTCCAGCAGATCGTCCAGGGTTTCCGGCCTGTCCGGGTCAAAGAAGTGGCCGTACTGATCCATGAACGCGTCGAAGTCCGGTTCTCGGCCTTCCGCCCTTTCGCGGAGCATCTGATTCAGGGCGCGCATCATCTCGCGCATCGCCTGTTGTTGCTCGGGCGACATGTCCTGGAGCGCCTCGGAGGTGCGCTGCGCGAAGTTCTGCATCATCTTCTCGCGCAGTTGATCCAGCAGCTCGTTGAACTTTTCACGCGCCTCTGAGTCGATGAAGTCATAATCGGAGAGTTCACGAATGGCGCCCGCCGGGCTGTCCGGCAGTGAATCAAGCGTCTCGGTAGCACGCTCAGCGCGCTGGTTGATGAACTCCATCAACCCCTGCAACTGCTCGCGCTCGGAAGGGATCGCGTACTCCAGCCTGTCGCTCGCGTCTTTCAGGCTGCGCTCAATCCCCCCGCGCTCCAGGTCCATGACCTGTTCCAGCTTCTCCTTGATATCCTCGATCACCGAGTCAAGGTCGTTGCTCTCAAGGCGCTCCCGGCGCTCCCGGGCCAGCCTCTTCATCATGTCGCGGAGCCCCTGCAACCGCTCGCCGTCGGCGCCTTCCATGCCGTTACGGAACAGGTCTCGAAGGGCGCGCATAACGTCGCCATGCTCAAACAGGTTGTCCGAGAGCGCGTTCATCAGCTCGTCCGCGCCCGGCCTGAACGGCTCCTGTGAGCCGTCCCAGCGTGAATAACGAAAAAAGACCATGTCCGGCTACTCGCTGTCGCGCGGCCGCCGGCGGCGCCGCCGTGGCCGGTCTGGACCGTCGCCCGGGCCACTGCCGATATCGTCGATGCGGAACTCGATGTCCTCACGGAGGGACGGCGGCTTCGGTTTCTCGCGGTACGTGACCCGTCCGTCCGCCGAGTCCCGGTTCAGGCGGCGGTTCAGGTGCAACCCTTCGAGCACGAACTCGACCGCCGACGCCACCTCATGTGGCTGATCCGACGACTTGAGCCGCCGCAGCACGGGCCCGAGCCCGATCACCCGGCTGGCGGCGTTGACGTATTCATCCGACGGAAGGTCCTGGCCCGCCTCCACGGTCGTCCCGGGATCGAACGACGCCACAACACCGTCGAGCTCGGCAGAACGGAAATGGCGGTTGAACACATCGAGCACGGACCGCTTTATCAACTCGTCGATAACGTCAGTTTCACGGCCCTCTTCGATCGTTTCCAGTTCAAGCTTGCCGCGCGTCGACGCTATCAACCCGGACAGGTCGCTCACACGGACCGACGCCATCTTCTCGCGCAGGCGCAACGCCCGGCGCATGGCCGACGCGCGCACCGTCTCCAGATTTGCGATCGTCATCCTGACCGACACGCCGGAGCGCTGGTTGACTTCCGGGCTGCGCCGGGCGAGCGAGGTTATCTCGCCGATGACCTCCGCCATGTAGGGCGGCATGTGCACGCGCTCCTCAAAGGCCGGGTAACGGGAGCGTTCCTGCTCTGCGATCCGCAGCTCGTCTTCCACGCGCTCGGGATAGTGCGTTCGGACCTGGGCGCCGTACCGGTCCTTGAGGGGGGTGATGATGCGGCCCCGGTTTGTGTAGTCCTCAGGGTTGGCCGTTGCCACGATCAGGATATCGAGCGGCATCCGGACGCGGTAACCCTTGATCTGGATGTCCCGCTCTTCCATCAGGTTGAACAGCCCCACCTGGATCCGCTCGGCAAGGTCCGGTAGCTCGTTGATGCAGAAGATGCCGCGGTTCGTGCGCGGGATAAGGCCGTAGTGGATGGTGAGTTCGTCCGACAGGTACCGGCCCTCGGCCACCTTTATCGGGTCCACGTCCCCGAGGAGTTCGGCCATGGTGATGTCCGGGGTCGCCAGCTTCTCACCATATCGATCTTCCCGGGCCAGCCACTCGATGGGGGTATCGTCGCCGTGCTCTGCGACCATATCGATCCCGGCACGGCTGATCGGGGCGCACGGATCGTCATTGATCTCTGAGCCGCTGATAATGGGAACGCGCTCGTCCAGCAGCCCGGTTATCGCCCTCACTATCCGGGACTTCGCCTGGCCCCGCTCACCCAGGATGATCATGTCCTGTCCGGACAGGAGTGCGTTCTCGATCTCCGGGATGGTGGTTTTCTCGTACCCGAGAATTCCCGGGAACAGTTCATCGCCGGATTCAATGCGTGCCGAGAGGTTGGTGCGTATCTCGTCTTTAATGGACCTGCTCTCGTAGCCCGAGGCGCGTAACTCCCCCAGCGTAGATGGCCGGGCATTCGACTTTCTTCTCCTCGGCATCGGAATCACCTCTAAACATTGGTCGGCGAGACGAGAGAGCGGCTCCGTGGTGGGGCCATCTTATCCACGTCTCGTTCATATTTCCGGGGATACGTATCGATTCTTTCGGGAGATTGGAGTCCGGGATCCGCGCGGATGCACGGGCCGCATGCCGGCCAGTACGTTGCTGAAGGCGAATTAGGGTTAAAATAAGCGCGGATTCCGCGCAGATTCGATGTTTTCCGCAGGTGTGTCGGTCCGGGACTGACACACTTCACGCAAATTTCACACGCCGGGCGCCATCATCGACATGGAAGGTATTCGCGCCGCGTTGGCCCTGACGGCTGCACCACCCTTCAACCGAACGGCATCCAATACCCAGACGGGATCGCCCGTCTGGTCAGTCAATATCTGTCGCCGCCACAACCGCCGGGGAGACTGGAACGGTCTGGCGCGACCCTGAAACATGGAATCAGCCGGTCTGGTTCACATTTGAATCGGAACCGGCCGCTATAGGTTTACGTACCACACAACATGACCACAATCAGACGATCGATTTACGGGTCCGAAGAGTCAGAAGACGAAAAGCCCTGGCGGATCGACCCGAACCAGCGTGCACAGGCCTGGGACGACTCCGACGAGGCCACGACCGGCATCCTTGAGAGTCGCGGGTTCACCGAAATCTCCCGGCAGGACGACTGGGACGCCAGCACGGACGTGGGCCGCCGAGAGGTACGGTCCGACCTTCCCCCGGCCGAAGCGGACGTACTGAACGATTCGGTTCGCATGTACCTGCGCGAAATCGGCAAGGTTGACCTCCTCAACGCAGCGCAGGAACGAACCCTGGCGCGTTCGATCGAGCTGGGTGACCATCTGATCTCCATCGAGGCGGAAGGTGAGGAAGACGCGCGCCCGGAAACTCCAGACGTGGCGGCCGCAGCACTCTCGACCCTCGCCGGGTTGAGCGATGTCGCCGACGCCGTCGCCCGATTCATCGGGGCGCCCACCCCGGTAACGCTGTCGACGATCACGGCCGACCCCGACATCAGGGAGCTGATCGACGGCATTCACAACGACGAGTTGATCAACTACCTGTCCGACACGCTGACGATCGAGCCCGACGACGCGAAGGCCATGGTCGCCGAGCTTTCGACCATCTCAGCACTCGTTCCGCAGGGCATCGAGGTTCTCTGGGACATCGATCCGCGCCTGGGTGACATGGAGGACGCGCTAGAGGACCACCCGGCCGCCGAGGCGCTCAAGCCGCACACGGCTTACCTTGCGCGCTTCTACCGGCACATCGAAGACGACGCCGACGCATCCCGCCTCCACCTGGGCGAGGCGAACCTGCGGCTCGTGGTCAGCGTTGCCAAGAAGCACTCCGGACGCGGCCTGTCACTGCTTGACCTGATCCAGGAAGGAAACCTGGGCCTGATCCGCGGCATCCAGAAGTTCGACTACCGGAAGGGCTTCAAGTTCTCCACCTACGCGACGTGGTGGATCCGCCAGGCGATCACAAGGTCAATCGCCGACCAGGCACGCACGATCCGCATCCCGGTCCACATGGTTGAGAGGATCAACAAGCTGGCACGCACCCGGCGCCAGCTTGCGCAGGAGTTGAATCGCGAGCCGACAGCGGAGGAGATCGCGGAACGGCTGGATATCACGCCGGAACGGGTCGGGCAGATACAGAAGATGTCGCAGGACCCGGTGTCGCTCGAGACGCCGGTCGGAGCCGGTAATGAGAGCCAGCTCGGTGACTTCATCCAGGACCGGTCCATCCCGGACCCGAGCGAAGTGGCGACAAGCCACTCGCTGCGGGACCAGATTCATGACGTCCTCACCACGCTCACGGATCGTGAACGCCGCGTACTTGAGCTCAGGTTCGGGATTGCGGACGGACGCACGTGGACCCTCGAGGAGATCGGCAAGCAGCTCCACGTTACGAGGGAGCGCATACGGCAGATCGAGCGGAAGGCGTTGACGACGCTCAGACGGGCCGAGTTCAACTCCGATCTGCGGGCATTCCTCTAGGAACACGAGCCGGAACGACGCTCCGAATAAGACGCTCCCCGGGAATGGACCGAAGCCCTCCCGAGGAAGGTTCCGCAACCGGCCGGAGACGACCTTCCTCACAGGAGGCGGGAAGAAGGCTCGGAGATATTGAACGCCACGCATATCCCCCGCGCCGCGCCTCCGGCGGAACTCCCTGGCCCGCAACCCGTGCGTCACGAACGGGAGCGCTTGAAGAAGAAATGCCAGACCAGGGTGTGACGAGCGATCCCGGTGATGCCGACTCAAAGGCCGTTAGCCGCTGTTGACGGTCCCTGGTGGCGGGTATTACCGTAAACTACAGCGTGTGGCGGTAACTCCACACCGCGGCCCCGTGGTGTAGCGGTCCAACATGCCGCCCTGTCAAGGCGGAGATCGGCAGTTCGAATCTGCTCGGGGTCGCCAGACAATTAACGTCCCGGCTGATGGCGCAGCCCGGCCGGGATGCGCTGAAAGAAAGAGCCCCGGACTACCGGGGCTCTTTTCGCGTCCGCTTCAGTAGTACGGACTCGTCTCCAGAACGTTCTAAGGAAAGCGCCGGGGGGACACGCGGACAGGGTCCCGCAGGAGGGACGGGACCCTGTGCTCCGATGCCGGCGAGCCGGTGACGTCAGATCTGTGTGCCGGCCTGTGGCGTGACGCCGAAAAAATGGTGCCCCTGGCGGTCTGCGTGAGGGGAGGGTTCACATTGAGACTGCCCGGGGCACGTGTGCGAAGCCTGGTTCCGGTTAGAACCCCTCGCGGAAGTGATCCTCAACCATTGACCTGTCCGGCTAGGCGGTCGTACCGGCCCTTCCGGAGAACGGCTGGATGGCTGTGAGTCTTCCCGCATCGGCCGGCAAATACCGGCGACTAACGCTGACTGAACTATCGCGCTTCCCCGGGAGGAGAATCGAGTACTAGTCGGTGGAGGACAGGTGCCGAATCGGTAGAGAAAAGTAAAGACGGCGTGAGCGGAACAGAGGCGCTCAGTCGTCCTGTCCCCGCTTCGACCAGTCGTCCTTCTCAAACATCTGAAGCCCCGGGTCCTGGATGATCCCGTCCACGATCGCGGGCGGGTGGGCGAGGATGTAGTCCTCGTCCAGCTCGATCCCCCACCCCGGCCCCTCCGGCGCGTGGAACAACCCGTCCACCACCTCCGGGTAGTTCGTGCCCGCCTGCTTCACACCCGGGTCCGCAAAGTCGTTGAAATGCTCCAGGACCTTACCGTTTCGCAGCGTGAGGCTCAGGTGCAGGGCGGCCATCGTGGACACGATGCCTCCGACGTTGTGCGGCGCCACCATCATCGAGTAGGTCTCGGCCGTCGCGGCGATCTTTTTCGTCTCGAGGATCCCGCCGCACTGCGTGATGTCCGGCTGGATGATGTCTGCCGCTCCGCTCTGCCAGAGCGCCACGAACTCCTGAGCGCCGTAAAGACGCTCGCCCGTCGCTATCGGCAGGTACGTGTGCTGTCGCACCGACGTTAACGCCGGAATGTCCCCGGGACGCGTCGGTTCCTCGATCCACGCCGGGCTGTACTTCTCAACGTATCGAGCGATCTCACGCGCCTGCGCCGGGGTGAACCGGCCGTGCATCTCCAGCATGATCTGTGCGCGCGTCCCCGCGACCGACGCCACCGCCTCGATAAGGTCCATCGAGCTATGGAACTGCTCGCGCGTCAGTTCCAGGTCCCCGTTGCCGAACGGGTCAAACTTCATCCCGCGGTATCCGCGGTCGAGCACCCGGGACGCAGCGGCGGCGAACTCCTCCGGCGACCGCTCCACCGTGTACCAGCCATTCGCGTACGCCGGCACCGTGTCCCTGACCTTGCCGCCGAGCAGGTTGTACACCGGCTGTCCGCAGGCCTTGCCGATAATGTCCCAGCAGGCCAGCTCCACCAGCGCGATCCCCGTATGGACCACCTCGCCCGGTTTGCCGAAGTCGAGCAGCGTCATGCGCCGGAACAGCGCCTCCACGTCGAACGGGCTGTATCCGACGAAGTGCCGTTGGGCGTCCTTCAGGTACTCGTTGACCGTGTGGGTCTTGCCGAGTACCCGCGCCTCCCCTACGCCGGTCAATCCCTCATCCGTCTCCAGGATCAGATAGGTCAGGTTCCGCCAGGGGGTGCCGAGGACAAGCGTCCGGAAACCGGTGATCTTCATGAAGAACTTTCTGCCAGCAGGCGCTGCCGGTGGATACCGCCTGTAGATGCCGGAACGTGTAGCGCGTTCCTGCGGCGGGCGGCTGATATTCTAGGCGTCCCGAACTCGACTCCCGGGAGGGATTTGCCAGGCCGGTTCCGAAAGTCGATTCACAAAATCGTTCCCCGGAATCGATTCCCGAAAATGTTCCAAGGGAATCACGGCGTCCAGCGCGGGCGCACTGGACACAGGCAACACGGCCGAAACCAAGCCGACCCGAACCAGTCTGA
>JACZRO010000063.1 GCA_022574675.1 Chloroflexota bacterium
GGCGCGGAGGTTGACGCCGTCACGCGTTGTCATTTCCACGTTTTCGTCGATGGTGATTGTGAGGGAGCTGGTGGTCATCTGTAAGTACCAGAGTGTTTCCGTGGAAGGGCGAGTGGCGCATCCTACGCCACAGTGGCGTCTCCCGGGATAAAACGGGCGCACGGCGATCTGGGAGATCCCTCCCTTCTGCGGAGGGATCGGGATGACAACATTCCTCCGAAGCCCGGGCGGGCGGAGCAAGCCTCGGCCCTGCAGTTGGCGGGTTGGGGCTGTGCAGGGGTCGATTGGTACGGACCCGAGGGCGGATAGCCAGCCGACCCTACAAGGCGGCGGTAGGCGAGGGCGGCATTCGAGCACCCGGTTGGTGCGCTTTACGGGGCCGGCGGGGGGACGCGCATCAGCTCCTCGCCCCACACAATCTCGCCGTCGAAGGCCGATTCCGCCTCGCGGGCACGCGCCTCCGCCATCTCCGGGTTCCTGAGGCGGGCGCCGATGTGGACCATCACTAACTGGCGCACTCCGGCCTCCGCCGCCGTCTCCGCCGCGCCAAGGATCGAGCAGGTCGCCAGGTCGTGGTCGGTGCTCGACACCCGCTCGTGCGACTCCCAGCACATCATCAACAGCGTGTCCGCCCCGCGTGCGAGGTCCGTCACGCTGTCACAGGGCCGCGTGTCGCCGGTGATGACGACCGAGCCGCCGTCCGTATCGACGCGATAGGCGAGCGAGTCCAGGTAGGGCTGGACGTGCTCGGCGCGGGCGGCGGTAACCCGGTATTCATCGGTCTCCCCAACACCGTAAGTATCAAGAAAGACGCCGGCGCCGATCTCGTGCGGCACGACCACGGGCTTCTGGCGCGGCAGCACTCCGCCGCGATCGGCGAAGGTCACCTGGCTGCCCGGGTGGTTCACGCGCGCTATCCAGTCGTGGGCGAAGAGCCCGTCCGGCTCGTCCAGGATGCCGCGGCAGAACTTGGCCGTCGGCGGCGGGCCGTACACCTGCAGCGGGATGTCGGTGGGGACGAGCTGGTCCCAGCGCGAAAGGACAAAGGTGGGGAAGTCTGAGTCGTGGTCGAAGTGGTGGTGCGTGAAGATCACCGTGTGGATATCGGTGACCGGCACGCCCGCCTTCGCCAGCTTGTGGGTGGTGGCCGGACCGCAGTCGAAAAGCAGCTTCTCGCCCGACGGCATCTCAACCAGGTGGGACGAGCCGAACGCCTCGGGCGTCGGGGTGGGCGTCCCGCAGCCGATGATTGTGACCGTCGGAGGGGCGTCATTCGACAAGGCGGGGTCCTTCTTTTTCTTTCAGGCCCGACAACGCCGGCTTTCGCGCCTGGCCCGGCGGTTCAGGGTTACGAGGGCGGCCGGACGTACAGCGGCCCGGCCGTCATGGCACGGTACAAGAGGATCAGGCCCTGCTGTTCCCGCGCGCCGCGTATCTCCTGTGCCGAGCCGGGCCGGGCCAGCAGAGCGGCCATCTCGCGCGTGACGGCGTTGCCGGGGAGCTTCGGATGGTCGCGATAAAGCTGGAACGCCTTCCCGGTGACGTCCCACCTGTCCGCGAGCGATGACCAGGCGTGCGCAATCGGCAGAGCGGCGTTGACGACGATCTCACCCGCCCGGCCCCGGCCGATGAGGGCGCGTGCGCCGCTCCCGATCACCTGATCCGCTTCCCGGCCCGCGCTTACCAGAAACCAGTCGATCAGATCTTTCGGCCCGGTCGCGGCACGGACCGCCTGGATAATGTTCTCAAGCGGGCCGTCGGCCCGCCAGCGTCCGGCGAGCGCAGCGGCGGCGGCCAGGCGACGCTCGGGCGTGTTGTCCGGCCGTCCACCCGGGACCCATGCGGGCGCGGGACGCCCGGTCAGCCGCGTGACATCGTTAACCCGAGAGATCGAGGCGAGTTGGCGCGGTTTCGGACCGAATCCACCGGCCCACAGGAGCAGCGGCATGGCGTCCGCGCCGGCCTCCAGGGCGTCCCTGAGACGCGGCCACGGGAGGCGCGTCGCCACGCGGCGGAAACCCCGCCGGTTTCGCGAGTACCCGAGACAATCCAACACGGCGGCCCACGCCGCAGCGTCTCCCCCGTCCTCCCGGAGGGCGATCGAAAAACCGGCCGACTTCCCGAGAAACCGCTGGTCTCCGGCGGCCGCCAGGTCGGCAGGGGTTGCCAGCCGCGGATGGTTCTCGGGTTCCGGAAATCCTGGCGGCCTGACCGCTTCATGAGTTGTCCCGGCGGGTCCTGAAAGCGTCCCTGCGGAGTCCGGCGGCGCCAGCACGAGCAGGTGGAGGGAGCGGCCAGACGCTGTGAGAACGGGGTGGGCTTCGTCGCCATCGCCGGCGGGAGGCTCGCCGGTCACGTGGAAAGCCACGCCGTTGTACCGGGGGTCCCGGTGATGGCCGTGAGCGCGCCAGCCGGATGCCCGGACGTGGATCTCGACGTCGCCGCGCATCACGCGCCCGTCCGGGCCCCGTAGCACGGCGTCCCGGAAGTCCGGCCCGGGACCGTCCGCGGGCCGCCCCGGGTACAGGACGGCGTAGCTGGCGCCGTCGCGGCCCGGCACAAACGCGCCCCGGGACAGCCGTCGCCACGCCGCCTGCAGGAGCCGCTCGTTTCCCACAGGCCTGACGGGCGGCCCCTCATAAATACGTTGCGCGCGGGCGGGCCTGCGCCGTCCCGGGCGCGCCGGGCATGCCGGGAACGTTCTGGCGGCTCCGTATCCCGCCGCTAGCTCCCGCAGGGCGCCGAAACGCATTTCGGAGAGATTCCGGGAACGCTCCTGAAAACGCTCCTGGGGACGCTCTCTCGGCGGCGACGCGAGTAGCAAGCCCTACTCCCGCTCGCCTGAATGAAAGGCGCCGTACAGCGCGACGTTGTCGCGCGAGCCGATCGCGACCGGCGTGCGTTGATGGAGCTCCGACGGGACGATGTCCAGTATGGCGCGGCGCCCGTCCGTCGCCGCCCCGCCCGCCGTCTCGAACACCAGGGCGAGCGGGTTGCACTCGTAGCCGAGCCGGAGCTTGCCGTTCGGGGCGGTCGAATCCTCCGGATAGAGGTAAATCCCGCCCTTGAGAAGGGTCCGGTGAGCGTCGGAGACCATCGACCCCACATAACGCAGGCTCATCGCGGGTCCATCTGCAAGATCCTGGCGCTTGATATAGTCGTTCCAGGCGCGTACGCCGGGCGGCCAGCGGTCGTGGTAGCCCTCGTTGATGGAATAAGTGCTGCCGCTCTGCGGGCAGCGGATCCCCGGGTGGGTCAGCAGGAAGTCACCTGCTCCCGGAATTTCGGGAGATTCCGGCCCCAGGGTGAAGCCGTCTACGGTCGTGCCGTTGGTGATAACGAACATCGTGGATGGGCCGTAAACGGCGTATCCGGCCGCCGCCTGCGTCCTGCCGGGCGCCAAAAAACCGGCCGGACCGGCGGGGTAGACGCCGAAGATGGTTCCGATCGAGACGTTGACGTCGATGTTGGACGAGCCGTCAAGAGGGTCCGATGTGACCAGGTACGCGCCCTCCCCAAAAGTTGCGGCGAACTCCATCTCCTCGCTGGCGTACCCGGCGCACGAGCCGGTGCGTTCCAGGGCCTTGAGCAACAGGTCGTTCGACAGGTCGTCGAGATGTTGAACGCGCTCGCCCTGGACGTTGACGCCCCCGGTCTCGCCCAGCACCCCCGCAAGCGCGCCGCCGCGCACCAGGCCGGCGATCTCGGCGCATGCGCCGGCGACCGCCCGGATGGTGGAGGCCAGGCCGTCATCCGCCCAGGCGTCCAGGTAGGAGGCGAGCGTCCGCACGTCCCCGGGTTTATGGGAATCCTGGGATTCCCGGGGGTTCTGGGATCTCTGGGAGTCCGGGCTCATTGGGGGCCTTTTCTGCGGGAACGATATTGCCCCCACGGTGCCCAACATTTAACTTGTGGGGCCAGAATACAGTCCCGCGACCGTCCGGCCCAGTTTCGGCGGCACGCTAACCCCGTCGGCGCCAAGATCCCCGGCCGCCCATCGGGTTCAGCGGCCATCGGGTTTCAGGGGCCATCGAACGACTGCGGCGCGGTCCGGGCAGGACCCCGGGCGAGACCCAGGAGGAGAACTCCATGAGCACGAAAGAGCTGGCGGCCACAGCGAGGGCGCTGGTCGCCGAAGGCAAGGGCATCCTCGCCGCTGACGAGAGTACGGGAACAATGACACGGCGCCTGCAGAGTATCGGCGTTGAGTCCACCGAGGACAGCCGTCGCTCCTGGCGCGAGCTTATGTTCACGGCAGACGGCTTCGCCGAGTACATCAGCGGCGTGATCCTGTTCGACGAGACGATCAGGCAGAGCTCGAACGAAGGACGGCGCCTCGTCGAC
Organism: Chloroflexota bacterium; assembly: GCA_022574675.1. GTDB lineage: Bacteria > Chloroflexota > Dehalococcoidia > Lucifugimonadales > Lucifugimonadaceae. The sequence goes on from JACZRO010000063.1 coordinate 4,345, forward strand.
GTCCTCAACGACGCCGGTGTGATCGCCGGGATCAAGGTGGACCGGGGTACGCACGCGCTGGCCGGCGCGTCGGGCGAGGTGGTGACCGACGGGTTGGACGGGTTGCGGGGCCGGCTTGCCGAGTACCACGGCCTCGGGGCGCGCTTCACAAAGTGGCGCGCCGTGATCACCATCGGCGAGCGGATACCGTCCAACTACTGCATCGACGTCAACGCGCACGCGCTGGCGCGCTTTGCGGCGCTTTCCCAGGAGGCCGGTCTGGTGCCGATCGTCGAGCCCGAGGTGTTGATGGACGGCTCGCACTCGATCGACCGTTGCTTCGATGTGACGGAGCGCGCCCTGCGGCGCACGTTTGAGGAGCTGGCGGCGCAGCGCGTGAACCTCGAGGGCATGCTGCTCAAGCCGAACATGGTGCTGTCCGGGCACGAGGCGCCGGACCGCGCCGGAGCGGCCGAGGTGGCGGAACGCACCCTGGCCTGCTTCCAGCGGACCGTCCCCGCCGCCGTGCCGGGCATCGTATTTCTCTCGGGAGGACAGGGAGACGAAGAGGCCACCGGAAATCTTGACGCCATCAACCGCCGCGTGGCCCGGGAAGGCGCGCCGTGGGAGCTCAGTTTTTCGTTCGGCCGCGGGTTGCAGGCGACGCCGCTCAAGGCCTGGGGCGGGTCGCCCTCCAGCCTCGGCAAGGCGCAGAAGGCGCTCCTGCAACGCGCCCGTCTGACGAGCGCCGCCCGACGCGGGGCGTACTCGCCGGAGAACGAGGAGGCCGCCGTCCAGGGTTCCCGCCGCCGGTGACGGGCGAGAGCGGCGCAAGGGATTGACCTGAGACCCAAAACCCCGGAATCGCGAGGGCCACCCGGGCAGGGCCCGCCGCGACGACGTATCTTGACCCCCTGACGGGCGGGCCCAAACGACCCGGCAGACGATACCCCCAGAGACGATACGAAGGACAAGCAAATGCCCCGAATCAACCGCGTGATCGAACTGTGGGAGCAGGGACAGCCCGTCTACCACGACCACACCGGGCCGCTCACTTATGAGAACGGCAAGAAGATGTCGGACACCTGGGCCGACTACCTGCTGGTGGACTTCGAGCACCACGCCTTCGATATCGTCGGCCTGACCGCTTACATGCAGGGCCTTGCGGACGCCGGCCCGACGCGCAGCGGGCACCGTACCCCGACGGTGATGACGACGTTGCCCTCGAACTGCCGGACGCGCGCCGAGATGCTGGCCAACTCCTGGCAGGTGCGGCACGTCCTGTCCACCGGCGTCCACGGGCTGCTTCACACGCACACCCGGCAGGCGGACGCCGTGCAGGCGTTCGTCGAGTCCACCCGCTACCCGTTCCAGACGATCGGCGTCGGGGCGGGGCTTCTCCAGGGCCAGCGCGGCGCCGGCGGGCAGCAACAGCCGGCGAAGATCTGGGGGCTGACGCCCGCCGAGTACACGAAGGTCGCCGACCCGTGGCCGCTTAACCCGGAGGGCGAGATCATCCTGGGACTCAAGATCGAGGACCGCGAGTGCCTGGCCAACTGCGACGAACTGGCGGCGATCCCGGGCATCGCGTTCGGAGAGTGGGGTCCCGGCGATATGGGCATGTCGCTGGGAAATCCGGACGACCACGACCCGCCTTACAAACCCGAGATGGAGGCCGCACGGCAGCGCATCAAAGCCGCTTACGACCGCAACGGCGTCAAGTTCCTGTGCGGCTGGAACGACCCGGATCTCACGGTCGAGGAGGCCACGAAGAAGCTGATCGACGAGGGCACGATGATCATCGGCGGCAACGAGCAGGCGGCAAAGTTCGGGCGGGAGTACAAGAAGCGGACGATGCCGGTTTAGGAACGCCATGCTCGCGAATCAAATGGCGAACCACAGGCGAAAAGAGCGCGACGCGGCCCGCGTTCCGGGCCGCCGAGACGGGCGATAACGAACGCCGGGAGACTTTGACAAAAGTTTCACAATGTTTGATACTCGCCGCTTCTACCCGTAGCCTTGCCAGTGGCGTCGCCAATAAAATGTGACGCGCGCCCGCGAGGCGAAGAGGTCCGAACGCCGCACCGCGCCAACCCGGGGGGCCAAACCCGACGACACGGGTCGCACCAACAGCGGACAATGCCCGGACAGGCCGGGGACGACGCCATCCCCCAATTACTAGATTTACCGGATTTACCGGGGCCCTGATGATTCCGACTCCCGACCAGGCCGCGACGAGTTACGTGTTGCACTCAGCAAACGAGCTCGACGTGAAGTTCATCCGACTCTGGTTCACCGACATCCTCGGCACGCTCAAGGGCTTTGCCATTACCGTCGATGAGCTCGAGGAAGTGCTGGACCGCGGGGCCACCATTGACGGCTCCTCGATCGCCGGATTCGCGCGGTCTGACGAGTCTGACATGATCGCCATGCCGGACCCGACAACCTGGCAGCTGCTCCCGTGGCGACCGCGCGAGAACGCCGTGGCCCGCATGTTCTGCGACATCCTGCTGCCGGATGGGACGGCGTTCGATGGTGACCCAAGGCACGTGCTGCGCCGCAATATCCAGCGCGCATCGGACATGGGGTTTACCTTCTACGTCGGCCCGGAGCTCGAGTACTTCTACCTGAAGGATTCCGACACGGTTGTGCCCGCGGACCACGGCGGGTACTTCGACCAGACATCAGACGACACGGGTCCCGACCTGCGCCGTGAGACGGTCCTGGCGCTGGAGGAGCTCGGCATCCCGGTGGCGCACAGCCATCACGAGGTGGCTCCCGGCCAGCACGAGATCGACCTGCGTCACACGAACGCCCTCGCCATGGCGGACACGGTTATGACCTACCGCGTCGTCGTAAAGGAGATCGCCACGCAGCACGGCGTGTACGCCAGCTTCATGCCCAGGCCGATCAACGGCGAGAACGGCAGCGGCATGCACTGCCATCTGTCGCTGGCCAGGGGTGAACAAAACGCCTTTTTCGACAAGGATGACCCTCTCCACCTGTCGTCCATAGGCCGCAGCTTCCTGGCCGGCCTGGTCCGCCACTCCGCCGAGATCACGGCGGTCACGAACCAGTGGGTCAACTCGTACAAGCGGCTCGTGCCGGGCATCGAGGCGCCGGCGTACAGCGTCTGGACGGGCGGCAACTGGGGTGATCTCGTCCGCGTGCCCCCGTACCAGGGACGCGACGAGGCCCTGCGGATCGAGTACCGGGCGCCTGACTCGGCCTGCAACCCGTATCTGGCGTTCAGCGTGATGCTCGCCGCAGGTTTGAAGGGCGTCGAGGAAGGCTACGACCCGGGCGACCCCGTCCCGACGGACATCGACAGCATGTCCCCGGCCGAGCGCGCCGCCGCCGGCGTGTCCCGGCTGCCCAGCAACCTGGGCCAGGCGCTTGAGCTTTTCCGGGAGAGCGAGCTCGTCCGCGAGTCCCTGGGCGATTCCGTATACAACAATTTCATCCGCAACAAAGAGATCGAATGGCGCGAATTCGAGGCGACGGTGACCGATTACGAGGTCAACCGTTACCTGAAGGCGCTCTGACCGCTCGCCGCCCTTTACGTCCTCAGAAGAAGAGGGACCGCGCTTACATCCATGCCAGACCCCGTACCTATGAATCACACAGGGAACCACAGCGGGACCCGCACCGGCCAGATCGCCGGGGCGTGCCCGGCGCACGGAACAAACGGCCGGACGGACGGCCGTCGCCCCTCCGGTATACCGCCGCGCCTCAAGAAGATGCGCAAGGCCGGGCTGTACGACCCGGCGTTCGAGCGTGCCGCATGCGGCGTGGGCATTGTCGCCAACATCGACGGCACGCGCAGCCACCGGTTGATCGACCAGGCGCTTGAGGTGCTGATCAACCTCGGCCATCGCGAAGCCTGTGGATGCGACCCGGATACCGGGGACGGGGCGGGGTTCCTGTTCCAGACGCCTCACACGTTCTTCAAACGCGTGACGCACGAAGCCGGGATCGAGCTGCCGGACGCCGGGCGTTACGGCGTCGGCATGATTTTCCTGCCGCAGGACGCGCCGCTCCGCGAACGCATGGAGGCGGAGGTCGAGGCCGGGCTGGCGGATGAGGGGCTGGTGATCCTGGGCTGGCGCGACGTCCCGACCGACCCGAGTGCGATCGGCACCCTGGCGCGCGAGGTGATGCCGGTAATCAAGCAGGTGTTCGTCGCCGAGCCGGGCGGATCGTCGAACGGCATCGACCCCGACGCCTTCGAGCGCCGGTTGTACATAGCACGCAAGCAGATCGAGCGGCGCATCGCCGGCCTCGCGGCATCTGCGCCGGAGCAAGAACAGGAACTGGACGTGTTTTACGTCTGCAGCCTGTCCAGCCGGACAATCTTGTACAAGGGCTTGATCAGGACCATCCAGATCGCCGGTTTTTACCCGGACCTGGGGCAGCAGGACCTGACGACGGCGTTCGCCATCGTTCACTCCCGGTTCAGCACAAACACGCTCGGCGAGTGGAAGCTGGCGCACCCGTACCGGTACCTGTGCCACAACGGCGAGATCAACACGATTCGCGGCAACCGGAACTGGATGTCGGCGCGCGAGCGATCGTTCAGTTCCGAGCTTTTCGGCGACGACGTGTCAAAGCTGGTCCCGGTCAACGCGATGGCGGCGAGCGACACGGCGTCCCTGGACGAGGTGTTCGAGCTGCTGACGATCGGCGGCCGGGACATCGAACACGTCGCTGCGATGATGATCCCCGAGTCGTGGTACGGCCACGAGTCGATGAGCCAGCCCCGGAAGGACTTCTACGAGTACCACGGCGGGATTATGGAGCCCTGGGACGGGCCGGCGCTGCTCGCTTTCACCGACGGTCGCAAGGTGGGCGCCATCCTCGACAGAAACGGGCTCCGGCCGTTCCGCTACTACATCACGAAGGACGGGCTCCTTGTGATGGCGTCCGAGGCCGGTGTGCTGGATATCGAGCCGGAGCGGATCGCAGAGAAACGACGCCTCGAGCCGGGCCGGATGTTCCTCCTTGACCTGGACCAGGGGCGGATCGTCGGGAACGATGAGATTAAAGATGGGCTGGCGGCGCGCCAGCCATACGGCGAGTGGCTGGACCATCAGCGGGTCGTCCTGGACGATCTGCCGGAGCCGCCGGACGGCGAGACGCCGGGCATAGACCTGGACACGCTGGTGACGCGCCAGCAGGCGTTCGGATACACGCAGGAGGACCTGCGAGTACTGGTCGAGCCGATGGGGCGGGAGGGCGCAGAGGCGCTCGGCTCCATGGGCAACGACACCCCGCTGGCCGTACTCTCCGACCGGCCGCAAAGCCTGTTCACCTATTTCAGACAGCTTTTCGCCCAGGTCTCCAACCCGCCGCTTGACGCCATCCGCGAGGAGCTTGTCACGCAGATGTCGGTCCCTGCCGGAAGGCGCGGCGGGCTGTTCCAGGAGACGCCGGAACACGCGCGTCTGCTCCGGATCGACCGGCCGGTACTTTTGAACTCGGACCTCGCAAAGATCAAGGCGCTCGATCTGCCCGGGTTGCGGACGACGACGATCTCGACACTCTTCCCCGTCGCCGACGGCGCCGCGGGCCTGCGGAAGGCGATGGACCGGATACGCGCGGAGGCGGACCGGGCCGTGGCCGACGGCTACTCGCTGATCGTGCTCTCGGACCGTGGCGTGGACGCCGAACATGCGTACGTCCCCGCCCTGCTCGCCGTCGGCGGGGTGCATCACCACCTGATTCGAGAGAAGACACGGACGCAACTGGACATCATCGTCGAGTCCGGCGAACCGCGCGAGAACCATCACTTCGCCACCCTGCACGGCTACGGCGCCTCCGCCGTGAACCCGTACCTTGCGTTCGAGACGCTGGCCGGGCTCCGCCAGCGCGATTACGCCGGCGAACGCGCGCTGCCGGACCAGGAGACCGTCGAGCACAACTTCGCCAAGGCGATCGAGAAGGGCGTCCTGAAGGTGATGTCCAAGATGGGCATCTCCACGTTGCAGGGTTACCTGGGCGCACAGATCTTCGAGTCGCTCGGGCTGTCGCAGGAGCTCGTGGACGAGTACTTCACCTGGACGCCGACGCGCATCGAGGGGATCGGCCTGGATGAGATCGCGGGCGACCTCCTGGACAACCACGCCCGTGCGTATCCGGAGTCGACGCTGCCGGGCAGGCTCGCGCTGGAGATCGGCGGGCTGTACCTGTGGCGGGGCACGGGCGAGAAGCACCTGTACGACCCTGACTCCATCGCGCTTCTCCAACACGCGTCAAAGTCCAACAACCCGCACACCTATTCCATGTTCGAGAAGTCGGCCAACGACGAGTCCGAGCGGCTCGCCACGATCCGCGGCCTGCTCGACTTCAAGTTCGACCCGGACGGCGGCGTGCCGCTCGACGAGGTGGAGTCCGCCGAGACGATTGTGCGCCGCTTCGCGACCGGCGCGATCTCCCTGGGCTCGATCAGCCGCGAGGCGCACGAGACTCTGGCGATCGCCATGAACCGCATGGGCGCCCGCTCCAACACGGGCGAGGGCGGCGAGGACCGGGCAAGGTTCACGCCGGACGCGAACGGCGACGACCGGTCGAGCCGCATGAAGCAGGTCGCGTCCGGGCGTTTCGGTGTGACGACCGAGTATCTGGTCAACGCCACCGATCTCCAGATCAAGATGGCGCAGGGCTCAAAGCCGGGCGAGGGCGGCCAGATCCCGGGGTCCAAGATCACGGACTACATGAGCGGCATCCGCGGGACGACCTCCGGCGTCGGGTTGATCTCCCCGCCGCCGCATCACGACATCTACTCGATCGAGGACCTGGCGCAGTTGATCCACGACCTCAAGAATGTGAACCCGGAGGCGCGGATACACGTCAAGCTGGTTTCCGAGGTCGGCGTGGGAATCATCGCGGCCGGCGTGTCGAAGGGCCACGGAGACGTGGTGCTGATCTCGGGCGACTCCGGCGGCACCGGGTCGTCGCCGCTTTCCTCGATTCAACATGCCGGACTGCCCTGGGAGCTCGGCGTCGCCGAGACGCAGCAGGTCCTGGTGCAGAACGGTCTTCGCGGCCGCATCGTCGTACAGACGGACGGCCAGATAAAGACGGGCCGTGACGTGGCTATCGCCACGTTGCTGGGCGCTGAGGAGTGGGGCGTCGCCACGGCGGCGCTGGTGGTGATGGGCTGCATCATGCTGCGCAAGTGCCACCTGAACACCTGCTCGGTCGGCGTCGCCACCCAGGACCCGGAGCTGCGCAAGATGTTCGCCGGCACGCCGGAGGCGGTGGTCAACTACTTCATGATGCTCACCGAGAGTTTGCGCGGGTACATGGCGAAGCTCGGCTTCCGGACGATCAACGAGATGGTGGGCCGGGTCGATAAGCTCGAGTCTCGCCGGGCGGTCGATCACTGGAAGGCGCGTGGGTTGGACCTGAGCAACCTGATGTACCAGCCGGAGCCGGTCGAAGGCGTGGCGACATACCACTGTGAGGAGCAGGACCACGGGCTTGACCTGGCGCTGGACCATCTGCTGATCGAGCGTGCCGCATCGGCGCTCGAAAGTGAATCCAGGGTTCAAGCGGTGTTCCCGATCCGAAACTCGAACCGCGTTGTCGGGACGATGCTGAGCGGCCGGATCGCTCGCAAGTACGGGTTGCGCGGGCTGCCGGACGACACGATCCGCTACACCTTCAAGGGCTCGGCAGGCCAGAGCTTCGGCGCGTTTCTCGCGGCGGGGGTCTCTTTCCGGCTCGAGGGCGACGCGAACGACTACTTTGCGAAGGGCCTCGGCGGGGGACGGATCGTTGTCGTGCCGCCGGAAGGCTCGACCTTTGTCCCGGAGGACAACATCATCGTCGGCAACGTCGCGCTTTACGGGGCGACGGGCGGCGAGGCGTACATCCGCGGGCTGGGCGGCGAGCGTTTCGCCGTGCGCAACAGCGCCGCCCGGGCGGTGATCGAGGGGATCGGCGACCACGGTTGCGAATACATGACGGGCGGCGCCGTCGTCGTGATCGGCCGTACCGGGCGCAACTTCGCGGCCGGCATGAGCGGAGGGGTGGCGTTCATTTACGACCCGGACGAGACCTTCTCGCACCGCTTCAACCCGGAGATGGCCTCCCTGGAGGCGGTCGTCGCAGGATCGGAGGACGAGGCGGAACTGCTGGGACTCCTTCAGAATCATCAGCGTTACACAGGAAGCCCGGTGGCCGGGCGCATCCTCGGTGACTGGGACCACTCACGCGGCCTGTTCAAGAAGGTGATGCCCGAGGCGTCCGCACGTGTAATGCGTGAACGCGCCGAGCAGACCGCCATGGCCGGGGACTGACGGAAAGTAAATGGGTAAAGTCACCGGCTTCATGGAATGGGAACGCGAGCTGCCTGATCGGCGGCCCGTAACCGAACGTCTCAGGGACTGGCGCGAGGTTTACTCGAACTGGTCCGAGAGCCAGGCGCGTCACCAGGCGGGACGCTGCATGGACTGCGGCGTGCCGTTCTGCAACTCGTCGATCGGCTGCCCGCTGGGCAACCTGATCCCGGACTGGAACGATCTTGTATACAGCGGTGACTGGAGCGCCGCGCTCGACGCGCTGCACGCCACGAATAACTTCCCGGAGTTCACGGGAAGGGTCTGCCCGGCGCCATGCGAAGCCGCCTGCACGCTGAACATCAACCAGGACCCGGTTGCGATCGAGATGATCGAGAAGTCGATCGCCGAGCGCGGCTGGTCCGAGGGCTGGATCACCCCCCACCCACCGGAAAAGCGGACCGGGATGAAGGTCGCCGTGATCGGCTCGGGACCCGCGGGCCTGGCCTGCGCGCAGCAACTGAACCGCGTCGGCCACCAGGTCACGGTGTTCGAGCGCGACGAATACATCGGCGGCCTGCTCACGCTCGGCATCCCCGAGTTCAAGCTCGAGAAGTCGGTCGTCCGGCGGCGTGTGAAACAGATGGAGGACGAGGGAATAGAGTTCCGCGCCTCCACCTGGGTCGGCCGGGACTACCCGACGGAACAGCTCAAGCAGGATTTCCACGCCATCTGCCTGTGCGGGGGATCGACGGTGCCGCGCGATCTGACGGTGCCCGGCCGCGATCTGGACGGCGTCCATTTCGCCATGGATTTCTTGAAACAAAGCAACCGTCGAACGGAAGGCCAGGAGTTCGGGCCGGACGAGACGATCACGGCCCAGGGCAAAACGGTGGTAATTCTGGGCGGCGGCGACACCGGGGCCGACTGCCTGGGCACCTCGCATCGCCAGGGCGCGGCGGAGACGTACCAGTACGAGCTGCTGCCGGTTCCGCCCGGGCAACGGGACGATGCCGCGAACCCGTGGCCGCAGTGGCCGGCGATCTTTCGCACCTCCTCGGCCCACCAGGAGGGCGGGATCAGGGACTTCGACATCCTTACGAAGCAGTTGAACGGCGTGGACGGCAAGCTCAAGAGCCTGACCGCCGTCCGTGTGGACTGGGTGTCGGACTCGAACGGCGGACGGCCGCAGATGGTGGAGGTGCCCGGCTCCGAGTTCACGATCGAGACGGAGCTCGTGCTGCTTGCGATGGGCTTCCTGCACGGCGAGCACGGCGGTCTGCTGTCAGACCTGGGCGTCGACCTTGACGAGCGGGGCAACGTCAGCACCGACAGCGACGGCATGACCTCCGTGGACGGCGTTTTCGCCGGCGGCGACATACAACGCGGCCAGTCGCTCGTCGTACACGCGATCGCAGGCGGACGCCGGACTGCGCGCGGGTGCGACTCCTGGTTGATGGGCAAATCACAACTGCCGGTCGTGACCGGATACTCCCGCGGCGGCGTCTAGGCTTTTTCCAGGACTTAGCGGGCGGACTGCCCGGTCCGGAGCTGTTTTGGCCTCGGTTCGTTCAAGGGAGAGGGATAGGTGCGCACACTCCGCATCGCGCTGGCCCAGGTGAACACCGCCGTCGGCGATATCGACGGCAACGCACAACTCATCATCGACGCCATCCGGGCGGCGCGTGAGGCGGGCGCGCAGGTCGTGGCGCTCCCGGAGCTCGCCATCACCGGCTACCCGCCCGAGGACCTGGTGCTGCACCGGCGCTTCGTCGCCGATAACAGGCGCGCGCTGGAGCAGGTCGCCACCGAGGCGCGTGGCATTTCGGCCATCGTCGGGTTTGTCGACGGCTCGGCTGAGCGTGACGAGCCGGTATACAACGCAGCGGCGTTCCTGCACGAGGGCCGGATCGTCGCCGTGTACCGGAAGATCCACCTTCCCAACTACGGCGTCTTTGACGAAGAGCGGTATTTCAAGCGCGGGTCCGAGTGCCCGGTGATCGATCTCGGCGGTGTGCGGGTCGGGCTGAGCATCTGCGAAGACGTCTGGGAGCCGATCGGCCCTGCGGAGGTGGAGCGCGCCGCAGGGGCAGAGGTGAACATCAACATCAACGCCTCGCCGTTCGAGCGCGGCAAGGACCGGGTGCGCCGCAAGCTGATCGGCGGCCTGGCGCGCCGTGACCAGGTGTTCGCCTGCTACGTCAACCAGGTCGGCGGGCAGGACGAGCTGGTGTTCGACGGCACGAGCCTTGTGTACGGCCCGGACGGCGCACTCATCGCCCAGGGCAAACGGTTTGAGGAAGACCTTCTCGTTGTCGATCTCGATCTCGAACGGGTCGACGAGGTGCGTTCAGGGACGGCATGGGACGGACCGGGGACCGGCGAGTTGGCGGCGATCGGCAAGGCGACCAGCCTGTC
>JACZRO010000208.1 GCA_022574675.1 Chloroflexota bacterium
CCAGCGCGTCGATCACCCGGAGTGTGCCGGGAACCGTCTCACCCGTCGGTCCGGTCACGACGGCGGTCAGGGCGGACGGGTGCACCGGATACGGGTACACCCCGACGGATACTTCGATGGTTCCGACCACGATCTCCAGTCCGGCCTCGACCGAACCACCTGCGGCGGGAACGATTTGTATCGTCGGGAATACCTCTGTCTGGAAGGCGTCCACCGCCTTGAGGGTCGCCCCGTAGTTCACCCAGCCGAGTTCAAGTTCGACATCGTTGAAGCCCTGAACGCGGGAGGCGTCGAACACTACCGAGAAAACGCCGTCGCCGAGCACGGCGTCGCCGCCCTCACCGTCATCATTGAGCCGGTACACGACCAGGCCGCCGTCCGGCGATTTCACGCTGGCGGTCACAACGGAGCCCGGGAGCCAACGCGGCTCGCCGTTTATGGTCGCCGTCGCCATCAGGATCGCCGGCTGGCCCGCCGGTATCGGCGGCTGGGCGACCAGGGCGATCCGCAACGGATTCTGGACATCGATGGACGCCATGATCGGCAGGCCGTCTCCGGTGGCCCGCATCGACCAGGTGCCCGGTTCCGGGCTGGTGATGGTTGTGACCAGCAGGTTCGGGGTCGTGACGAATCGTGCCGCGTTGGACGTTACGCCAAGTTGAACGCCATGCGGGTCGAACAGATCGAGTTCAGCGCTCTTCGAGTTGCGGACCATAGTGACGCTGAGCTGTGTCGTCTCCGGCGCCACTTCGATCGCCCGCACGGCGGTCGTACCGGACTGGAGCGTGATGTCCAGGACCAGGACGCCATCTATGCCGAGCACGCTGTGGGCGAAGATGCTCATTCCATCGAGAGTGCCGGTGTCGTTCCAGCGGCCCGAAGCCCGTTCGACGATAGAGGACAGGAAGTCGCGCGCCTCGGCCGTGGCCGAGGGAAGCATGACGGCGTTGATCTGCCATCCTTCGGCGATGAACAGGTCAGCGAATCCAATTATCCGGTCGCGATTCTGGGCGGACCCGTCCTGCATTCGTCCCGTGATCAGGAAGATCTCGGAGCCGGCGGGCGCGCTCTGGCCGGAGAGGTAACTGAATGCGGACGCAAGGGCGGCGAACTGGTCACTGCCTCCATCCCCAACGCCGCCGCTCTCGGCGCGGGTCGCGATGCGCTGCACGAGCGTGGACACCGATCGATCGAGCTCTTCGCTCTGGGCCGCGTACCCAACCGGCGTGACAGCTTCGTCCGAGTACGGCATCAGGGCAACCGTGCCGGCGCCCGCGGAGTCCGTGAGTATCCGCAGAGCCGTCTCCGCGACGGCTGCGTCCGCCTCGCTGACCGACGTGCTCCCCAGGTCGATGGCGATCAGCGTCACTCCCGCTTCATCGCCATCTGCGGAAACCAGCCGCGGTCCCGCCACGAACGCCGTTGCGATCATCGCGAACCCAAAGAGCATCATTGACAGTCGGTGCATTCTCTATCCCGCCCATGCCTATCGAGCGTGTTCAGAAACCGGTGCAATGAGGCTAAGAATCTGGCCTCGCCAAACGCAAGGCGAATCGGCTACCGGGTTCACAAGGATTCATCGGCCGGACCGTCGCCGCGGCGGCCCTTGCGGCCCGTGTAACCGGGGCGCTCGTCTCGATTGACCGGTCCCAGCGACGCCTCTACACTCGCCGGGCCGTTCGGATACCCTCGAATCACACAGGCCAGACGGCAATTTCAGGAGCCCGGTCCAGTTTGAAGTTCGGTATAGCGGTCACGACCTCCGTCACCCCGGCCACCACCGCCAGCGCACAGGCGCGCTACGTGACCGCGCGTCCCGGTATGGATCGGCGGCAATTCACGCCGCGCTCTCCGGCGCGCGGCTGAGTACGGAGATAACTGGCACTGTATCCGGCTTACCCCGGAGGAGATCGCAGCGCAGAAGCCGCTGCTCGAAACAGCATGCGTCACCGCCGGGCGCGACCCTGCGTCGGTGGGCGTTTCGATACGCACGAACCTGACTATGGGCGGTGCGGCGACGGGTCACGAGCACAGCGAACAACGCGGACTGATGACCGGCGAGGCAGCGCAGATCATCGAAGACATCGAGAGTTACCGGGCAGTGGGGGTCGATTACATGGTTCTATCCGTCGTGGGCAACTCGACGGAGGAGACCGTTGAGAACTTGAACCGATTCAACGCCGACGTGCGCCCGCACTTCGCCTGAATGAACTCAGAGCTGGACTAAGAAGGGAACGTTAATGGTTGAAAGTGCGACCCGATCCGCACTCACCGCGGAGATCGTCGAGCGTCGAAGTGTCGTGGCGTTCGACGGCCGCCCGATCGAAGCCGACAAGCTCCAGGCGCTGATCCAGGCTGCGCGCTGGGCGCCGTCAGCCAGCAACAGGCAGTCGTGGCGCGTAACGCTGGTCCGCGACGGCGAATCTCGCGCGGCCCTCAACGCAGCGCTTTCGGAAGGCAACCAGGGTTGGGCCCCGAACGCTCCCCTGCTCGTGGTGTTCGCCGTGGCGGCGCCGGACCCAGAGCGGCCGGGACAACTTCCCAAACTGATGCTGGACGTCGGGTTCGCCGGGCAGAACATGATGCTCGAGGCCGTCCACCAGGGTCTCAGGGTGCACCCGATGGCCGGCTGGAACGAGGAAAAGGTAAAAGCCGCCCTGGACGTCCCTGAGGAGAACGCCGTGGCGTTTTTACTTGCCGTGGGATACGCGGGCGACGTGAACGACCTGCCGAAAGACGTGCGGCCAAAGGAGACGCGGGAGCGGGTGCGCAACGCCGTCGGTGAGAACTTCTTCGACGGGGTGTTCGGCGAGCCATGGCGCGGGTGAGCGGGAGGCGATGCGCTCACGGGGCCCCCTCAGGAATCCCACCCCGCCCCGCGGCGCCCTTCGAGAGCCTCAGGGCACGTGAGTGGCCGATGACACACCACAGGGGCGTGGCTCGCTGCGCCCGGACACACCACCGGACACACCACAGGATAGAAATCCGTTGAAGATCACAGAGCTCAAGACCTTCCCGGTCGCAGACGCTGAAGGGAACCGCTACTACTTCGTCAAGGTCTACACCGACGCCGGGATCGACGGCATAGGCGAGGCCGGCATCCGCAACTGGGGCAACGCCATCGGCCCGGCCGTGGACCATCTGTCGGAACTCCTCATCGGAGAAGACCCGTGGTCTACGGAGCGCCACTGGCAGAAGATGTTCCGCGGCAATTTCTTCCCGGCCGACAAGGTTTACGCGTGCG
>JACZRO010000209.1 GCA_022574675.1 Chloroflexota bacterium
GCGCAACGGACCGCCGGCGGATCGCCACATCGAATCGAGATATGCACCACTAATGGACGCCCGGGCCATCGAAAGAGCCGCAGCCATCCTCGCAAGCGGACGACTGGATCTCGAAAAGTTGGGCCGCCTCCCCGACGCCATCAGGCCGGGGGATGAAGACGAGGCGTACCGGCTGCAGGCGGCGGTGCGGGAACGCCTATCGGCCGGCGGTTATGGCGAACCGGCGGGCCGAAAGATTGGTTGCACGACCGCCGTAATGCAGGAGTTCCTGGGGATACCGAACCCCTGTGCCGGGTTTGTGTACGCGCCGACCGTTCGCGAAGCCGATGGCGAGTTCGACTACTCATCGTTCCTGCACGTGGGCGTCGAATGCGAGATCGTGGTCCGGCTCGGCGCTGACCTGCCGGCATCGGGCGTCCCGTACGAGCGATCCACTGTCGAACACGCTGTCGAGTCGGTGATGGCCGGGATTGAGATCGTAGACGATCGCTGGGACGACTACCGTTCGATGGACGTCGAGACACTGATCGCGGATGACTTCTTCGGCGCTGGCTGCGTGCTTGGCGAACCCGTCGCTGCGTGGCACGCGCTGGACCTGGCCTCACTCCGGGGCACGATGTCGATCAACGGACACCAGGTAGGCTCCGGCGTCGGCGGCGACATCATGGGCCATCCATTCCGGGCGTTGGCGTGGCTGGCGAACAGCGCCGCACGACACGGCGCGCCGCTCCGGGCAGGTGAGTTCGTGTTCCTCGGGAGCATCGTCGAGACGAAATGGATCGAGCGGGGCGACATCGTGGAGATCGAGGTCGAGGGACTGGGAGCGGCCACAGCGCGGTTCGTCTGAGGAAGAGCAAGCACCGGAGGAGGAGGCCCGGCAACTATCTGAAAAACCGCGGGTGGGAGAGTCCGTGTCTACTATGAGACCTGTCCCTCCCCCTCTTCCGCCGGGAGAGGAGACTTTTGAGATAGTTGCTGACCGGTCAGTCGAAGCCGGAACCTGACGCGAGCCGTACGTTCAGGTGGACACCTGACAGACGGGTGTCTACGATATTCGTCGCCTCCCGGTTGCCGAAGCCGGCAAGATCGGGCGGGCGTCAGAGGCCGGGGTCAGGTTGCCGCATCACGAAGAATCCATCGTCATCGACGCGCCAGTAGAGGCGGTGTTCGCCGCCATGACCGATCTGGAACGCTGGCGAAGCTGGTGGCCACAGATCGAAAGCGTCAGACTCCCGGACGGCTGGACGGTGGATGGCGAGCTGGCGTGCCGGGTGATGGGGATGGACCTTGAAGGCGCCGTCACCGCCTATGAGCCGGATCGCGAACTGGGATTCGAGACAAATCTGCCCGTCGGCGGACGCGTGACCCAGCACTTCACGTTCCAACCCGAGAACGGAGGCACCCGGCTCACGGTGAAGCTGGACGCGTCCGGCATGGCTGGCATGATGTTCACCCGGAAACGACTGGTCAGGGAACTGGACCGCCTCAAGGCGAACGTGGAGAACGCGGAGACGGACTGACTGGTTCCCCGCGTCTCGTCCCCTGTCCGGTGGACTCGAAAGCGGAAATTAAAGCGGAATCCGAATATGAACATTCACGAGTACCAGGCTCGCGAGATCCTTGAGTCTTACGGGGTCCCGGTCCCGCGCGCCGGCGTCGCGTCCACGCCGGAAGAAGCGCGGCGACTCGCCGTTGAGCTCGGCGGCCGGGTGGTGGTGAAGGCGCAGGTGCACGCCGGGGGCCGCGGGAAAGCGGGCGGCGTGAAGCTGGTCGAGACGCCGGAGGAAGCGGCGGAGGCGGCCGCGGGGATGCTCGGCAAAAACCTGGTCACCCACCAGACGAAGGCGGGCGGCGTGCCCGTGCGCAAGGTCCTGGTGGCGGAGTTGACCGACATCGCAGACGAGCTGTACCTGGCGATCACGATGGACGCCGACGCTCGAGCGCCGATGGTGATGGCGAGCTCGGAGGGCGGCGTGGAGATCGAAGAGGTCGCCGCAAACACGCCGGAAAAGATCGTCCGGGTGGCGGCGGACCCGCTGATAGGCCTGTCTCCATATCACGCACGGGATATCGCGATCAAGATCGGCATTCCCACCGATCTCGTGCGGCCGGCGGCGACGCTGATCATGAACCTCTACCGCGTATTCCGGGAGAAGGACGCGTCGCTGGTCGAGATCAACCCGCTGGTAGTAACCACCGACGGGCGCGTTATGGCGCTCGACGCGAAGATCGCCTTCGAGGACGACGCGCTGTTCCGTCACAAGGACGTCCAGGCGCTGGAGGACCCGGAGCAGAGCGACGAGCTGGAGCAGAAGGCGCACGAGGCGGGGCTGGCCTACGTGAAGCTGGAAGGTGGGCGCGTCGGCTGCATGGTGAACGGCGCGGGGTTGGCCATGGCGACGATGGACATCACCAAGACGGCCGGGGCGGCCCCGGCGAACTTCCTTGATGTCGGCGGTGGAGCGGCTGAAGACAAGATCGCAGAGGCCTTCGAGATCATCGTCTCCGACAAAGACGTGGAGGCGATCCTGATCAACCTGTTTGGCGGCATTCTTCGATGCGACGTAGCCGCTCGCGGGATAGCCGCAGGAGCACACAGCACGGGCACGCAACTGCCGCTGGTGGTTTCGATGCGCGGTACCAATGCCGAAGAAGGGTTGCAGATACTGGCCGACGCAGGGCTGAACGTCACGACGGTCGGCAACCTCGGCGAGGCGGCCGCTGCGCTCACACAGGTGCTTGCGGCTGAAACTGCCGGGTCCGCCAGGTCCCAGGGGGGCGACGATTAGATGGGGATCCTTGTCGACGAGAACACACGCCTGCTCGTGCAGGGCCTCGGCCGGGACGGATCGTTTCAGGCAAGCCGATGCCGGGCATACGGAACGAACATGGTGGCCGGCGTGCATCCGCGTCGCGGCGGGACGAAGTTCGAGGACGAGGTCCCGATCTTCGAGACGGTCGCAGAGGCCGTCGAAGCCACGGGCGCCAACGTCGGGCTGATCTTCGTGCCGGCCCCCGGCGCGGCCGACGCCATCATCGAGCAGGTCGACGCGGAACTCCCGCTGGTGGTGTGCATCAGCGAGGGCGTGCCGGTCCAGGACATGGTGACGACGC
This sequence comes from Chloroflexota bacterium, assembly GCA_022574675.1. Classification (GTDB taxonomy): domain Bacteria; phylum Chloroflexota; class Dehalococcoidia; order Lucifugimonadales; family Lucifugimonadaceae. Next base: position 3,115 of record JACZRO010000209.1, read on the forward strand.
TCGCATATCTGGAAGGGAAGCCGTCACGGCTGCTCGGCCCAAACTGCCCGGGCCTGATCGGCCCGGCGACACACGCGAAGATCGGCATCATTCCCGGGAACATCCTC
>JACZRO010000064.1 GCA_022574675.1 Chloroflexota bacterium
CCATCTGGATTCTCCTCAGTCGGAGATGGAACAAATCTTGAACTCTGATCTGCCCTGATCTGAGAGCCATTCGGCATTCCATCAATCCCGTTTCCACCGAATGATCCGATGAATACTTCGTTATTAATGCCAGGGATTGGTGAGAGTACAAAATCACCACGGTCAACCTGGACGAGGGTCGCGGAAGCAGAATCTGCCGCTGGCCTGCCCTTGGCAAACACCGTGTCGCCGGATGCGCCGAAGATGACGAGCAGGCCGAGCAGCGCGGCGGCGAAGATCATTGTCTTGCGCACCGGTGCGGCAGCTACGGCCTCATAAATTTCTGACCTGGCTCCCATTGGGGACCTCCGCGGCGTTCGGCGCCGACTTCATGTAGCTGGTAAACCTAATCATTGCAGATTGGCGCAACTAGCATGTGGGAGCCTTCCCCAACCCGATATATCCACTCGGGTCACTCCCCATGACCCTTTCGGGTCACCCTGCTTAGCCGGGAGTCTAACGTACCGGCGGTGGAACGGCTCGTAGTTCCATCGGGGTACACGGTTCTATCCGACGGAACCCGACCCCCTTATCCACGGCTTTGACGCGAATCGACGCGCGATTAGTGGAATCCGCTATCGGGCCTGCCGGTCTAATCCCCGAGTAGTGGCGACGGTGTGCGCGCCGGCCGAAGTGAGCGGTGAGCGCCGGCCCTTCGATGGCATCAGGGCGCGGCGGCTTATGGGCGTCGCTGTCCATTACACAGCGGGGGAGACTTGCTCGGCCCACGGTTGCCGGGTGAAAGCCCCGCATTGCGATGGCTGTGGTCGCGCCACCGTCGCCACCCTGATCCTTCCGCAGAAGGAGAATGACCTCCCGGCTTCAATCCGACGAGATTCTTCGCCTCGGGCTCAGAATGACAGAGATCTGACCGCGCAGGCGGTTCCCAACGCTGTTCTGGAACTCGACGCCGCCGGGAGGGTCGGCCGATCATGTGGTGGCGGCCGGAATAGAGTCTGGAGGGGTTTCAAACGCTCGACTGGAATACGCCTGGCGTCGTCCGCGCGCTACGCCCGGCCCAGTGTCACCCGGAACGAAGTCGTGCCCGATGGGGCGGCGCAGATGTCGACCGATCCACCCTGTAGCTGCGCCAGTTGCGAGGCCACCCGGAGCCCGAGCGACGACGCCGGCTCATCGTCACCGGAACGCGGGCCCGTCTGCTGCGCAACGAAGGTCACGCAGGCAGCGACGCGATCGCTTCCCGGAATCCGGTGTGTGTTAAGGGCGATGTCGGAGTCGTCTGAGCACTCGCGGGCGGCTGATTCGATGAGGGCGCAGATCACGTCGCAGATCCGTTGCTGATCGCCGATCACGTCCCGGGCGTCCTCGTCCGCGCTCATGGTTATGCGGTGACCTTCCACGAGCGGGGCGGTCTGGCCGATCACCGAAGCAAATACGACGATTACGTCGAACGGCCGGGCTTCAATAGCAACGTTTCCGGATCTGAGATGGGACGCGGTCATGGTGGCGTCTGTAACGCACTTCATCCGCACCGCCAGGGCGCGGATTCGCCGGAGCCACTGGGTCCGGCGCATTTCAGGCGCAGCCGGTTCCGCCAGGAGCTCTGCCGCCGCCAGGAGCGGTGTGAGCGGAGCGCGCAGCTCGTACGAGATCCATCGCATGAACTCGCCATCGCTGCCGTTTCCCCCTACTTTTTCGGCGATCGTTTGGGCGTCACCGATATCTGAGGCCGCTGGACGGGCGTCCACGTACCGGAAACCCGGCAGTTCTCCCTCGCCCCCTGCGGCCGGAAGGGTGACGCAGAACGTCGTCCCTTCGCCCGGCGCGGTCGATACGGAGACCGATCCGCCGTGCATCTCCGCCAGCACCTTCACGATATAAAGCCCAAGCCCGGTTCCTCTGGCGCCGCGTTGACCCGTCGCCCGGTGGAAGGGTTTGAACAGGTCAGGGACGCGTTCCGGCGCGATCCCGGCGCCGCTGTCCGAGACCTCGATCCGCACCATGCCGTTTTCGGCGGCGGAACTGGCGATCGTGACGGTACCCCCCCCGGCCGAGTACTTCACGGCGTTGTCGACGAGATTCCAGACGATCTCCTGGAAACGGGGCTCGTCGGCGCGTACCCAGCGGCCGTCCGGCGCTACGTTGCTCCGCAGCCTGACGTCCGGCGCGACGGCCTCCGTGACGCGGATGAGTTGACGGCATACCGCCTCGACGTCTACCGCAGTCGGTCGCAGGACCAAGCGCCCCGTCTCGATCTCCGAGACGCTCAAAAACGAATTCAGGTTCGCCTTCATGCGCAGCGCCTGGCTGCGGATGTGGCCGGTCCATTCTGCGCGAACAGATTCGCTGCCGCTGCCTGAGAGGAGAAGGTCGCTGAAGCTGAGGATGGAGGTCAGAGGAGTGCGCAACTGGTGAACGGCCGTGGCGACAAATTCCCATCCATCGCTGGCGAAGCGTGCGCCGTCCGTCGCCGGGCGGACGGGGACCGGGTCGGTGGACAGACAGGGGCATTGCGTGATGGCGCCGCCCGCCGAGCCGGACCTGATCGCAGACGTGGACTGGATGCCGGTGCCGCCGGTACGCGGCGTAATCTCTGTACTCAACAGGCTCCCTGCCCAAGCGTGGAATTGGCTCGTCGGAATTTCATACATGCAGCGAACCAATCGCCCCGGTGGATGAACAAGCGACAGATGGTGGCCGGTAGGTCGGGATTAGGTGGCGTTACGGGCGGGGCGCCTCTGCGCTCAGACCGGCCGGGCCCTCACGCTCACCGGTGTAGAATGACGCCGGCTAACCCAGGCGCCCGAATGGGTATCATGGCTTGACCGAGCGGGCGCTTCCGGGGATCGAAACGGACCGTGCACAGGGGGAGCCGTGAAAGCCCTGATCATTGACGACGACCCTGATATCCAGGAAGTGGTCGCGCTCTGCCTTGAAGTGCGGTGGCCGGATATCGAAGTGGAAACCGCGAGCGACGGCCGGAGCGGGCTCGATGCGGTAAAGCGGAGCGAGCCGGATATCGTGATCCTGGACCTCGGCTTGCCGGACCTGGACGGGTTGACGGTATGCGAGGAGATCCGCGAGGACTCAAACGTCCCGGTCTTGATCCTGAGCGTGAGGGACCGCGAGGTGGATGTGGTGAGGGGCCTGAACGCCGGCGCTGACGACTACGTCACCAAGCCGTTCAGTCAGATGCAGTTCCTGGCGCGCGTCGGCGCGTTGCTCCGCCGAACGGCGGCGGACCAGGACGAGGACCGGTTTGAAGACAACGGGCTCGTTGTGGACATGGCCAGTCACGAGGTTACGCTCCACGACGTCCCGGTGAAATTGACCCCCACCGAGTTCAACATGCTGACCCACCTGGTGAGGAACGCGGACCGCATCGTGTCCCATCAGAGCCTTCTTGAGAAGGTGTGGGGCCGCGAGTACATCGACGCCACCGATTATCTGAAATCCCACATCCAGCACCTTCGGCAGAAGCTGGGCGAGAGCGCCGACGAAGCCACGCGTATCGTGAACGAGCGCGGCGTCGGGTACAGGTTCGTGACCAGCCGGACCTAACCTAAGCGGGCGGTCCCCGAAACGGGCCGACCACCGCGTTTCGCATTCCGGTGATCAGGAGATACGCCGGGTTGCTCCCGGTATCCGTTCCCGAGACGGCACACCATCAGGGCTGACCCGATCACACTACAGCCACCTGTATATAGAACGGCTTTATGAAAGCGGATCGAGCACAGTGGGACCGCGCCACGGCCTGGCGCAGATACTGCGGGTTCCTGGACATCTCAATGGAGACGTTCATGGAGATCCAGACTCATCTGCTCACTGAACAGCTTGAATTGATCGGTGGCAGCCGCCTTGGACGGCGGATCATGCGCGCCGAGCGGCCGACCACGGTCGAAGAGTTCCGGTCCTCCGTGCCGCTCACGACGTACGGCGACTACCTGCCCTTTCTAGACCACGAAAACCCGACGGGATTGCCGGAAGGCGAATACTCGTGGGTGCACACCACCGGCGCGCGCGCGGGCCACAAGTGGGTGCCGTATACACGGCGGGCCTACAACCGGTTTCTTGACAACACGATGGCGGCGTTCATCCTCGCCGGTGCCCGTCACAAGGGTGACGTGGTGGTCCAGCCGGGTGACGTGGTGATGTTCAATATGCCGCCGCGGCCCTACCTGTCCGGCCTGGCGACGTTCGGCATGCAGGAGCGATTCGCCTTCAAAGGCGTCATCGACCCCGCCGAAGTGGAGATGATGGAGTTTGGCGATAAGGTGCGGCTCGGGTTCGAGCGGGCGCTCGCGACCAAGGTCGACGTGATCATCTCGATGACCAGCGTTCTCGTACGGACGGGCCAGGCGTTCGAGAGTTCCCAAAAGGCCGGCGGTAAACGGCGTTCGTCCGGCGTGAAGCGCAACGGCCGGGCGATGCGCCGCATGTTGTGGGCGAAGTTAGTCAGCATGATCGGACGACGACCGATCCGGCCTCGCGACCTGTGGCCGACCAAGGCCCTCATCTCGTGGGGAATCGATACCGATTTCTACCGCGAGCGGGTGCGTGAGTACTGGGGCCGGCTTCCTTACGAGATGTACGGCTGTACCGAAGGCGGCGTGATGGGGATGCAGAGTTGGGAGCGGGGCGGATTCCTATTCAGCCCCTACGCCGATTTCTTTGAGTTCATCCCGGAAGAGGCGTCCCGGGGGCGATTTACCGGTCAGCAACAGCCGGACACCGTGCTCCTTCCGGAGGTCGAGCCCGGCAAAACTTACGAGCTTGTGATCACGAATTTCTACGGGATGCCGCTCCTGCGCTACCGCGTGGGCCACATGGTTCGCTTTCGCGAGATGCCAGAAGGCGGCTGGGCGCACGGTCCGGAGTTTGATTTCATCGGACGGGGTGATGACCGGGTGGATATCTCCGGATTCACGAGGATCGATGAAAAGTCCGTATGGGACGCCATGCGTGACGCCGGGATAGAGTTCGACGACTGGGCCATCCGCAAGGAGAATGTCGGCGACAAGCAATTCCTGCATCTCTACGGTGAAACGGACGGAAGAGTGGACGCTGACGAGGCGGCAAAACGCCTGCATCAAACGCTGACGGGCGTGGATCAGTTCTACCGGGATCTGGAGACGATGCTGGAGATCGCCCCGATGCAGGTGACAACGTTGCCGCCGGGAACCTTTGATCTGTACTACAACGAGAAACTGGCCCAGGGCCACCCGCTCGACCTGCGACGGCCCCCGCGCATGAATGCCGACGACGGCTCGATCGACGATCTGATGCGCCTGGCTTCCACGGTGGAAGCGGGCGCGACCCAGACTTAGCGCAGCAGTAACGCCGTGAACTTCGACCTGCCACTCAACGAGATCTTCATCGCCCTTCCGGCGGTGCAGTTCGTTGTGAGCGTGTTCCTGGCGATTCTCGTGATCTTCAGCGACCCACGCAGCCGGTTGAACCGGGTGTTCGCCGCGTTCCTGCTGGCGATGGCGGCCTGGGGGATCACGATCTTCGGCATGCGGGACGCTTTCCCGAACGCCGAGGACGCCTACCAGTGGGAGAAGGCGGCGCTGATGGTGATCCCGTTCAGCGCAATAATCTTCTTCCACTTCACGCTAGAGTTCACCGGCCGTAAATCTTCCCTCGGACTGATAGCGGGGTTCTATCTCGCGGGAGTTGCGTCGGCGGCCCTGGCGGTGACGGGCCAGGTGTCACCGGGGATGATCGTGAAGTTCTACGGCTTCGCGCCGGAGATCGGCTGGGCGATGCCGATCTTCCTGTTGATCTCCTACGTGCCGGTGTTCGCCGCGATCTTGATGTTGTCCCGGGCGATCCCGTCAGCTACCGGGCCGTACAGGTCACAACTGAGGTTGTTGAGGCTCGGGGGCGTCGTCGCTGCACTCGGCGGCGCGTCCGATCTGATCCCATCGTTAGGCCTGGATATCTACCCGCTCGGGATAATTGGCAACATCGCCTTTGGCGGGATCACCACATATGCCCTTACACACCACGGCTTGATGAACCTGAGACTCGTACTGCGGCACGGGATGGTCTACACCATCTTGAGCTCGATCATCTTCACCGTATACGGCGCTGCATTCGGGCTGGTGCTGCTGTTCGCTCGCACCCTTAGCGCGACGGCCGGTGTGATCGCCGCCGTCGCGACCGTGATCGTCGTTTCCGTGCTCGTGCAACCGGTCCTGGCGAGACTGCAACGGGCGATCGACAGGATCTTCTTCCGTGAACGTTACGACAGGCTCGTATCGCTGTTGGAGTTGAGCGAGACGACGCGCGACATATCGGAATTCAAGCCGCTGGCTGACGGCTTGATTCGCGTCGTTCAAAGGACGATGCAGGCGGACTGGGTGGTGATGGTGCTGCCCGATCAGTCAGGCGATGAGCTCGTAACTATGGCCGATTCGCGGCCCGAGGCTTCAGAGTTCCGGCTCGCCAAAGACAGCACGATCGCGGGGTGGTTCGCACGTAACCAGTCGCCTCTTCGCCGGGTGGAAATCGATACGGACCCGTACCTGCAGGCCATGAGTGACGTGGAGCGGACGGCGTTGCACGAAAGCGGCGCCAGCCTGATGGTGCCGATGCTGGCCAAGGGCGCGCTCACCGGGATCGTTGCCCTGGGCCCGAAGGTGGCGGGCGAGGACTACTCGGAAGACGATATCTCGTTTCTCTCGTCGGTCGCCGACCGGTCGGCCATGGTGATCGAGAACTCCCGCATGTACGCGGTGGAGATGGAACGCCTGGATGAACTGGAACGGTTGGACTCGCTCAAGTCCAATCTGCTTCTGACGGTGTCGCACGAGCTCAAGTCCCCGTTGACGGCCATAAAGACGGCGGCCGATCTCCTGGAGGCGACCGAACCGAATCCCGAGGAGCCGGAGGAAGGACGTCGCCCGAGCCCGCGCAAGCGTCTTCTCAGGACGCTGAAAAGCGGCGTCGAACGGCTCGAACGACTGACGCAGGAATCGCTCGACTACGCCGCGATGCAGAGCGCCAACCTGGAGCTCAACATGGTCTCGATGGACCTGGACGAGATTGTGGAGGAGGCTTCCGGCCTGCTCGCCCCGGCGATGCGTTCCCGGAACCAGGCGTTTGTGCTCAACGTCTCCCCCGGCGCTACCAGGGTGACGGCTGACCCGCCACGGGTCGAGCGAATTGTGACGAACCTGCTGAGCAACGCCCACAAGTTCACCCCCGTGGGCGGCTCCATAACCGTGGACATATTCAGCGAGGGAGATGCGCGAATCGTTCGCGTGACGGACACCGGAGAAGGTATCCCACAGGATGAGCAAGAACTCGTGTTCTCGCCTTACTACCGGAGCAAGAACGCGGACGGTCGGCAGCACGGCGGCACCGGCCTCGGGTTGAGCATCGCCCGTTACCTTGCGGAGCTCCACGGCGGTGCGTTGGAACTCAAAAGCGAATTGGGAGCCGGCAGTGTGTTCACGCTCCGTCTGCCGGTGTCCGAGGGCGCGCCGATACCGCTGCCCGAACGGACCGACGTTAGCGCATCATTCCGCGCCGCCCAATCGACCAGCCATTAGGAGCGACTCCGGCTCGCATGCCCGGCGCGGCGGCGCTGTTGATCCCGTTCTGGGCGCCCGATTCCGGTGCTACGATTGCCGGCAAGACGGCGTCGACAAGCCGCGCGATTTCAGCGCCTGAAGCGGAGCTATATGGGCAAGACCTACTGGCTGCTGTCGTCAACCAGGGAAAACTTCCAGACCACACGCGACCTGGGTTTCAGCGTGCAGGGCGTCGACACACGGCAACGCCGGAAGGCGGTTCGCATGGCCGTCGACGACCGCATGATCTTCTACATCTCAGACCGGCAAGCGTTTGCCGCGTCCACCACTCTCACCTCCGGGCACTTTGAAGACCATGAGCGGATCTGGAATCACCACAGTGAGTCGGAAGACTTCCCGCACCGGGTGAAGATGCGAGCCGACGTGGTAGTCGAGGAAGAAAAGTGGGTCGATGCGATGCAGGTCGGCCCGCGGCTTGAGTACGTCCGCAAGTGGCCGCCGGAGATGTGGCAGCTGGCGCTTATCGGGACGCTCCACATCATCCCCCAGAAGGATTTCACCATGCTGGAGGCGGAGCTCAAGCGCGCCGCAGCTGACGGGCGGAGCCGACGGCGCGGCCGGGGCAGACGTGGCCGTCGGAGTCGGCGCGAAGGGAGCGACGCCGGGGGAGCGGCCGCCGCCTCCCAGGAATGAACCGCTCTACCCCGGGGGGCCGCCGGCTCTACTCAGGGTATGTGGCGGCGCTACTCGCGGTAGCCGGACGCAGTCATGCTGGACTTGATCGGGTCGTGCGATCCCTGGCCAAAATTGTCGTCGTACATCTCGGCCAGTCGCGCCTGCGCCTCGTCATCCATGTCGCCAAGATCGGCCGCTGCCAGGAACTCTTCGAGTTGCTCGACGCCGGTCATGGTCGGAAGGACGGACGCCACTATCTCCGGCTTCAATACAAACTGGATTGCGACCTGTCCTATCGTCCCGTCCCGGTCCTCGAAAAGGAACTGGATCTCGTCCAGCTTGTTGAGGCCCTTCTCAAGCCACTCCTTCTTACGATAGGTACGGTGGTCGTCCGGGTCGAACTCGATCGGCGTGTCGCGCGTGTAGGTCCCGTCAAGCAGCCCTGAGGCGTGGGGCACCCGGCTGACGACCCCGACGCCCTCTTTCGTCGCGACCTCGATGAACCGGCGGCCCGGCTCCTGTTCGAAGACGTTGTAGATGATCTGCGCCGGGACGCGTCGTTCCTGGAGAGTGAACTCCCCTTCCTCCACCCAGCCGATGTCCGGGCCGACGGCGACGCCGTAGCACCGGATTTTCCCGGCCTTAACAAGCCCGTCCAGTGTGTCGAACAGGTCGTCCCGCTCTATCGCAGACATGCGTGCGTTGTGGGCCTGGTAGAAGTCGATGTAGTCAGTGCCGAGGCGTTTAAGCGACCTGTTGCACGCCTCAATGACGAACTCCGGGTCCCAGTTCTGCGGCCGTTCCTGGTGACCCTCGCGCGGCGCCTCAAGGTCATAGCCGAACTTGGTGCCGATGATGATCTCCTGGCGGTGCGCGGAAAGCGCGTCGCACATCACCTCTTCACCGTAACCGTCGCCGTAGGTGTCGGCGGTGTCAAAGAACGTAACGCCGAGTTCGAAGGCCCGGTTCAACAGCGCTTCGCCGGAGCGTTTATCGACGGAACCCCACCAGCCGGTGGAGATACTCCAGACGCCGAATCCGACGGTAGATAACTTGAGGTCGGTTCCGGCGAGGGTCCGGTATTTCAATCGGTGGGCCTTTCGTGCCTTTTGTTTCGGGGGAAGGCTGTGGAGCCGGCCGTCAAACGGCGGCGGGGGTGGACGCGAGGGCGTTTCTTATATCGGACACGCGGCGTTCGAACTCATCGTCCGAAAGCGCCGGCGTCAGCTTGCCGAGCGGCACATCTCGCCCGAGGTCGACCCATGAAGTGCAACCGCTGTACTCCGGCGTGACCGGAAGGGAGACCGGCTCGGCGAGCGAGTAACAACGAAGGAGGATGACATTGAGCGGATGACGAGGCTTCCAGTGGACGCGCTTCAGTGCGAACCCCGGCGCCCAGATGTGAAACGGCTCAAGCGCCGCCGCGGCACGCTCTGAATCAGGGGAATCAGACGAATCCTGGAAATCAAGCTGGATTACGTCGGCGACCTCGGCGTACAGGCTGAAGGTGACGAACTCCGGGTCAGGCTGTTTCTCTATTGCACGTGAAGCGTCCGGTGCACGTGAAGCGTCCGGCTCCGCCGTCAGCCGCGACCGGTATTCCGGCTTCAAGAGCGCCGCATTCTGGTGGAGATACCCGGGATAGAAGAGAAACCGGTCGTGCTCGACCCGGAAGTGACGGTCCGGTTCGTGGATGCCGCCTTTTCGCAGGAGAAGGATCTGCTCGCCGCGCGCGAGCGCATCGATCGTGACGGCCCACTCTTTGAACGCGGTCTGACACACGTTCGGCATTGTTCGCATCTTTGAAGGAAGGCCCTGGCTGGTCCTGACCCACCGGCCTGTTCCGGCGGACGATCGAATTATACGAGCGGGCCGGCCGGGAACGCGGCGCGTTTCGCAGGCTGGCCGAGGGTGAACGCGACGTCGAGCCTTGTGCCGGCTCGGGGCGCCCGGTGTGGCTGGGGCTGGCGGCGCCGGGGCCTCCCCCGTTTACAGAACTGCGGCGACGCGATCCGCCCTTCGCCCGAGCATGGCGAGGGCGTTGGCGGTCGTCGCCTCCATCACCTCAGCGACGTCGATGGCTTTCAGTTCCGCCAGTTTCGCCGCAACCACCGGCACGTCTTTCGGCTCCGTCCAGTTCTCACGCTTCCCTTTGAACGGCTGCGGGTAGCAGTCGGTCTCGAGCACTATCGAGTCGAGCGGGAGGTGACGGGCGACTTCCTGCAACTCCGGCAGCCGGAGTAGCGGCTTTGCGAGGGATATGTAGCAGCCGAGGTCGATGATGGCCGCCGCCTCGTCACGGTCGCCCTGGAAGTAATGCGCTGCTCCGCCGAGGTCGGACACGTGCTCTTCCCGCAGCACCCGCAACATGTCGGCCGTCGCGAATCGCATGTGAAAAACCACGGGCAACTCCGCCTCGCGGGCGATGCCGATCTGCGCTCGAAAGGCGCGCTCTTGCATGGCGCGGTCCGGGGAACGGTCCTGGTGATCGAGGCCGACCTCGCTCATCACGACCACCCGGTCATCGGCAGCCAACCGGCGCAACTCGTCCAGGGTGGCGCTGTCCAGCTCGCCCGCCAGGTCCGAGGGGTGAACGCCGACCCCGGCAAATACGTGATCGAACTCGTTCGCCAGTTGGATGCAACGACGCGTGCTTTCGACCGTCACGCCTGCGGCGATGATCGCCCCGACATCTGCCTCCCGGGCGCGCGATAAGATCCCGGGCAACTCGCCGGGCTCGTACTGGTCGATGTGCGTATGAAGGTCGATGAACAACGCTGTTTTCCGGTCAGGGGACCGCGATAAGGTCCCGGTTCCGTGATCGTTAAATGAGGCGGCGCACCGGCGCCGTCCGTACACTGAATCGCAGCGATCAATCGTACCGCCTCCCGTTTCACTCCATTGCCATCCTCGATACTTTCCCCCCAAAATTCTCGCGTCCCCCGCAACCGGCCCTTCTTTCGCTCCCTGGCGGTCGCGGCCGCGCTGATGGCCGTTTCGGTGGCGGCGGCGTGTAGTTCGCCCGGCAGCGACGTTCCTCTCACCGCCGCGCCGGCCTCCACCCCGGCGCCGGTGAATCCGTCTCCCACTCCGACTCCGAGTACCGATGGGGGCGCGATCTCGACGCCCGCGGCTACGGCCTCGCCTTCCCTCAGCGCCACACCTGTTACGCCGCCGGCGGACGTCGGGGGTGGCGTGCTCAGGTTCTCGGTGCCGGAAGCGGGGCCGCATTTCGACGTCCACCGCGAGGTATCCCCGTCCGTCTCCACCTGGGGCATCGGGTTGATCTACAGCCGGCTGTTCAGGAACGCGGCCGGCGAGTCCGGGGATCTCGTCGAGTGCGAGTTGTGCGAGAGCTGGGAGATCGTTGACGCGGACAAACTGCGCATCACACTGCGGCCGGACGTGACATGGCAGCGGATAGCGCCTCTTGACGGGCGATCCCTGCTGGCGTCGGACGTTGCCTTCAGCCTGGAGCGTCAACGAGCGCCCGGGAGCCCCAACGGAGACCTGCTGACCGGGATCGGCGCGATCACGGCGGTCGACGACAGGACTCTCGTTCTGGAGATCGACGGCCTGGACGCCGACCTTCTGCTCAATCTCGCGGATGGCCGGACGCGCGTGGTCGCGCCGGAGGCCGTCGCGGTGAACGGGGACCTGCTACGGGGGCCGAACGTTGGCAGCGGACCCTGGATCTGGATAGAGACCACGACGGTGACCGCCGCGTATGACCGGAACCCGGACTACTTTGAGCCGGGCCTCCCCGGACTGGACGGGTTGCAGATTTCGTTCATACCGAACGCCAGCACCAGGATCGCCGCGTTCCGCACCGGCCTGCTGGACATTACAGATGCATCGTCCAGCGAGGTGACACGTGCGCTTCGATCATTCCCGGGGGTGACGCTGAAGTCGGTCCTCAATTCCGGGACCGGGGCCGAGATAGCCCTCAACACAGCGGTGGCGCCGTTCGACTCGCGCCTGTTCCGGCAGGCGGTGTTCCGGGCGATGGACCCGTGGAGCGACCTGGAAGACGTGTGGGAGGGAAACGGGGCGGTGACGCTGGGCATCCCCAGCCCGCGCGCCTCGTGGCTGCTCAGTGAGGACGCCATGCGGACGGCTTTCGCCGATTCTGAACGGGCGGTCGAGCTGGTATCGGAATCGGGCGTCGAGCCGGCCGGGCCGATCGAGATAACAGTCGGGCAGTTCGGGGATGCGTATCTGCTCCAGGCCCGGCGCGTGGCGGAGGCGCTCGCAACGCTCGGTTTCGATAGCACGATCCGCGAGGTGACGACGCGTGACTTCGCGGACCGCGTGTGGATCGGCGGCGAGTACCAGGTGTTCGTGGGCGCGCAGGCGCCGGTTGACGGCGTGAGTGGCGACCTGTTCTCGGTCCATCACTCCGCCGGTCTGTGGAATACGACGGGATTCGCGTCGGGGGAGCTCGACGCCCTTATCGAGCTCCAGTCGAGACAGTTGGACCCGGCGGAGCGCATGCGCACGCTGTTGGACGCGCAGTTCCGGATCCTCGAAGGCGCTCACCGGTTCACGGTGTCGGCGCGGGTGACCAACTGGCTGGCGCACGAGTGGGTCGGAGGGTTCGACCCGGACCCGAGGCGCGGCGAGAACGCCTGGCTGTCTCGGATCACGCTCTCCGATCGCCCGGAGACATAGCGCGGCCTATCCGCCGTTCCCTAACCGGCGTTCAAGGATTTCCACTTCTTGAACTCGGCGATGGTGTCGTCGTCCGGCGGGTAGTACCTGCCCGGAGACAGGTTCTCCCTGTCAATCCGGGCGCGGATCCACTCCTCCATCTCGTCGTACTCGATCGCCTTCCGGGCGATGTCCGCAGCGACCTCGCGCGGGATCACCACCACGCCGTCGTCGTCCGCGTGGAGGTAGTCCCCCGGCTGCACCAGCACGCCGTCCACGTTCACCGTGCCGTTGGTCTCGAACGGAAAGCCGAACGTGGTCCCGAGGTTGGACGTCTGGTCCAACCCGAAAAATGCCGGCCCGTAGTCCTTGACCACGTGCATGTCGCGCACGCCGCCGTCGCAGATCAGACCGGCGATGCCGCGTTGCTTCAACCGCAGGAACTTCACGTCCCCGCCTATCGACATCCGCTTGTCGCGCATCGACTCCATAACGATCACGTCGCCCGGGCCGGCCTCCTCGAACGCGGCGTACTCCGGCGACTCTTCTCCGGCGGGCTTCTTCGCCTCAACGTCTGCCCGGAACGGGACGAATCGAACCGTCACCGCCCGGCCGACCAGGCGCCGCCCCGGTGTGAGGTTCCGGATATTTGGCATGTACATGTAGTGCGGAGCGAAGCCGTTACGGGCGAGCACGTCCAGCACGGCCGTCGAGTTGATAGCCATCAAGCCGTCGACAAGCTCCCGGGTGAGGGCCGGAGCGGGAGTTGGCGGATGATTCGGCATGCTGGGTCCTTGTATTGGCTTGAATCCGGCCCCTGGCGCGGCCCGTGTGAGCGACCGGGGGGCGCGATCGGTGAAACGTTGTCGGACGGGAAGCCGGGATTATACGGCCGGGGCTCCCGGCAGGACCGTCGGCGGGTCCTGGGTCCCCGTCAAGCCGACGCGAAACGGGAGACGAACGCCAATAGGGAGCAAGCGAAAGCGGTGATCGGGTTAACTTACTCGGCCGCAAACCAGTCCCAGTACCTGGTGGCCTGCGCCACGGACACCTCGATGTCCTCCTCCAGGAGGTAGCGCTCCGCCACCAACGCCTCGCCGGCCGCCCGCACGCGCTCCAGGTACACGTCTCTGGAGGCGTATCGCTCCTCGATAGACAGCCGCGGATCCCCGGTCACCTTCCGTTCGGCTTGTGTCGCTGCGAACGGAATCGTCCCGCCGCCGAACACCAGGAGTTGCGTCGCGCCGCCTATTGCGGGATGTCGAAGCGTCCAGCCCGTCGTCGCAGCGATCGGCACGGCGACCTCCGGCAATGTCACCCCGGCGACCTCGTTGCCGTCGGCGTTTACCGCCGACACCAGCGATCCGAACACCTTGCCGACACGGGGCGGAAAGGTTGTTACCTGCTCGCGAGTCTCCAACAGCCCGAAGTCGCGTCGACGCGGGTCGGCGTGGTGGCCCGGGTAGTTAGCGCCGGGAATGCGGTCAAACACCGTGGCCGGCTGCCCTGTTGGGACCGCGCTGCCGGCGTCCAGTCTGGGGTGCCGGCTCGGCGGAGGCTCGACGCCGTCCGCGACCCAGCTATCCAGGTTGACCAGGCAGGCGCGCAGCAGCGGCGCGTAATCGACGATGTTCCGCAGGTTCTGGGAGCGGTCCTGCCCGGCCTCTCCCGCCACCGCGGTGTCGGTCGGCGGCCACATGCCGAGGCCGTGCTCCGTGCCGGTGAAGTGGTAGATGCGCGTGTTCGGACCCGGGTCGACGTCGCGCGTCCCGTCGGGGTCGGTGTGCAGCAGCGACGCGTCGCCGCGGTGATACTCGGCGGACGTGTTCGTGTAGAAGACCTTGAGGTCGCTCCCGCGCGCGTCGAGCCGGGCGTGGAGCGAGCCGATCTCCTCCGTCTCGGGGTCGGTCGTCGGCGTGCTGGTAAACGGGAAGAGCT
>JACZRO010000065.1 GCA_022574675.1 Chloroflexota bacterium
GTTAAACGGCGAACTCAAACTGACAGACGAAACCCCGGTGAAGGGCGCTGTCGACGTCGCGAGCCTCGACCACTTCGAGCGCGGCCTGTCGCTCTACCACGCCGGTGACACGGAGGGCGCCGCGGCCATCTGGCGTGAGGGGATGAAGGTCGAGCCCGACCACTGGAACATGCGCAAGCAACTCTGGGCCATCGAGCACCCGGACCGCTTCTACGACGGAGACGTCGATTACGACTGGCAGAAAGTCCAGGTAGAGGAAGGGCGCTAGGGCGTCGCCGCCTACACTGGTCTGTACCATCCGCCCGGAGTGAGAGGTTAATGGCGGACGCAGGTCCGCCACCCGTACAAAAGGTATCGCCTGGAATCGACTTCAGGATGACGGGGTCCACCTTCGGGAACATTTATCATCCCGCCAACGTCCTACGTTAATGAGCCCCATGGAATTCCGACCGACAGGCCGGATCCGCGGTGTACGACTCAACCACGCCAAAGCCGGAGGTTCCTGACACTTGGAAGTTATCTGGGCGGTGATATTCGCCTTCGTCGTATTAATCGCCATCGTCGCCGTCATCACCGGTGGCGTATTCCTGTTCGTCAAGATGCGAGCCCGTGAGCCGATCAACGTAAATCTCAGATTTCTGGTCCGCCTTTATCTACTAATAGTCGTCGTCGCAGGATTGTTGGTGATGACTCAGGGAGCATCGGACCTCCTGAGAGCCGGCTTCGCCTCGATGGGAAGCAACCAGTTCAGCTACAACCCGGTTTATGTCCGACTGGCGTCCGATGATGTTCCTCGCCCCCTTTCTCCGCTGGAAATCAAGGACAGGCAACAGCTGACCGATGATGAACTGGACGAACTGGTCTTATTCCAGACCGAACGGGAGGCATTGGACCTGGAGCAAGAGGCGGAACGGCGTCGAGTGGGGCTGGAAAGGGCGAAGGATGAAGGGTTGATCCAGGGATTCAGCTTCCTGTTTATCGGTGTCCTTATCTGGGGTTCTCACTTTGCCGGTAGGCGCTGGCTGGAAACCGGGGAAGAGAAGGAGAGCCTGCTCAGTCGCGTTTATCTGGTCCTGGTCACGATAACTTTTGGAATAATCACGATCGTGTTCCTACCTCAGGCCATGTTCGAGACGTTCCGCTATGCAGTGTTGGACCCGGTAGACGCTTTCAGAAATGAGCAGCCCGGTGAGAAGCTGTCGCTCTCCCTCACCACCCTCCCGATCTGGCTTCTTTATCTGTACGCGGTAATCCAAACCATGCGCCGCACGGACGACGGTGACGAAGTAACGCCCGAGACAACCACCTGAAATCGATCAAACGAGCAAAGGACAACTGAAGTTATGGCTGAATACATTCCTAGCCCAAGTCAGTGGGTTGCGGACCAAGTTGAGCTTTACGAGGGCAGTAACGGTACCCAGGCACTGACGCTCAGGGACTCAGGGCTACCGGTAATCATCGTGACCAACACCGGCCACAAGACCGGCGCAATTCGCAAGACCCCGCTGATGCGCGTGGCCGACGGAGCCAACTACGTACTGGTGGCCTCCAAGGGCGGCGCGGTCGAGCACCCACTCTGGTATCACAACTTGAAGGCCGAACCGAATGTCGAGATTCGTGACGCTACGAATGTTTACTCGATGCGGGTCAGGGAGCTACCGGAATCAGACGAGAGAAGTCGGCTCTGGGATCTGGCTGTTGAGGCCTACCCGCCGTACGCGGAGTACCAGGAGAAGACGGATCGGTTGATCCCGGTGTTTGTAGCGGAGCCTGTTTAGGGACGCGCGATAGACCGTTGGATATAGATTCGAGCCGGATGGATAGAGAGCCGGGAGATCCTTCGCTTGCGACTCAGGATGATCGCATGGGAGTTCGTGCCATATCCTGAGGCTCTTGAGGGACCGATGAAGGGCAGATAGTCATTCGCCCCTACGCGTTGTCGTTGACTAGCGCGGCCGCATCTAATTTGCCCCCTCTCCCCATGCGGGAGAGGGTTGGGGTGAGGGGTGCATGGACGAATTTCGTCCATGGGGCAAACGCGGATATTGAGCGTTGAGGACACTCCCGGTCTACTTCGGCAAACTCAGCACAGGCTTCGAGAGCCTCAGTGCACGAGGAGCCGTTCGCCCCGCCGGGATAACCGCCCCACCGAGGCCTACCCGGCGGGAGACACCTTATCCAGTGCGTCACTCAGCGCTGACCACGACAACAGCGCGCACTTGATGCGGACCGGGAACCTGCGAACGCCCTGTAGCGCGAGGTTGTCTTCCAGGCGGTCGGCCTGCTCATCGGTCAACTCTTCGCCCGTCATCAGCCCGCGAAACAACTCCCGCAACTCGCGCGCCTCATCGGGCGTCTTACCGTCGACGATCTCCGCCAGCAGAGACCCGGCCGCCTGGCTGATCGAACAGCCCTGTCCGGTAACGCTGATCTTGGACACCCGGCCGTCACCCATGAGCAACTGCAAATGGATCTCATCGCCGCAAAACGGGTTGATCGCATCTACCTCGGCGTCGGGAGATTCCAACCGCCTGGTACGGCGTGGATTCCGGTAGTGATCCAGGAGCACATCCTGGTAGAGCTCGTCCAGGTCCCCCAGGCCGCGCTGCATCAGGCAACGCCCGCCTTCGAGAAGTATCGGTCGGCCTCTTTGAGCCCATCGATCAAGACGTCCACTTCGTCCTCGGTGTTGTAGATGTAGAAACTGGCCCGGGCGGCGGACACGATGTCATGACTGCGGATTAGCGGCATAGCGCAGTGGTGACCGGTGCGGATCGCTATCCCGAGCTGGTCCAGGGCGGTGCCCAGGTCGTGCGAGTGGATGGAATCGTGGAAGAAGGAAATCACCCCGCCCTTCGAGTCCACTTCGCGCGGCCCCAGGAGCCGGATCGGCTCAAGCTCGGCAAACCTGTCGAGGGCGTACTGAGTTAGCTGCCGCTCGTGCGCCCACACGTTCTCCATGCCGAGGGCGGAAAGGTAGTCGGCCGCGACGCCGGTGGCGATCGCATCGGCAACGTTGGGCGTTCCCGCCTCGAACTTGTACGGCAGGTCGTTCCAACTGGCGTCCTCGTACGTGACTTCCAGGATCATGTCGCCGCCGAACATCCACGCAGGCATCGCCTCCAGGATTTCTGGGCGGCCGTACAGGATGCCGATCCCCATTGGGCCGAGCATCTTATGTGCCGAGAACGCAAAGAAATCACAGTCCAGGTCCTGGACATCGACCGGCATGTGCGGCGCCGACTGCGCGCCATCCACGACCATCACGGCGTCGACCCGGTGGGCGGCGGCGGCGAGCGTCTTCACGTCGATCACCGTTCCAAGCACGTTGGACATGTGCGTGGCGGCCACGATCTTCGTGCGCTCGGTTATCAGTTCGGCGGCTTGCTCCATATCGAGACGGCCGGTCTCCGTCTCCGGGATGATCTTGAGGGTCGCGCCCGTCCGGAACGCCAGTTGCTGCCAGGGCACGATGTTGGAGTGGTGCTCCATCGCCGTAATGACGATCTCGTCACCCGGCCCGACGTTGGCGTCACCCCACGCATAGGCGACGAGGTTCAGCGACTCGCTGGTGTTGCGCGTCCAGATGACCGATTGTGGAGACGGCGCATTGATGAACCGTTGCACCTTCCCGCGGGCGTCCTCGTAAGCGTCGGTAGCCTCGATGCTGAGGGTATGGACGCCGCGATGGACGTTCGAGTTATAGCGCTCGTAGTAGTCGACAAGCGACTCGATCACCTGCCGCGGCTTTTGAGACGTCGCCGCGTTGTCCAGGTACACAAGCGGGTGTCCGTTCACCTTCCGCGCCAGTATCGGGAAATCGGCGCGAATCCTCTCGACGTCCAGGTGAGCGCCGGCGGCCATCAGTCGGCCTCCGCCAGCAGAAGTGGGATCGTATCTTCGATCACGCGTTGCACGTACTCACGCAGCGCCTCGACGCCGATCTCGTCCGCGATCTCTGCGGCGAACCCGCGCACCAGCATCGCCTGAGCGGTCGCCTCATCGATGCCCCTGGACCGCATGTAGAAGAGGGCGGCCGGGTCCCCGTGGCCGGCGGTCGCGCCGTGCGAGCACTTCACGTCGTCGGCGTAGATCTCCAGGCTCGGCTTCGTGTCGATCTCGGCGCCGTGCGACAGGATGAGGTTGAGGTCTCTCTGGTCCGCCACCGACTTCTGGGCGTCCTTCTCGACGAGCACTCGACCGCTGAAAACGGCCCGAGAATTACCGGAAAGCACGCCCTTGTAAAACTGGTGGCTTGTGCCATGCGGTTTGGCGTGGGTGGTGGAGACGTGGTTGTCGATCTGCTGCCGGTTCGTGGTCAGGTACAGGCCGTGCAGCGTGCACTCGGCGCCGGGCGCGTCCAGCAACGTGTGGAGATCGTTTCGCCCGATCCTCGGGCCGGTCGCGAACGAGATAGAGCTGAACGTAGAGTCGTTCGACTGGTAAACGCGCGTTGTGCCGATGTGGAACGTCTGCTCGTTTTCCACAAGCACGCGGAGGTGGTCTATGCCGGCGCCGGGCTCAAGAACGTACTCGGCGACCGGCGCAGTGAAACACGCTTCATCGCCGAGGCTGATGTAGCTTTCGATCACGCTGGACCGGGAGTTGGTCCCGGCAACGACGAGCGTCCGCGGGTAGGTCGCCCGGGAACCGCCCGGCGTCGTCACAAATAGCAGGTGGATGGGCGTTTTCGATTGGACGTCGTCCGGTATCCGCACATACGCCCCATCGGCGAGAAAGGCAGTGTTCAACGCCATGAACGCACTCTCGTCAACAGTGGCGTAGCGCGCCAGGTGTTCACGCAGAGGTTGGCGATCTTCCGCGTCGGCAAAGTTGAGAGCCGTGACACCGGCATCGGCGGCCGGCCGGGATAGCCCTTCCGAGTACCAGCCGTCTATGAACACCAGGGTCGTCCAGTCGTCGCTCCAGGGCGCCCGCTCACGGAGCGTCTCGGGGCTCACGGCCACACGCTGCCCGATCTGGAATTCGAACGTGCCACGGTCGAGGGGAGTCAGGTTGGTGTACTTGAACAGCTCGTTGCCGCGGCGCTCGGTCGGGAACCCGACAGAGTTGAAGTGGTCCCAGCCGCGCTGCCGAAGTTCCTCCAGCCAGTCCGGGGCCGGGCGTGCTTCTTTCAGCGCTTTGAAGTCAGCGAGGTACTTCTCGCCCCTGGCGGTAGCCAGCGTCATCGTTACGTTTTACCTGTCTGTCTTTACGTTGTGGATCCGGTGGGGGCTCGGGAAACTGCGTGCGATCAACCGGCGGCGGCCGTGGCGTACTGCTCGTAGCCTGACTTCTCGACCTTGAGGGCAAGCTCTGGACCGCCGGTCTCGACGATTTTGCCGTCGATCAGAATGTGTACGGCGTCAGGTTCGACATAGTTGAGCAGGCGCTGGTAATGGGTCACGATCAGGAATGCGCGGTCCGGGCTCCGCAGGTTGTTCACTCCCTCCGCCACGATGCGAAGCGCGTCCACGTCAAGCCCGGAATCGGTCTCGTCGAGAATCGCCAGGCGGGGTTCCAGTATCTCGAGCTGAAGCATCTCGTGCCGCTTCTTCTCGCCACCGGAGAAACCCTCGTTCAGGGAGCGCTTGACCAGGTCCGGGTCGATGCCGACGGCCTTGACCTTGTCATCGAAGAGTTTGGTGAAGTCGCGCACGCTCATCGGCTCTTCGCCGGCGAAGTTTCTCCGTGCGTCCAGCGCCGCCTTGAGGAATTGCCAGGGCCTGACGCCGGGGACTTCCGCCGGATACTGGAATGCCAGGAACATGCCGCGCAGCGCCCTCTGTTCCGGAAACATCTGGAGGATGTTTTCGCCGTCAAACTCGACGGTCCCCGAGTTGACGACGTAGTCCGGACGTCCCAGCAAGACGTTGGCGAGCGTGCTCTTGCCGCTGCCGTTCGGGCCCATGATGGCGTGGACCTCGCCCGCCTCAATGGTGAGCGACAGGCCTTTCAAAATCTCGGTGTCGCCCGCGCCAATCACGGACGCGTGAAGGTCGGTTACTTGAAGCATCGCTTGGTGAGTTGATTACCTCTGGCTGTATGGCGGATGGGGAGTCGAATCTGGGTTTGGCAGGTGAAAGCCGGACGAGCGCGCGCCTATACGGATAAGCGCGCCGGCACACGTAAGAATCGTTTTATCCAACGGCCCCTTCGAGCGAGACCTTCAGGAGTTGCGAGGCCTCCATCGCGAACTCGAACGGAAGCTCCTTGATCACGTCCCGGGTCCACCCGGTGATGATCATGTGGTGAGCCTCCTCCTCGGACAGGCCGCGTGACCTCAGGTAGAAAAGCTGGTCATCCGACACCTTGGAAGTGGAAGCCTCATGCTCGAGCCGGGCGGTGGGGTTCCGGACCTCGATGTAAGGCACCGTGTGCGCGCCGCATTTATCGCCTACCAGCAGTGAGTCGCACTGCGTGTGGTTGGTGGCGTTCTCGGCGCTGGGCATGATCTTGACCTGGCCGCGATAGGTGTTCTGGCCGTGCCCGGCGGATATCCCCTTGGCGACGATCGTGCTCTTCGTGTTTTTGCCGATGTGGATCATCTTCGTGCCCGTATCGGCCTGCTGGTAGTTGTTGGTCAGCGCAACCGAGTAGAACTCGCCGACCGAGTTGTCTCCCTGGAGTATCACGCTCGGGTACTTCCAGGTGATCGCAGACCCGGTCTCGACCTGCGTCCATGAAATCTTGGAGTTAGCTCCGCGGCAGATTCCGCGCTTCGTGACAAAGTTGTAGACCCCGCCCTCGCCTTCCTTGGTCCCGGGGAACCAGTTCTGGATGGTGGAGTACTTGATCTCGGCGTCCTCAAGGGCCACCAGCTCTACGACCGCCGCGTGCAACTGGCTGGTCTTACGGAAAGGCGCCGTACACCCCTCCAGGTAACTCACGTACGCGCCCTTGTCGGCGATTATCAGCGTTCGCTCAAACTGTCCCGTGCCTTCGGCGTTCATCCGGAAGTAGGTCATCAACTCCATCGGGCACCGGACGCCCGGCGGAATGTAGGCGAACGACCCGTCGCTGAAGACCGCCGAGTTGAGCGTTGCGAAGAAGTTATCGCTGTAAGGCACGACCGAGCCCAGGTATTTCTGGACAAGGTCCGGGTGGTTCTTCACAGCCTCGCTGAAGGAGCAGAATATGATCCCCAACTCGCCCAGTTGCTTCGTGTAGGTGGTCGCCACGGAGACGCTGTCAAACACGGCGTCGATCGCCACCCCGGCGAGCTTCTCACGCTCCTGCAACGGAATGCCGAGCTTCTCGAACGTGGCGAGCATCTCCGGGTCGACATCGTCCAGGCTCTCCGGCGCCTTTCCCTGCGACGACTTCGGCGCGGCGTAGTAGTAAATGTCGTTGTAGTCGATGGTCGGATAGCGGATCTTTGCCCAGGTGGGCTCGCCCTGCGTCTTCGCCATCTTCACCCAGTGGTTGTACGACCGCAGCCGCCACTCAAGCAGCCACTCCGGCTCGTCCTTCTTGGCGGAGATGAGCCGGACGATGTCCTCGCTCAGCCCTTTGGGAGCGAAGTCTTCCTCGACTTCGGTGACGAAGCCCCACTTGTACTCGCCAGCGGAGAGATCGCTCTTCCGGGAGATGGTGTTGGGGGTTGCCAAGCGACGCGCCTCCGGTTGCTTCCGTGCTGGTTATTCCGGCTCTGACACGATGACGAACGCCCGTCTTCTTACGTTCAATCCAATCGTACCGGAACTGTCAATAATTTAATCTTGACCAAAAAGGTCAACAATAGGGTAAACACGCCTCGGGGAGGTGTCAACGAATTTCGTAACGAGGTATGTTCACCGTCCCGGAACGGCTCGGCCGATCAACATAGTGATTTCCCCGGAACCCTCTCTCCCGCCGGGCGCGCATGGGGTGCCCTCCGGTGACTACAACCTGTGTGGGAAATAGACGGGGGGGCGAACGACCACTGGCCCTGCGACGCGCCGGCAGGCAGAAGTCGTTCACCCATACCGGGCGAAAACCTTTCAGTTTCACATAGTTATTTAGTGGTTCCCGTACACGCCAGTCACAAGAAAGCCGCCCGCGGAATGAGACGGGGACGGCTTCGGTTCCTCTGATCGCGGCCAGGTCTAGCCCTTCGACTCCACGATGATCGCCTTGATCTCGGTGTCGCCGGTGTTGGTTACCGTGTGCGTCCAGGCCTCATGCCACATGATGTGGCAGTCCGGAAGCTCCGCGTCCATCGCGTCGCCGTCCGGGAGCGCTATGTGGGCCTTGCCGCCCTTCAAGAAGATGACCGTCTCGGCCGTGTGTGAGTGCTCGACATCCGACTGGCCCGCGGGCAGGGTCATGTCGAGGACGCGCACGGCGTCGTTCTCAAAAAGAACTGTGTAAACATCGGGCGAGACTTCTACCGGGTCGATGTAAGCCATTTGTCCCTCCTTTACGCCGGGCCCCGTTGTAACTGTCGGATGAACAGCCCCCCCGGACATCCGGTAGTCGGCAGACAGCAGCAAAACTCGCTCCTTACGCCTCGCCCACACCGGATTACCGAACGTTACGAATGCGACACGCCCTGGCCGGCGATCATTACATTGGTGACGGTTATGCTCCATTCATGCCGCGCCGGGACGAAGATACAGACAGATTCACGGTGGCCCGGGCTGACCTGGTGGGCTCGCTGTCGCAACGGGTGAACGACGAACGCGTTCTCGCGGCGATGAGACGCGTCCCACGCGAGGAGTTCGTTCCGGCGAACATCGTTTCCGATGCCTACCTGAACATCGCCCTTCCCATCGGCGATGGGCAGACCATCTCGCAGCCGTTGATCGTGGCCCAGATGACATCTTCGCTCCAGACGCGGCCCGGCGATCGCATCCTGGAAGTGGGCACAGGCTCCGGATACCAGGCGGCGGTTCTGTCGCTACTGGTTCACGAGGTGATCACCGTGGAGCGGATCCCAGGCCTGACCGAAGAGGCCAGAACGCGCCTGTCGCGGCTCGGCTATCACAACGTGCGCGTCGAGCAGGCCGTCGAAGAGCTCGGCTGGCCGGAGGACGCGCCGTACGACGGGATGCTGGTCACCGCAGGGGCGCCGGAGCTTCCGTTGGCGCTCCTTGAACAACTACGCGTGCACGGCCGCATGGTCGTGCCCACTGGACCGCTCGGAATGCAGGACCTGCTGCTGGTTACGAAAACCGACACCGGCCACGAAACGAAGAACCTGGGCGCCTGCGCCTTCGTTCCCCTCGTCGGCCGCGGCGCCTGGCCCACACCCGGCTAGGCGACTATCCCAAAAGCCGCCGTCCGGTACGGTCCCACGGCGGAAGTTTCCCGCGGCCGCGAACCGGCGATCCGGTCGCCTTACGTACGGCCCACGAAGGTCATCGCCGTGTCCACTGAGTTATACTTGTGACCGCAGTTTCGGCGTTCTTGCAGCCGCCTGCGCCCCTTGAAAAACCCATCGATTTTCCGCGTCAGGAGCCGACCCGACTGTGGAGTACGAGCCCGTAATTGGACTTGAAGTCCACGTCCAGCTGAGCACGAAGAGCAAGATGTTCTGTTCGTGCGGGGCTGATTATCAGTCGGCCGAGCCGAACACGCGCGTCTGCCCCATCTGCCTGGCCCTGCCCGGGGTGCTCCCGGTCGTCAACCGCGTGGCGGTCGAGTCTGCCATCAAGATCGGCCTCGCCCTCAACTGCAAAATCGCCGAGATCACGAAGTTCGACCGCAAGAACTACCCGTATCCCGACCTGATGAAGGGGTACCAGATCTCGCAGTTTGACGTGCCGATCTGCTACGACGGATGGATGACGGTCCAGCCTGAAGGCGAGCCCGAGATACGCATCGGCATCACTCGCGTTCACATGGAGGAGGACGTCGCCCGCCTTCTCCACATCGAGAGCGCCAACGGGAACTCCCGCCACACCCTCATGGACATCAACCGCGCCGGCGTCCCCCTCATGGAGGTGGTGTCGGAGCCTGACATACAATCCCCGGCGCAGGCCGAAGCGTACATCCTCAAACTCCAGAGCATTATTCGTTATCTCGGGGTAGGCACCGCGAGTATGGAAGAGGGCAGTTTCCGGGTCGACGCAAACGTGAGCGTCCGGCCGCGCGGCAGCGACGAGCTGCGGGAACGTGTCGAAGTCAAGAACATGAACCGGGTGCGCGCCGTCGTGCGCGCTCTCGAGTACGAGATCGACCGTCAGCCCGGCGTCTGGGACTCCGGCGGTCGCGTCGCGCTGGAGACGCGCGGCTGGGACGACGTCGCGGGCGTCACCGTGGTCCAACGGAGCAAGGAAGAGGCGCACGACTACCGTTACTTCCCCGAGCCGGACATCCCTCCGCTGGAGATCGGTCGCGCCTGGGTGGAGGAAATCAGGTCTTCACTGCCCGAGTTCGCGGACGAGCGCAGGGCTCGTTTCAAGAACGAATACGGCCTCGGCGAGTACGACGCCTCGCTGCTCACAGCATCCCGCGCGACGGCCGATTATTTCGAGGCGGTGGTGGTCGCCAGGGAGCTGTCCGACGGGGACCGCGCCGCGTTCGCCAAGGAGGCGGCTAACTGGGTCAACGGCGAGCTGGCCAGACTGCTGAACGCGCCCGAAGGCCCGTCAAGGATCGATCAGACCAGGATCAAACCCGAACAGCTTGCTGCGCTCGTAGCACTGTTCCAGGCCCGGACGATCAGCAACGCCAACGCTCGCCAGGTGCTTGAGGAAATGTGGTCATCCGGCGCGGACCCGGATACGGTCGTCGAGGAGCGCGGCCTGCTGAAAGTGAGCGGTGCGGACGAGCTGTTGCCGGTCATCCGCGAGGCGATACACAACAACCCGAAGGCTGTGGACGACTTTATCGGCGGCAAAGAGACGGCCGTGCGGTTCCTGGTCGGCCAGGTGATGAAGGCGACACGCGGCCGGGCCGACGCCGGCGTGGCGGCAGAGCTGCTAACGCAATCTCTTGAGGAAGTGAAGGCAGCGCGATAACGTTGAGTAACGCCCTTTCCAACCGATGCGAGGTTCCGAGGCTGTTACCGTTCACTGTGTTCTCGGGACACCGCGGTGCGGTGCGGGGACAGCGGAGTACCGATGAATAGCAACCTTCTTAGCGTCCTGCAAATCATCATCGCGATCACGCTCCTGGTCGTGATCCTTCTGCAGGTGCGCGGCACCGGCACGACGCTGTTCGGCCAGGCGGAGAGCTCGTTCCGAACCAGGCGCGGCATCGAGCGATTCCTTTTCCGCGGCACCATCGTGCTGGCGGGCCTTTTCACGGTGATCGCGGTGCTTACCGCCCGGTTCAACTAGGCCACTTTGGGCAGGGGCGCATTGCCGCACGCCGCTGGCGACGCGACCTGTGCAGGGGACGCCGTTTCGGCGGGGATCAGGGCGGCCTGTGTGGCCCGGTGCACTAACTGAGCGCCGGAGTTCCGTCCACGCCCGTACGTGCGGCGCGCTTCCGCCATGTGGGCATCGGCGCATCGCCATATACCCTTGTAAACCGAGCTTCCCGCCTACAATGCGCCCAACGCGCCAGGGGTCGCCCCGCGAACGGCGACCCGGATCGATACAAGGAATCGGGATGACTGCCAAGCTCCCAGAACTCCACATAACGGACGACCGCCACGTCCGGACCCTTCGGTTGAACCGCCCACACAAGAAGAACGCCCTTTCGGAGACGCTGGCCTGGGGACTGGTCCGGGCGATCGACGAGGCGACGGCGGACGACGACGTATGGGTGCTTGCGATCACCGGCACCGAGGATGCTTTCTGCTCCGGAGTGGACCTCACGCCCGACGGCAACGCCGACGATCGCGGGCCGATGTCCGAGCGACAGGCCCAGCTCGACGACCTCGGTTGGGTCGGCAACCTGCCTCTGGCGATCCGCGAGCGCTGCGATAAGCCTGTGGTGGCCGGGCTGAACGGCGTGGCCGCGGGCGCCGGATTGGCGATCGCCATGGCGTGTGACATGCGGCTCGCTGCGGAAAGCGCATGGCTGTTCCCGGGCTACTCCCGCATCGGCGGCTCGCCCGATGGAGGGCTGTCGTGGACGCTGCCCCAGGCGGTCGGGTATGAAAAGGCCATGCGCTTCCTGCTGGAGAACAAGCGCGTCGACTCGGACGAAGCGTTGTCCCTTGGACTGATCGGCGAAGTCGTGCCGGACGACCAGTTCCAGGACCGTCTCGCCGAGTACTGCCTCTCCCTCACGACCATCTCCCCCATCGCCGCACGCCTCACCAAGCGGGTCGTGCGCGAGGCGACAAAGATCGATATCGAGGCACAGGTCCGTTACGAGCTACAGACCATCGGCCGTGCCTTCGCAAGCGAGGACGGCCAGGAATCCCGCAGAGCCTTTCTGGAGCGCCGCAAGCCGGAGATCAAAGGCCGGTAGGCCCCCCGACTCCCGGCCACATACACCCGTCACTCCCCTGGAGACAGGAATCCAGAAACACCTGCAAGCCGGCTCTGCTTCTGACTCGCACAGGCGCGTCAGGCACAGAGCCGGAGGTCCTGCGCCCGCAACCCCTCGCGTTGCGCCAGAAATGATCACCGCGGTCCTTGCACCGGCGTCCGCGCCCGAAATCAGACCCTGGACGCGGCTCCCTAAACGCGACTCCAAATAGTGCCACCCGGCCCGTCCTCCAAGACAACACCCGCCTCAATCAGTTCGTCGCGAATCGCGTCGGCGGCGGCGAAGTCCTGATTCGCCCGAGCCTGGGCCCGGCTTGCGAGGCGGGCCTCCACGTCCTCGTCCGAGAGTCCGCCCTTTGACGCCGGCTCGGCCAGCGTGAGGCCCAGCACATCGGCCAGGGTCCGCATCTCCGCCTGGGCGCCGGCAAGCTCGTGGCCGGCGTCGCGGCCCCGGTTGATCTCGTGGGCGAGGTCAAAGATCACGGCCAGCGCCTGTGGAGTGTTCAGGTCGTCTTCCATCGCCTCGACGAAGCGCTCCCTGAATGGAGCCGGATCGATCGAATCCCCGCTATCCGCCCGTGAAGTGACGCTCGCCGCCTGTCGGAGCCGGCGCGCGGCGCGTTCCTGCGTGCCGATGTTGTCCTGGTCGTAAATAAGCGGACTCCGGTAGTGGGAGGTCAGGATATACATCCTGATCGCGTCGGCGCTGTAACTCTCCAACGCCTCCCGCACGGTCACCAGGTTGCCGAGCGACTTGCTCATCTTTGCGCCGTCCAGCCGCAGCAGGCCGTTGTGGACCCAGAACCGGGCGAACGGCTTCTGGCCGGTGAACGACTCGCTCTGCGTGAGCTCGTTCTCGTGGTGCGGGAACACCAGGTCCAACCCGCCGCCGTGGATGTCGATCGTCTCGCCGAGGTACTCCAACGCCATTGCGCTGCACTCGATATGCCACCCGGGCCTGCCACCGCCCCAGGGGCTGTCCCACGACGGCTCGCCGGGCTTTGAGCTCTTCCACAGCGCGAAGTCGGCCGGGGCTTCCTTGCCCGGCTCGACGTCTATGCGAACCCCCTCAAGAAGTTCGTCAACAGACCTGCCGCTCAGCTTGCCGTACTCGGGGTCGCTCTTTACCCGGAAGTAGACGCTGCCGCTGTTGTCGGTCGCCGGGTAGGCGCGGCCCTGCTCGATCAGGCCCTCGATCATGCGGAGAATCGCCGGGATCTCTTCGGTGGCGCGCGGGTGCTCGGTCGCCCGGCGGACATTCAGGTCATCCATGTCCCGGAAGAACTCCTGGACGTACTTCTCGGCCACCTCTTCGGTGCTCAGGCCCTGGTCCCTGGCGCTTGCGATGATCTTGTCGTCTATGTCCGTGAAGTTCTGGACGCGCCGCACCGTGTAGCCACGGAATTCAAGGTAGCGGTGCAGCACGTCAAACACGACCGCGCTCAGGGCGTGGCCGACGTGGGACGAGTTGGAAGTCGTGATGCCGCAGACGTAAATGGTGACGGCGTCGCCCGCGGGTTCAAAGTCGCGCTTGTCGCGCGTCAAGGTGCTGTAGAGCTTCATTTAGTTCTTGCTTGCGCGGGAGATGGTGTTTCCCCGGGTGCTAATCCGGGCTCAGGAAACGGCCCGGGCCGAGAGCGTCACGATCGCCTGTGCGGCGATCCCCTCAGCCCTTCCGATTGCGCCGACATGGTCTGTCGACGTGATCTTGGTGTTGACCGAATTGACCGCAATCGAGAGCGTCGCTGCGATCGATTCATCGATCCGATTCACGTACGGAGCCAGCTTTGGCTGCTGGGCGATGATTGTAGCATCGACGTGCGACACGACCCACCCGGCGCCGCCCGCCAGCGAAACAGCGCGACGGAGCAGCTCCCTGCTGTCGATTCCGGCGTACGCGGCCTGGTCAGACGGGAAGTTGGACCCGAGGTCGCCCAGGCCCGCGCCCCCCAGGATCGCGGACGCGATCGCGTGCAATAGGACGTCGCCGTCCGAGTGTCCCTCAAGGTGCCGGTCAATTTCTATTTCCACGCCACCGAGCCGCAGCGGTCCGCCGGGCGCGAAGGCGTGGCCGTCAAATCCGGTCCCCCATCGGAACCGGCCCCCGGTGGGGGCGATGCCGGCAGACGGCGCAACGCCGACCCGTCGGACGGCGATAGCCTCGGCCCGGTTCATGTCGCCGGGCGTGGTGAGTTTGATGTTGTCGAGATGCCCGTCAAAGAGGGTTACCCGGCCGCCGGCCATCTCGATGAGCGCGGCGTCGTCTGTCACGTCCTCAACGGTCCGCAGAACGGCGGCCAGGACGTCGAGACGGAACACCTGCGGGGTCTGGATAGAGCGCAGGTTGGAGCGGTCAAGCGTCTCACCCACGCTCCCGTCCGGT
>JACZRO010000066.1 GCA_022574675.1 Chloroflexota bacterium
CGTTGAACGCTAACGCGGACGACGACGACCCTGGCGAGATGGCCCGGCTCTTGAGGGACGCGCGCGACATGGCCGTCCAACGCCTATTGCCGGGGCGGAGCGGCCGGTCGTGAGAATCGAGCGCGTCTTTGTGGACTCGTTCGGCCCGTTCGAGTCGCTTGATATTACGGACCTGTCCCCCGGGCTCAACGTGTTCATCGGCCCAGACCTGGAGAATCTGGGCGCATTCCGCGACTTCGTCCGGCAGGTCCTGTTCGGGTTCGACATGAACACCCCGCCACTCATCGGCTCGCTCTCGGCCCCATGCGGCGGCCTGCTGGAGATCGTCCATTCCGACGGCTCACCGCTAACCGTCGAGCGCTATCACCGCGGCCGGGAGGCCGAGGGCGGGCAGGTTACCGTCAGCCGGGCCGGTAAAACGCTCCCGGATTCCGACGCCCCGCATGACCTGTCGGTGATCGACGTGGATTCCTGGGCGGATAACTTCGACATCACGCCCGACCTGTTCGACGGTGATCCGGAGGCGCTACTCACGCTCACGATCTCGCTGCTCGCCGGGGCTGACGGAACGGACACCAGCGCAGTTCAGGCCTTCTTCGATGTGGAAGACAGCTCCGTCGCCCGCGCTATGACCGCCTTGCGGACCGCCCGGCGCGTAGCCGAAGAACGGTATCGCCGGGCCGGTCAAGACTTCGACTCTTACGCCACTATCGATGGCCAGCGGGCGGACCTTGAGAGGCAAATCAACGACGGCGACATCGAACTTGCGATCGTGCGCGCTCGATTCCACCGCATCGAGGCGCTGGAAGAAAGCCGCCCTGACTGGAGTCGCATGCACGAACTCCAGGCCGCAATGTCCGGGGTGCCGAGGTTCGCCTATCTGCCCGGGGAGCCGTTGACTCTTCTCCCGGACCTTCGCGACCGGGAACGTGAACTTCGATCCGAAATCGGTCGTGGAGACGCCGAGGATTCCTCCCGGGGCGGTGAGCTTGATGAGCTGTTAGCGTCCGCTTCCGAGGAGTTCCCGACGGACGAGGCCAGGCGGCTGCTCGCGCTCCGTGACGACTACGCCGATGCGGTGCGTGAGCTGCCGGCCCTGTCGGCGCGCCTGGAAGAGGCCGAGCGCAGGCTCGAAGAGGGGCTCACCGGCCTGGGCGGCGGTTGGGATGAAGCAAAGCTCGAGACCGTAAAAGATTCGCCAGCCCTGCGCGATCGCCTCGAGAAGCTCGAGGCTGACATGGCGTCGCAACGGACCACTCACGCGGAACTCACCCACCATTCCGAAGAGGCTCAGGAGCGCCTGGCGTCTGCACGCGATCAGGCCACAGAGGCGGCCAGGCGGCTGGAGGCCCTGGGCCAGGCGCCCGACATCACGAGCGAATCCGCCAGCGAACGGCTGGACACGATCACGCGCACGCAGGCCGAGATGGTCGTGCGTGCCGATGCGCGCCGGTCCCTCGACGAGTTGCTAGTGAGAACCATAGCCGCCCGCCCTCACAGCGCCATCAGCGCCGGGCGTCTTATTCCGCTCATCCAACTGGGCCTGTCTGCGGGATTCACCGTTGTCGGGATGGCCGTGTGGTTCCTGGCCATGTTGGCGGGCGATCCCGGCGCTGCGCGCACCGGACAGGTTGTCGGAGCCACCGGCATGGTCGGCGTTCTAATGTCCATCGGGATCCTCTGGGTCCAGAGACGCCATTCCCGGGCCCAGTACGCAGCGTCCTCAGTGCTCCACGAGCTGGCAAAGCGTACCGCCGAAGAACTTGAGAAAGAGATCGAATCGAGCCGCGTCCAATTTGCGGACGCCGACAAAATCCTGCGTTCATCTCTCGCCGAACTCCGCCTGATGCGTGACATTCCCATCGCACAACTCGATCTGGAGCGGGAACGCGTAACGAGTGATTTGGACCGGCGACGCGCCTTCGATGAAGCGTCGGCCGTTGTCGACACGTCCGGCGAAGTCCTGGATAGCGCTTCCTGGAACGCCGAGGGCGCAGGCGAGGCCGTCAGCGACGCAAAAAACCAACTCGGCGCAATGGAAGACGACTGGGAGGACATCCTCGGTTCTCTAGGTCTTCCGTCCGATCTCGGCATGAACGCGGTCCGAGAGGCTCTCGATCTGGTCGCGGAGCTGCGGCGGGCCCGGGCCGAAGTGCGGGAACTAAAGCTACGGGTGCCCGCCATGCGAATGGTCATCGTTGAGGTGGAGGCGGGGTTGTCAGAGATGGCCGAAGCGGCAGGGTTGCCGGAGTTCTCGGCGCATGAGGCCGGTCCCGTGTTGGAGCAGTTGAATGAGGACCGTGAGAACGCCACGCGGACGTTGGACCGGATCGGCCGGCTTCGTCGCGACAAAGAAACCTGGGCCGCCAGACGCACGGCCGCGGAACGCGAGATCGACGGTGCCGGGCGCGAGCGCCAGGAGTTGCTCGACCTCGTCGGCGCCCAGGACGAGGCCGAGTTCGGTGAGATCGCCGCCCGGGAAGAAGAACGGCGCCGGTTGTCGGCCGAGCTCGAAGATATCCGTCGCGGCTCTCGACACCTGACGGGGCCTTCCGGGCGTGAGATCGAAGAGGAGCTGCAGGAGGCTGGACCTGAAGCGCTCGCCGCAGAGCGGGACGCGCTCATGGCGCGCGTCTCACGGCTGGAAGAGCTCCAGGAACGCCTTGAGTCGAGAGCCCGGGAGTTTGACGAGCGCCTGGAAGCGCTGTCCGGCCCGCCGCTGACGCTCGACCACCGCACCGAGATGCACAAGCTTGACGAACAGCTCGGCGACCTCGCCCGGAGACAGGCGACGGCACAGACAGCCCGACGCCTCATCTCGGACGCCGTCGCAGAGTACGGTTCAGCCGGCCAGCAAGGACGGCTCAGACTGACTGGCGAGTACCTGAAACGGTTGAGCGGCGGGACCCTCGTCGAGGTCCGGTCAGTGACAACAGACCGCGGCGCCATGTTCGGCGTATTTGAGGTCGTGTCGATAAACGGGAATGCCGAACGTGTAGATACCCTGGGCCGAGATCTTCTCCGCCAGCTTTTTCTGTCGTCCAAACTGGCGATCGCTCATGAACAGGCCGAGATCGGCGAGCCTGTACCGGTCCTGATCCATGATTTCGGCGCCATGCTCGGGCCGGAACACACCCGGCACTTCGCGGCGGCGGCGGAAGAGCTGTCTCACCACACGCAGGTCTTACTGCTGGCGGACCACCCCGGAACCGCTGACCGGGCCCGCGAGGCCGCGATATCGGCCGCCCCCCGGGTCTTCGATCTCGGGCTTCAGGGACGTCAGATTCGCCTGTCCGCCTGAGCCCGGAACCCGCCCGGGGATCAATGCGGGCACTCGCGCTGCGACTACGCGCCTGCCATCGTCACTCCCACCACGCCTTGACGTATTTATCCGAAAATCAAGATCGATACATCCGCGGACGTCTATCTCTATACATTCGACTTCGTGAATGTTAATCATATGGCGCAACAGGTCGTTGGTAATCTGATGTAAGGATACGCTATAAAATTCACAGATTGTGATCGCGTTCATCGAGCATTCATGTTCGAGATTAATGAGCCGATCATGTTTGTCTTTGATGACGTTATATGTCGGCAGAGCTTCCCCATGTATTTGATCGGCCGTGCCTTGATTTTCGGTAGCACCGCGGCGGCCATGAACATTTCCGTTCAATGGAAGACCGCCCGGGGGACGCGAACCCTGGCCGTCATCTAACCGGCCCGGGCGAGCGTGTCCCGTACCTGAAGGAACCGCGTCACGTCGGCCCGGGTCACCATTCCGACCAGGACTTCATCGTCCAGCACGAGGATCTGGTTTACGCGGTGCCTCGTAATCAGTTCGACCGCCGCCGTCATCGAGTCGTCGGGCGCCACAGCGAAGAGTGGCGACCTCGTCATCACCGCCGACGCGGGGGTGTCCTCCCAGAGGTCTCGCCGCACGCGTTGTGCGTCCTGGATGGTGACGATCCCGACAACCCGTCCAGCCTCGACAATCGGCACGGACCGCCGTCCGAACGGGATCATGAAGTCATCCACAAGTGTGGCGATGAAGACCTCCGGGCCAGCCGCGGAGCCCGGCGA
The DNA here is from genome assembly GCA_022574675.1 of Chloroflexota bacterium. GTDB lineage: Bacteria > Chloroflexota > Dehalococcoidia > Lucifugimonadales > Lucifugimonadaceae. Next base: position 4,081 of record JACZRO010000066.1, read on the forward strand.
AGACATCATGGCGCGGACCGGCGCCTCGCGCAGTGACACCCGCCGCGCCCTCCTGCGCACCGACAGCGCGGCATCCTTCAAGAACCAGCCGATGAACGCTATCCACACCCCGGACACCACACTCACCATCACGGCGTCCAACAGCCCTGCGGCTACTAACAGCCAGCCGAATCCGATGCCGACCGTGGAAGCCAGTTCCGTGGCCCGGGACCAACTGCCCGTCACGGTCCAGATGATCGAGCGCAACACCCGGCCGCCGTCCAGTGGAAACCCGGGCATCAAGTTGAACACGCCGACCAGCAGGTTCGCGATCACCAGGTAGAAGAGGATCGCCTCTACCGGCGAATCGTCGCCGCCGACTCCCGACCTGAGCGCGATAAAGCACAGCAAAGACAGCGCCAGGCTGCTCACCGGGCCAACGATGGCTATCTGGAACTCGGCTCCGGCGGAGCGGGTCTCGCCACCGATGTTGCTCACGCCCCCAAAAATGAACAGCGTGATGCTCTGGACCGGCATTCCCCTGGCAAGGGCCACGAGGGAATGCGCAAGCTCGTGGACGAGTATGGATACGAACAGCAACAACGCCGCGATCGCCCCGGTCAGCCAGTAAGTAGGAGCGTTCCAGTCCGGATAGTCCGTCGGGAACCAGGATCCCGCCAGGGTCCAGGTGATCAGGGCGAATGCGAACAGCCAGGTGTAGTGGACATCGATCTCGATGCCCGCAACCGTTCCGAGCCTGAACGCTCCGTTCATGCGGGGTGTCCTCTGGTCAAACGCTTTCGGCGGTCCAACGCTTTCCTTGAGCGAACGAATCTGAGGTCCAACGAATCTGGCGGTCCGACGCTCCGGGGTCACGTCTCTGAACGTAAGCGTAGCCCTGATCTTCCGCGTCTACCATGATGTGATGGACCTGTACCTCGTACGCCACGGCGATACCGCGCTCGGGCCGGACGGCCTGTACCCGGACCCCGCGCATCTCAGCGAGACCGGACACGCCCAGGCGCGCGCCCTCGCCCTCAGGCTGGATCGCATCGCCCCGCACGCGCTCATCACCAGCGGCGTCTTGCGCGCCGACGAGACCGCCGCACCGTTCGTCTCGTCGTCCGGGATCCGGCCGGTGATCGTCCCGGGATTCGACGAAATCGGGATCGGAGACCTGCGCTCCCGCGACCCGGCCATTGTGAAGGCCCGCCTGGCCGAGTTACCTCCGCGCTCCGACTTTTCCGAGTATGGCGGTGAATCTTCATCCAAATTTGCGCACCGGGTAATCGAGGCGCTGCACGACGAGGTACTCGATCGGTTCGATCACGGACAGCGCGTCGCCGCGATCATTCACGGCGGTCCTATCAACGTGATCCTGGACTGGATCGACAACGGCGGGTTCGCAGGCGTTTTAACCAGGCATATCCTGCCCGCGTCGGTGACCTTGCTGAGACGCCGTTCAGACGGTCTGCATGTCATTTACGAGTCAGACACGTCCCATTTGAACGCGGACGGGGACGGGGCGGCGGGTTAAGTTAGCCTGGCGCCGGGTCGGGGGACGCCTGTTCACCGCCCCCATGGCCGAGAGACTCCATCAGCTTCGTCATGCCGTCGAACCACTTCTGCTGGGTGGCGGCGTCCCACGCCGCATCAAAATCCGGGTACTTCCGCAACACCATCTCGGCGATCGACACGCCCGCGCTCTGCGCAGATGCGGCCGCGGCTGGTTGCGGGGCCGGCCGTTCCACCGGTTGCTGGCGAGACCGGCTCGAGCCGCTCGAAGAACGGCGCGATACGTGTCTGCCGGCGAGGACGTACGACGACAGCTCCAGGCCCGCGTCCTGCGCCGCCTGTATGAAGAACGCCTCGCACTTTGCGAGTACGCCTTCCTTTGCGCCGAAACTCCGGAACGCTTCCCGGAACTGCGACCGCGTTGCGCGCGGCAGGTCGAGCTCGAACACCGGGCCGTAGTGCCTTCGCAAAAGCACTTGCAGCGCGGTCCTGCGTTCGTCGCCATCCAGGCCGGTAAGGCGCTCAAGATCCGGTGTCGGACGGCCGTCGTCGTCCACCAGCTCCAGTGCACGAAGCCCGGTCATCAGCTGAATCCCGGTGCTTCCGGATATCCGCTGGCCCCAGACGCTTCGATCTATTCGCGCCGGCATCCCTTCTCTCAGCCATTCCAAAAAATTACGGAACGTCCGGTATGGGACATACGGGGGTATCGTGGGGGTAGGAGTTGCCACGTTTATTGCGATGGGAAACTGGGAACGGCTCAATCGACGCGTGAACAAACTATCCCAGCCCCATTCCAAAGTCAATGGATATTCGGAATTGACTCTTGTTCATTCTGGACAGTTTTGGAAATTGCTTTTCAGACTGACGAGAATAGTTCCCATCCTGGCCGGTATGCCCCTCCATATTCCCTGATTCCCCGGAATTCTGAAGGACACGAGAGGCCGACCGGCGACCAACACCAATCGCGGGAGGCTGGCATGCTGTTACCGGTCCACTCGATAATCCCCGACCCCGACCAGCCACGCAAACTGCCCAGGAATGGCCGGAGCGTGAGCACCTCGGACGACCTCCGCACCCTGGAGTTGCGGCAGCCCCTCGTCGTGAGGTCCAACCCTGATCGCGCAGGCGATCCGGACGCTCCCGCGTACGTCATCGTGGTGGGCGAGCGTTTGTGGATGGCGGCGCGCAGATCCGGTCTAACCGACATCGACGGTCAGGTACGGGCCGACATCACTGAACAAGAGGTGCGGGAACTCCAGCTCGGCGAGAACTACCACCACGAGAAGATCCCGGCCATGCGGCTCGGTCGCGCCTTCCTTGAGTACAGAGAACAGTACTCCGTCACGCAGCAGGAACTGGCCCGGCGGACCTCGATCACCCCGGGAACCATTCACCATTACGAGAGCCTGATCCGAAATCTGGACCCGGAACTCGGCAAGAAGGTCGACTCGGGCGAACTGACTTTCAAGGAAGCCCGAAGCATTGCCGACATCGACGACTACTCACGCCAGCGGGAGATCGCCGGGCCATTCGTCTCTGGTCAGTTGAGCTCGGTCTATGTTGAGCGGATCGTCGGCCGGGCGAAAAACTTCCCCACCAAGTCGATCGACGATCTCCTCGACGAGGTGGTCAACGGCGCCAAACCCGCCCCGGAGCCTGAGCCCGCCCCACCTCCGAGGTCGCCGGAGCCGGTTATCCGCCAGCGAAAGGACCTGGAGGGAATGCTCCTGCAACTCGCAGGACAACTCGACTCCCTGCCGTTACAGACCATCCCGGAGTACCGAAGGCTCAAGCTCGTATCCACCCTCCGCATCCTGGACAGCCGCGTACAGCTCGCCCTGAACCATCTGTCCACCGGACCGCTATCCGAGGCTGGCATGCCTCCAGTGTTAGTTGGTGCGGCCGCCCGGAGATAGACGTAGCAACGACACCGCCGTCCGGCGCTTTACGGCCCCCCAAACCCCCCGATAAGGCGCCGGACTCCTGACCCCTCCCCACCGCCTCCGGGGAGGGGTCCTTTTTTCGTTCATTATCAGCCCCATGTTCAAAGGTTTATCTGCATCGACGTCCTTTTAATATCCTCGACCAGGAGGGTGTTCTGAAAACTCTTGTGATGAAGGCCAACAAAGCGTCGTAAATTGTAGTTCAGAGGACTCGTATTATTCGCGAATTTGGTCCGGGATTATCATGAGTAACCCCTCTACTACCACTAGCCGTCAGTAGCGTGTGGTGAGGCGGAAACAAAGACGACTTGCGAACCCGGCAGCGGCACGCGAAGACGTCCCTCACAGGCCAATCACCCCCGTCGCAATCAAGCGTCAGTCGTAGCTGTTCAGGAGGCCCGGGTCCGACGATCTCGTCGCCGGTAAGCGCCCGATTAGCCTGCGCCCTCAAAATAACGGCGCGGGTTGTCGACCATCAGGGCCTGGATATCGTCATCAGTCCCGCCCAGCTCCTTCAGGTACGGCAGCGCGTGCCGGGAGATGAACAGGAACTGGTCCGGGTTTCGGACCGCCCGCTCGGCAAATGCCTGTCGAGGTTGGATCAGCATCATCGCCGAGTTGTCGTGCCCGAGCATCAACCGATCGCCGTACCCGCGGTCGATCAGCGCCTTGACCGTCTGCGTCCGCTCACGCCAGTCCGGCACGCCCGGCCGATGCGACGGGTACCGGTCCATTCCGATCCACACGCCCTTCTTGAGCAAACCCGTCAGGTACTCCAGGTCCGTCGTGTCGTTGCTGTGACCGACGCACACGCGGTTTAGATCGACACCCTCGTCCTCGAAAATTCTGACCTGCTGCTCGCCCACGCGCTCGGGGGCCCAGGTATGGGTGTAGATCGGAGCGCCCGTCGAGTGGTGCGCCCGTGCGGCGGCGCGCAGGATGATCTCCCCCTCGGGCGTTACGCCACCGATGTCGTTGGCGACCTTGATCACGCCCGGCTTGATCCCCGTTCCCTCGATCCCTTCCTCCAGTTCGCGCACGTAAAGCGCGGCGATATCGTCCGGGTCGGCGACCCGGAACACGCGCGGGATCTCGAGCCATGTCCCGGTCGCAGCAATGATGTTGACACCACTTTCACGCGACACCTCTTCGATCACGCGGATGTCACGCCCGAGGTCCATCGTGGACAGGTCCAGGACCGTCTCCACGCCGCCGGCACGGGCGTCGGTAAACATCCGGATTCCCTCGGCTATCGCCTCGTCCCGGGGTACGAACTCGGGGTAGGTCGCCTGGATACCCGCCGATGTAATCAAGACGTGCTCGTGGGATAGCGTGAACCCCATGTCAGACGTATCTATCGGCCCGAGTACGGTGTTGACCGTCGCCATCCCGGTTCCTCCTAAATCACTATCAGGGCTCATTGCCGGGGCTGCCCGGCCGCCCGAAACACCCGGGAATAACTGGATTACAGCGTCGGTCTCGGCAGGCGTTCTCGGAGCAAGGGAACTGGAACGCTCACCTCTAACGGAACCGTTTCACTGATCGGTCCTCCGCTCATCAGCCGCCGGCGGCCTACCTTACCCGCTATCGCCGACTCCTGTTTACTCTGTCGAAAGCTCATCAACGCAGGCTGGCGCGAGACTGGATTCCATAGCCGGGAGTCAGGAACTTGGCAATTTCGGGAATCCTCGTCCCCCTGGACGGCGCAGCGATCGCGGCATCTGTGCTGCCGACCGTGGCAGCTTTCGCCCGTCCCATGCGCGCCGCGGTCCACCTCGTAGCGGCGGTAGACCTGCGAAAACGTGAGATCCCGTCGCTGTACTACGGAGCGGACGAGGGTGACAGACCCGGCCACGAGGAAACGGCGCCGCTCGCCCCGCGGGGCACTCGGGCGGACGCGCAACGCCGGGTGGAGCGCGCCCGCTCTTACCTGGCCGCGCTGGCAGGCCGGCTCCAGGCGCTCGGCATCGAGAGCAGCTACGAGGCGAACATCGGCGACCCGATGACGGACATCGTACGACTCGCCCGGCGCAAGCGTTTTGGAATGATCGCACTCTCCCCCCACAGCCGCTACGCGATCGGTAGAGGTCTCGGCAGTGTGACGGACAAAGTGCTCCATTCGTCGCATATCCCGATCCTGATCGCTCCGCCCCTGACCGATTCGTCCCCCCGGACATCCGACCTCGCCATCCGGACCGTCATCGTCGGGCTTGACGGCTCCCGCGCCGCCGAGGTGGCCTTCGGGCCGGCACGCCAGATCTCCGAGGACTGCGACGCCAAGGTTGTCTTGCTGCGCGCTGTCGGCGGTCGCGGCAGGGAGGAAGCATGGGCCGCGGGCGCGGAGCGCGTCGGGCGGGACATCGACGCCGATTTCGAAACCCACGTCCAGGAATACCTTCAAGACGCTTCCGAGCGCATCGGGGTTCCCTGCGTCACGGTGATAGGAAACGGGGACGAAGTGACGGAGATCCTGACTGCGTCGCAGGACCGGCCGGCCGCGATTATCGTGATGGCCTCGCAGGGCCAATCCGGTCTCACCAAGTGGCGACTGGGGAGCATCACTGATCGAGTGATACGGGAAACGACGCGGCCGGTGGTCGTGGTCCCGCCGATCCTGGCGCGCTGACGCCAACCCGGCGATCCAACGTCGCCACCAGAGCCTTCCCGGGCTAAACTCCACGGCCTCGCGCATGCACGGGATTTCCCCAGACATCAAGAAACCGGCCGGGAAGAAACACCGATTTTGGACAACATCAATAAATGGGCGCTGGGCTGGTCCATCGTGTGGGTCGTCCTCGCCGTGCTGCTGGTCGCCCAGCTTGTGTTCCAATCGATCCCCGATCGGGACACGCTACTGATCGGAATTGACGTCGTCGCCATCGTCTTTGTACTCGCGCGTCTCAAGCGCTCGGTCGCCGTTCTCAAAGGTTCTGACGAACCTCCGGGGCCGAAAGATTGATCGACGCGCCCCGGGGCCCGAAGCCACACCGGATACTTCCCAAATATTCCCGGAGATTCCCGGCGACGGTCCGGCCCGGATTCAGGAGCGTCAGACATGGCCGAATACCGGCTGAATAAAGCTAAACAGAAGCTTGAGGCCGGCGGCGTCATATCGATCGTCAACGGCGTGAACGATGGCGATACCGCCGAGATGTTCGGCAACCTCGGATTCGACGCTATCCTCGCCGAGGGCGAGCACGGGCCGATCTCATGGGACGTGATCGGTGACATCTCGCGCGCCTGCGACCTGTGGGACATGGCCTCCATCGTCCGCGTCCACCGCAACGACCCGGCCCTGGTCACGCGCGCACTGGACCGCGGCGCGAACGGCATCATGGTGCCGCACGTCAACACGCGCGAAGAAGCCGAGCTCGTGGCGCGATCGTCCCGCTACGGCCCGGAGGGCAACCGCGGCGCGTTTGGCGGCCGTCGCTCGCTCGGCGTTAGCGACTACCATCGGAAGGCCAACGAAAACACACTCGTCACCATCCTCCTCGAAGACATAGTCGCTATCCGCAACATGAAAGAGATCATCAAGGCGGACGGCATAGACGTGTTCTACGTCGCGCCGGGCGACCTCGCGCAGAGCATGGGGCACACCGGCGACGTCTCGCACCCTGAAGTGTTACAGGCTGTCGAGGATGGGCTCGGCGTCATAATCGAGTCCGGACGCGTGGCCGGAACGCTCGTCAACGATGCTACCGTCGAGTCGTACATCGCCCGCGGAGTTCGCTGCGTCGGGCTGTCCTGGCAGCCGTGGCTGGCCGCGGGCGCAGCGGCGTTCCTGCGAAAGATGGGTGGATCGTGACGGCCCCGGACATCTCCGGGGACACGCCCGAACCTGCCGGATTTAGCTTCATGCAACTAGCTGACCCGCAGCTTGGCATGTTCGCCACCTTTAGCCAGCGCACCCCCGAGGAGCTCGACACCACCCGCAGGCGGTTCGCCATCTTGCCCTACCGCGCCGACATCAGGGCCGTACATCCCATGACCGGGTTCGATCCCGAAACCAGACTGTTCACGGAGGCCATCCAGGAAGCGAACCGCCTGCGTCCCGCTTTCGTGGTTGTTTGCGGTGACATCGTGAATGAATGGGATGACGACGCTCAGGCGGACGAGGCGCGTCGCATCGGCGGACTTCTTGATGAAGGCATCGATCTGCACTGGGTGGCCGGCAATCACGATGTCGGGGCCGATGACGGTCACCGAATCCCGACCGCCGAATCCCTGGCGCGCTACCGCGCCGGGTTCGGTCCAGACAACTACGCATTCCAGAAGGGCGACACGAGCTTCATCGTCCTCAACTCGTCGGTAATGCAGGCGCCCCAGGAGGTGCCGGACGAGTGGAAGTTGCAACTCGATTTTCTCGCCCATGAGCTTGAAGAGGCGAAGCGCGGCGGAAGCTCGCACATCGTGTTGTTCACCCACATTCCCTTATTCATCCGCGACCCCGAAGAGGACGATCCGTTCGGCGACACGGCGGCGATTCCCCTCGAGCGACGTCGCCCGGTACTGGAACTGCTGCGCCGGTACGCAGCCGACGCCGTCTTCGCCGGGCACCTGCACGGGAACATCTACGCCAGCGACGGACCAATGGAGATGGTCATCTCCGGCCCCGTCGGTTATCCGCTGGCCGACGATGGCTCCGGGTTCCGGGAGGTGCGTGTGACGTCAGACGGCATCGACCATAAATGGTCCCGGCTAACGTACGAGCCGCCGTTTATGGACATGACAGGGGATTGATGGACCCCTTCTTCTTCATCCAGCTTGCGGACCCTCAGTTTGGAATGTTCGCCCGGTGGGGTGGCGAGAGCGACGAGGTGATCGAGGCGCAGTTGCTCAAAGGCAACAAGATCAGGAAGGCGCCGCCGATCACCGGGTTTGCAGACGAGAGCCGCCTGTTCTCCGAGGCTATTTCCGAGGCGAACAGGTTGAAGCCGGCGTTCGTGGTCGTCTGCGGCGACATGGTGAACGATCCGAACTCGGAAGCGGAGCGCGCCGAAGTCTTTCGAATCGCGGGCCAGCTCGACCCCGGCATCCCCATTCACTGGGTTCCCGGCAATCACGACATCGGGGCTGACACCGTGAGCGCCACGCCGGACAGCCTGCGGGTCTACCGGGATGCCTTCGGGCCCGACTACTACGCGTTCCAGCACGGCGGCGCCTCGTTCCTGGTGCTCGACAGCATCACCATAGACAACCCGGGCCCTGTGCCGGGCGAGTGGGAAGCGCAACTGGCGTTCATAGAGAACGAACTCGCGGCGGCCGTCTCCCGTGGCGGCCCGATCGTCGCCTTCTCGCACCACCCGCCCTTTCTCAAGACACCCGACGAGCCGGACGACTACTGGAACATGCCGCTCGAGCGTCGTGAGCCGCTACTTCGACTGCTCCGGGAAGCCGGGGCGCAGGCCGTGTTCGCCGGTCACTGGCACCGCAACAACCATGCCTCGTACGGAGACATGCATGTCGTAGCGTCCGGGCCGGTCGGCTACCCGCTAGGCGACGATCCGTCGGGATACCGTGTCGTGAAGGTCCACCCCGACCGTGTAGAACACGACTACTACGGCTTCGGAAACGGGCCCGACTCGGTGACCCTGTAATCGCGCCCGATCACCCCGCCATTCCCGAGTAGCGGGCATCCAGTCCTCTCGAACCGGCCCCACCATCACTGACGCGCCGGATCCGACTCGTTTTGCTCCCTCTCCCCATCGCGGGAGAGGGCCGGGGTGAGGCGGAAGGCGGATAACTCCCTGAGGTTCTCGAAGGGCCGCCGCTACGACGGCAAATCCGAAAACATCCAATCACCAAAACCGAGCCGGCCCCATCAAAACCGGTCAAAATACGCACCGCATTGCGGCCCTTGCGCTTCGGGACGGCTCGGGCCATCCTGTGCCCAGAATCGCATTCCGGGATTCGCACGCCCCAACCTGATCAACCGAAACGAGGCCCCACAAATGCTGGAACGCTTCTTCGTCCCTGAAGAGGACCGGGTTTACGTAGACCAGCAGAAGATGCGCACGGCGGCCGAGACCATCTTCCGCAAGATGGGCCAGACCGACGACGACGCCGTGTTGTCGGCGGACGTGCTGATGCTCTCCGACCTGCGCGGCTGCGAGAGCCACGGCGTCTCGAACATGCTCTCCCACTACATCGAGCAGTACGCCGCCGGCGCCATCAACCCCCGGCCCAACGTCCGCGTGATCCGTGAGAGCGACACCACCGCCATGCTGGACTGCGACACGGGCCTCGGCCTCCACGTCGCACCGAAGGCGATGGAGATGGCGATCGAGAAGGCTGATCGCCACGGCATGGGCACCGTGATCATGAACAACGGCCGCCACCTGGGCATGCTCGCCTACCACGCGATGCTGCCGCTGAAGCACGACATGATCGGCGTCTGCATGACCGCCGGCAGCCCGATGTCGATGGTCCCGACGTTCGGCGCCGAGCGACGCTTTGCAACGAACCCGTGGGCCTGGGCCGCGCCGTCGAACAAGCAGCCGCCGTTCGTGATGGACTTCGCGACCACGCAGGTGGCCGGTAACAAGCTGCGGCTCGCGGCCCGGGTCGGCGCGCCGATGGCCCCGGGCTGGATCACGAAGCCGGACGGCACGCCGATCATGGAGGAGACGCCGCTCCCGGAGAACCGGGACGACTACCACATGCTGCCCTTCGGCGGCACACGTGAGCAGGGGTCGCACAAGGGCTACGGATTTGCCGCCGTGTGCGAAATCCTGTGCGACGTCCTGTCCGGCCAGGGCGCCGGATTCCTGATGCCGCAATCGCCGCCCGGGATCATGGGCCACTTCGTGCAGGTATACAAAGTCGATGCCTTCACCGACGTCGAGAAGTTCAAGTCGGACATGGACGATTTCCTGGAGGGGCTGGCCAACACGAAGCCTGCGCCGGGCCACGACCGCGTCATATACCCGGGCCTGCCGGAAGCCGAAGAGACGGTGATCAGGATGCGCGACGGCATCCCGTACCACCGGTCGGTAATCGACTGGTTCCACTCGATCTCAAACGAGCTGGAGCTAAACCTGGACCTGCCGTAAGGGCAAAGCCGTGAACGTCCCTTCCCCATGGCGGGCGCAACGCGCGGCGCGGGCCAGCGCCCTGTCCTGAACCACCTCGCGTCCTGAGGCTCTCGAAGGATGCGCTGTGCGACAACC
>JACZRO010000067.1 GCA_022574675.1 Chloroflexota bacterium
GGGGCAGCGAGCGGGAGTATACGCCCGGCAGGGCTCTATTCTGGGCCTGAGAGATTTTGAGACGTGACATACCGATGGCCAACGCACAGAAGACCCCCGATATGATTTGCGCTGCGATCGGGACTATTGGGACGATTCCGGCATGGAGGACCAGTTGACCGAACTGCTTTACAACACCGACGCGTACCTGCGCGAGTGCGAGGCCACCGTCACCGACGTGACCGAGGGCGGCGTGGTCCTGGACCGCACGGTGTTCTACCCGGGAGGCGGGGGCCAGCCGAACGACATCGGAGTGTTGGTGAAGGCGGACGGCGCCGAACTGGAGGTCAGCAAGATGTCCGGCCGCGGTGGCGTGATCTTGCACACGGCGCCCGAGGGCAGCCTTGTCGTCGGCGATTCCGTGACATGTCGAATCGACTGGGATCACCGGTACCGGTTGATGCGCACGCACACGGCGCTCCACATCCTGTGCGGCGTCGTATGGCGGGATTACAGGGCGCAGGTTACGGGCGGCAACATGACCCCGCTGGCGGGGCGGATGGATTTCGAGTTCGAGAACATGAGCGCCGAGCTCACGGAGGAGATCGAAGCGGCGATGACGGTCGAGGTGGCGGCGGATCGGCAGATCGAGGTCAAGATACTGCCGCGCGCCGAGGCGTTCGCCATACCGGACCTGATCCGGACCAAGATCAACCTCCTGCCCGAGGGGATCGAGCGGATACGCACGATCAACATCCAGGGCCTGGACCTGCAGGCGGACGGCGGGACCCACGTCGCGTCGACGGGCGAGGTCGGGCGCATCGAGATCGTCGGACACCAGAGCAAGGGCCGGATCAACAAACGGATCAGAATCGAGATATCTGACCCGACGTAGACTTGGCCGCCGAACCCCGCAATACCGCTTCACGAACGGAATCGACGGCCGCTACGCCGGCAAATCCCCGGCCCCCGGAGATTCCCCGGAACACTCCCACAACAATCCAAGGATCGCCACGGAATGACAACCACCTTCAGCTACTCAGGTCGATTCTCCAAAGACTCGGTGGAGACGCAAACTGCTCACCCGGCACACGCGAAATACGACTTTGGAACCGCCTACCCGCCGCCGGAGACGGCGCCGCTGGACGGTCTCGTTGAAGGGTTGATAGAGGGTTTGAAGCGCGAGGGGCGCGATCTCGTTTACTACCCGGACTCGAACGGCAACCTGGCCCTGAGGGAGTTCACGGCCCAGAAGTTGGAGGCCGACCGCGGGTTCTCCGTCGACCCGGAGGACGTGTTCCTTTGCGCCGGGTCCGGTGAAGCGAACTACTGCCTGATCCAGGCGCTCACAGACCCGGGTTCGACGGTCGTTACCGAGCGATTCGTTTACAGCGGGACCCTCGGCCAGTTGCGCAAAGCGCAGTGCAACATCGTCGGGGCGCCGATAGACGATAGCGGCCTGATCCCGGAGGCGCTTGACGAGCTGTTCACCAGCCTCACTGCGGACGGCAACAAGCCGCGGCTCCTCTACACCATCCCGGAACATCAGAACCCGACCGGCTCAACCCTTCCAACGGCGCGTCGGAAGCAGATCGTCGACATCTGCCACCGGCACGGAATCCCGATCATCGAAGACGACTGTTACGTCGATCTCCGGTTCGCGGGCGAGACGCAGGAGTCATTCCGGGCCATGGACGACTCTGGCATGGTGTCGCACGTCGCGTCTTACTCGAAGCTGCTGCTGCCGGGGTTGCGCCTGGGTTACTTCGTGGCGAGCAAGGAGGTCCGGGAGCGGGCCATAGGATTCCGCAGCTCCAGCGCAGCCAACCACTTCACGTCGCTCGCCGTCGAGGGCTTCTTGAAAAACCACATACAGGAGCACAAGGACAACCTTGCGGCAGCGCTTCATTCGAAGCGAGACGCAATGGTCTCGTCCTTCGGCGAGCACTTTGGCGGGACGGGCGCGAAATTGAGCCAGCCCGAGGGCGGTTGTTACACCTGGCTTGAGATGCCGCAGGGTGCCGACATGACGGGTCTTCGCGACAGGGCGTTCAAGGCCGGCGTCGGATACCAGGCCGGGTCGATCTTCGCTCCCAACGGCGACGGCGATAACTACGCCCGCCTGTGCTTCGCTTACGAGTCGCCGGAGAAAAACCGTGAGGGCATGGCGCTACTCGCACAGATCCTCGACGACAACGGCATGCTCCACGCCGCGCCCGCGGGCTGATCCGGGGGGCCAATCTGTCCCGGGAGTAGCCGGGGATGAACCGTAAGGCAAGGGTGGAAGGGGCGGCTTCAGGCGGCCCGTCCAGCGTCCGGCGTGGCCGCTCGTCCCGGGGTTGCGCGGCGCATTGCCACGAGTTGTAAGGGACCGGGACCGGGACTAAACTCTGGCGGTCCGCCTGGCGCTCCTGACCGAATCGGCGCGCGCACAAACGCGCGCCAGGACGTTATTTACTGAGACCACACCGGGACCGGCCCTTCCCAGGAGTTTTTTACCGGATGACCACCACGTTCAGTTACGAAGGCAAATTCTCAGAGCGGTCCCGAGAGACTGCGGTGTCTCATCCGAGGCACGCAACCTACGACTTCGCAGTCGCCTACCCACCGCCCGACGTGGTGCCGTTGGACGGGCTTATCGAAGGTCTCAAGAAAGGCCTGGAGCGCGAGGGGCACGATCTCGTTTACTACACGGAGCGGAACGGCAACGCCGCGCTGCGTGAGTTCACGGCCCAGAAACTGGCGGACGATCGCGGTATAACCGTGACGCCGGAAGAAGTGTTCATGACGGCGGGGTCCGGAGAGGCCAACTACGTCCTGATCCACGCCCTGTCCGACCCCGGCGACACGGTTATCACCGAGCAGTTCGTGTACGTGGGCACGCTCAACCAGCTCAAGACGCACGGCATCAACGTGGTCGGGACGCCCATCGACGACCAGGGCATTCAGCCCGAGGCGCTGGACGAATTAATCAAGGACCTTACGGAGCAGGGCAAAAAGCCGAAATTCCTGTACACGATCCCCGAGCACCAGAACCCCACCGGCTCGACCATGCCTACAGAGCGCCGGGTGCAGATCCTCGAGATCTGCCACCGGCACGAGTTGCCGATCATCGAAGACGACTGCTACGTCGACCTCCGGTTCGATGGCGAGATGCAGGAGGCGTTCGCCTCGCTGGACACCACGGGCATGGTGATGCACGTGGCTTCATACTCGAAGCTGCTCGCCCCGGGACTTCGCCTGGGCTATTTCGTTGCCCCGGAAGAGGTGACCAACCGGGCGATCGGATTCCGCAGCTCCGGCACGGCGAACCACTTCGCGTCGCTGGCGGTCGAGGGCTATCTGACGGAGCACCTGCAGGATCACAAGGACGATCTGTCCGACTCCCTCGGCGCCAAGGCGAACGCGATGGTGGCATCGCTCGGCGAGAATTTCGGTGGTACCGGCGCCACCTGGGGTACCCCGCAGGGCGGCTGCTACCTGTGGTTGACGATGCCCGAGGGCACGCCGATGGACAAGCTGGTCGACGAGGCTTTCGATGCCGGGGTCGGCTACCTTCCCGGATCAGCTTTCGCACCGAACGGTGACGGGCAGAACTGCGCCCGGCTGTGTTTTGCCTACGAGACGCCGGAGAAGAACAGGGACGGAATCACCCGGCTGGCCGAGTTCCTTGACGGCAAGGGTCTAATGAAGGCCGCGCCCGCGGACTAGGCCGGCTGTTCGAAACGCTCCAGATTTCTTCTGGTTGGCGCGCCGGCGGGTTGTCTCCCTGGGTTGTTTTCTGGGATGGCCTGCCGGCGTTGCCGAGTTGCGCGTGTGCGGCGATCGCCGGTTTGCGGATCAGCCCGCGGGCTGGCCCGTTTGTGTACAGGCCGCCTTCGGCCAGCTCCCCCTCACCATGCACCCGCGCCCAAAGCGCGCCCGGCGACGGGGAGAGGGGACAAACGCGTAGCGCGATATCTATAGCGGCAGGCGCCGGATACCAGACATAGAACCCCCTCTCCCGTTGGGAGAGGATTCAGGTGAGGGGAATCCTTCCCGTGGGAAGGAAGTCGAACGCGTTAGCCAATGTCGGCCCTTCTAGAACAGCGGTCACGTTTTGACGGATCTGCCCACGCGCGATCGGCCTCAGTTCCGTTGCAGGCCGCGACGGGGATCGTTTGAGGCCTGCTGCAACAGCGCTGCCTCGTACCGTGCCGCGGCGGCCTCGACGGCCGGGGCCGCCTGGCGAAGGCGCTCGGACAACGACGACGCCTCCAACACCCGCTGCGCCGCGGTGGGCCGATCCGCCAGCAGTGTCCCCATGCGGTAGCCGAGTTCGGCCGGGTCGTCGGGCAGGTCCGGATTGGCGCGCCACTCTCCGCGGATCTGCATGAGCATCGCTCGCGCCAGCCGGGTGGCCGCCGCCCGGGCGCGCTCCAGCAGTTCCGGGTCAATATCCGTCTCGGCCGGTTCGTCTATCGGTTCCACCTGGCCGGCGAGGTAGGGGAGTGAGCGGTCCAGCTCGCCGATGCGGACACGCTGCTCGCCGATCGCGACCAGCGTGATCACTTCGGCCGACCGGTCCCCGACGTCTTCGATACGTGCGACGGTCGCGATCTCGCGTGGCGTCGCCTCGCCGCCGACCTCGACCCCTTCCCGAATCAGCGCGATGCAGAACCGGCCATCCCCGGCCAGACAGTCGTCGAGCATCCGGCGATACCGCGGCTCAAAAATGCGGAGCGGCAGCCTGTACGTCGGGAAGAGGACGACGTTCAGTGGGAAGATCGGGAGGAACACCATTTGCCGTGATTTTACCTTCGCTTCAATCAACTGCTGCGGCAAAGAGAGTTCAAATGGCCCCGTGGTAGACTCCGGCCCCGTTTTCATACCCCGTTTTCGCGCGGGCAAGACCGATGGTTGAGGGAGCCGCTCCGTAATGTCCGACGCCGTTACCGACCAGGTCGCAGAAGCGCTCCCCGGCCTGATCGAGTTACGGCGGGACCTTCACCAGAACCCGGAGCTTGGCTTTTACGAGACGCGGACCGCCGGCATTATCTCGGGACGGCTGAACGCGGCCGGGTTGAAGGTGCGAGCGGAGGTGGGTGGGACCGGCGTGGTGGGCGTGCTTGAAACCGGCCGTGCCGGGCCGACCCTGATGATCCGGGCGGATATGGACGCCCTCCCGGTGGAAGAGTTGAGCGGGCTCCCGTTCGCGTCTTCTAACGGCCAGATGCACGCTTGCGGCCACGACGGCCACATCACGATGGCGCTGGGCGCCGCAGAGTTGCTCGCCCGGAGGACGGACGATCTTTCCGGAACGCTGGTGTTCGTGTTCCAGCCCGCCGAGGAGTTCGTCGAAGGCGCGAAAGCGATGATCGCCGACAACGTCATGGCGGACCACGCGCCGGACCGCGTGATAGGCCTGCACCTGTGGAACCAGTACGAAACCGGGTTTGTGGGCGTCAACCAGGGCACGGTGTTTGCCAGCGCGGACCAGTTTGAACTGGTGATTACGGGCAAGGGCGGCCACGGTGCGCTGCCACATACAGCGATCGACCCGGTGGTGATTACCGCTCAGGTGATTTCGGCCCTCCAGACCGTGGTAAGCCGGGAGATTCCGCCGAACGCGATGGGCGTCCTGACGGTTGGCCAGGTGATCGGTGGAACTGCTCCGAACGTTATCGCCGATTTTGTGACGGTCCGCGGGACGATCCGCGCTTACACGTCGGAGATCCGCGATCAGATCATCGCCGCCGCGAAACGAACGGCAAGCGGTGTTGCGGAGACGATGCGGGGCAGCGCCGAGTTCCGGTTGCTTAACGGCGCGCCGCCGGTGGTGAACGACCCCGAAGTGGCGGCCTGGTTGACCGGAATCGCGGGCAGCGTGCCGGGTGTGGAGCGCGTGGGCGCGCACGAGGAGGTTCCCGTCGGCGACGACATGGCCGAGTTCATCAATCGCGTCCCCGGATGCTATTTCCTTCTTGGCGCGGGCGACCCCGAAAGGCCGCCTCACCACAACGCCCGCTTCGTATTCGACGAGGGATGTCTGCCGCTGGGGGTGGAGATTTTCGCCCGCGCCGCGCTCGACTACCTCGCTAAGTGACTATCTCAAAACCGTCTCGCCCGGGGGATGTGATTGCGGGCGCGGGCGAATTTTGCATCGTGGGACCGCACTGGACTACAGCTTTTGAGATAGTTCCACAGACCCGTGTAGGGGCGGCTGGCCATCCGCCCTTTCCGGCACAGATGCTCGGCTCCACGCCCTGCCGCGCCACCCGGGCCGGTAGCCAGCGGCCCCTACGATGCGTTGGCGTGCGGAGGTCGTTCATGCATGCCGGGCGATGGCTTTTGAGATAGTTTCTAAGTAAGGCGGTGGCCCCGATCCGGTGCCCCACCGTCCAATCGGAGATCAACTTGTCGAGAATCTTTGACATTGCCCACCGTTACATCGACCGGCTCGCCGAGATGCAGCCGATTCTCGCGACCTACTTCGGCGTGCCCGGACACGAGACGGAGATGCCGGACAACTCGCCGGCCGGGGACGCCGCGCGGGCGGAACTCGACCGCTCTACGCTGACCGAGTTGGGCAACGCAGAGCCGGAGGGTGAGCGCGACCGGCTGGCCCGCGACGTGATGGCGGAGGAGATCGAGATCGGCCTGGAGGCCTACGACGCCGGCGAGCAGTACCGCGGCATGAACATCCTGCACAGCCCGTTCCAGAGCGCGCGCCAGATATTCGACCTGATGCCCCGGGAGTCGCGGGAGGACTGGGACAATATCGCCGCCCGCATGTCGCGTGTGCCGTTCGCTCTGGACACATACCGGGAGACGCTTGAGGCGGGCGCGGGACGGGGCCAGACGACGACCCGCCGGCAGGTAGTCGGCGTGATCGAGCAGGCGAAGGTGTATAGCGGGCAGGCCGGAAGCCCGTCGTTCTTCGACGGACTGGTGACGGCGTACGACGCGACGGAGTTAAGCGACGGCGCGCTGCGGGAGCGGTTGGCGAACGCTGCGATCGATGCGTCGGCGGCCTTCGCGAATTTCGGATCGTTCCTGGCGGACGATCACATCAACGTCACACCGGACCGCGACGGGGTGGGGCTCGATAGGTACGAACTGAAGTCGCGCTCATACCTGGGCGCCCAGATCGATTTTGAGGAGACATATGCCTGGGGCTGGGATCAGGTGCGCTGGGCCGAGGCCGAGCTGGCCGAGACCGCCGAAAAGATCGTGCCGGGCGGCACGTTTGCGGACGCCAAGAAACTGCTCGACGAGGATCCGAATCGCTCGATCGAAGGTGTCGAGAAGTTCCGGCAGTGGATGCAGGACCTCCAGGACCGGACGATCGATGAATTGGATGGCACGCACTTCGACATCGCCGACGCGGTCAAGACGGTCGAGGTGATGATCGCCCCGCCGGGCGGCGCGCTGGCGATGTACTACACCGGTCCTTCGGAGGACTTCTCGCGCCCCGGGCGCACCTGGTACCCGGTGCCCGATGGCAAGACCCGGTTCCCGCTCTGGGGTGAGGTGTCGATCGTCTACCACGAGGGCGTGCCGGGCCATCATTTCCAGATCGCCACGACGATTAGCCTGGGCGACAACCTGTCCCGGTTCCAGAAGCTGGCGGCGGGCACGTCCGGTTACGTCGAAGGCTGGGGGCTGTATGCCGAGCGGTTGATGGGCGAGCTGGGCTACCTGGAGGTCCCGGACTACTACCTGGGGATGCTCGGCTCACAACTTTTCCGTTCCCAGCGGGTGGTCGTGGACATCGGGATGCACCTCGGGTTGCGGATTCCCGGAGACTCCAGCTTCCACCCGGGCGAGGTGTGGACGCCGGACCTGGCCCTGGCATTCATGCAGCCGAAGTCTCCGTTCGGTCCGGAGTTCATGGTGAGCGAGATCGACCGCTATCTCGGCATGCCGGGACAGGCAATCAGCTACAAGGTCGGGGAGCGCTACTGGCTCGCGGCGCGGGAGGAAGCGAAGACGAAGGCGGGCGCCGATTTCGATCTGAAGGCGTGGCACAACCGGGCGCTTGACCTGGGACCGATGGGGCTGGCGCAGATGCAGCGTGAGATGGCGGGCAGGTGACGGGCGACAACCGATTAACTGGCCGGCACGTTTGCGCATTGGCCGCTTCCGGCCGCTTTTACGATGGCCACGCTGTAGGGGCGGGGCTTGCTCCGCCCTCGACCCGCAGTCCAAAACATACAATTCCCGCTAAAACGCCCGTCCACGACGCCCCCTCCCCCCAGCCCTCTCCTGCGATGGGGAGAGGGGGCAAAGAGGAAACCACCCCCGAACCCCCTCCTATTTTAGGAGGGGGCAAAGATGGGCCCTCTTCCGCCGGGGTGAGGGGGCAACGCACATGTCGTCTGGCACACAGGTCTGTCATCCCGAGTCCTTCCCCGGAAGGAAGGGACCTGCACCGCGCGACGGGCGGTCCAGGGCATACGATTCCGGCCAAAACGCCCGTCGGCGGCGGGGAAACGACGACCTTTTGAACGACAAGGAGCGAGTGGCGATATGCGAATGAAACAACTTGGAAAGGACGGGCCGGAGGTATCGGCCATCTGCTTCGGGGCGATGGAGCTCGGCGGGCGCATGGGTCCCATCGAGGAGAGCGAGGCGATCGCCACGGCGCACGCCGCGATCGACGCCGGGGTGACGTTCTTCGACACGGCCGAGGGCTACGCCACCAGCGAGGAAATCACGGGCAAGGCGCTGGTGGGCAAGCGTGACCAGGTGTTCCTGGCGACGAAGCTATCGGGCGACCAGTCGAAGAAGCACATCGCGGAGGCGATCGAGAACAGCCTGCGGATGTTGCAGACGGATCATATCGACCTGTACCAGCTTCACCGCCCGAAACCGCAGTGGCCGATCGAGGAGACTCTCGGCGAGCTTGTGAAGCTGCGTGACCAGGGGAAGATCCGCTACATCGGGCTGTCCAACTTCAGCGCGTCGCAGACGGCCGAGGCGATGAAGTACGCGACTATCGTCAGCCACCAGCCCCGTTACTCGATGCTGTTCCGGGAGGCGGAGGAGGAACTGTTCCCGTTCTGCCTGGAGAACGGCGTCGGCACGATGGTTTACGCGCCGCTCGCAAAGGGCCTTCTATCAGGCAAGTACGGACCGGACCATGTGTTCACGGTGCAGGGCGACACGCGGGCCGGACACCGGTCGTTCAACTCCGGAAACATGAAGGCCGCTTACGAGGTGACACAGAACCTGAAAGGCTGGGCGGCAGACCATGGCCGCAGCCTCGTGCAACTGGCGGTGGCGTGGACGCAGGTGAATCCGGCGGTGACGGCGACGATCTGCGGCGCCAAGTCGCCGGACCAGATCAGGGAGACGGGCGCAGCGGGGGACTGGGTGCTGTCGGCGTCCGACCTGGCGGAAGTGGAAGAGCTTGTCGGAGGCGTCCGGCTGTCGGACGGCTAAGGGGGCGTACTTCGTGGACCCGGCGGGCCAGGACGTCGGCGGTGGCGTCGCCCGGTGCAGCGGTTTAATGACCAACGTTCCCTGCGCCAGCTTCCAATGGCCTGCGTACACGCGCGACGTCCCGTCGCTCAGTGATCGGCATATGTCCAAGCCGCGCCCACCCGGCCCCGCATCGCTAGATCCCCGGCCGGCCCAAACCCATCCATTCCACAAGACGTATCATCCACATGCGTACGTCGATTCCTGGTCCCTCCATCCCAACCAAGGTCAGATATCGTGCAGTGCCCAGTTGAAGGCTCCGAACTCCAGCATGCCAGGCTCCGCGGTTTGGAAGTTGACCGTTGCCCGGAGTGCGACGGCGAGTACCTGGACCACGATCAGTTTGTCGAGCTCGAGGACCAGGTGTTCGACCACGACATCCCGAAAGGAACGATCCATTTCGGGGATCAAGAGGTTGACCACATCTGCCCGCACTGCGGCAAAAAGATGCTGCGGTTCCGGTACCGCGGGTGGCCGCTTGAGATCGAGCGATGCCCGGACGATGCCGGCTACTGGCTGGACAAGGGCGAAGAGAAGCACGTTCGGGACTACCTGAAGGAACGGATGCGGCGCCTCGCACGGTCATCCTCCGCCGAGGCGAGTTTCGACCGCTGGCGTCGTGGCAGCGGTGGTGGGCTGTTCCAGAAGATTAAGAACATCTTCCGGTAGGACGAGCTGGAGAGGGGCGCTGTCGGCCGCATCTGCTCTCGATTGCCGACCGTCGCGTCAGCGCAATGTCTTTCCTGGAGGGGTCGGGTCGTGCGTTATGGCGCGATCGTACCGGGCGCTTTCTTGGCGTTCCCCTTGCTTACAGCCTGCTCCCGCGCGGAGGTTGAGGAATACCCGATCTCCATCACAAAAATCGGTGATCTGTTTCCCGCGTACCGTTTCAGACGCATCTCTTGATGCACCCGGTAGGTTTGCGGGCGCGAGCACTCATATAATTCCCGGTATCGGCGAATTGTTCGCGACGTGATCCGTCGCTGACCGGGTGATCGCCGGAGGGCGTGTTGCGAGACCTGTTCGGAAATCCAGCTGACGGAACGTTCCTGGCCTGGCTGGCCGATGACGGCATCTGGGCCGGGTTGATATCGTTCGCCGCGATCATCGTCTGGTTCGTGGTTCGCGCATACCTGCACCGTCTGCTCCGGTCGGGCGCGGCCGCACTTGAGGAACAGGGCCTGGGCCACGTAAGCGACCGGGCGCAGGCGTTCGTGCAGTTCCTCACCGAAGGGCCGATGCTACTGATCCTGGTCGGCGTGCCGTTCGGATTGTGGATCGCCCAGGTGCTTGACCAGAACGTCGCGCCGATCTGGAACGCCATCGGGGAGGGATTCCTGTCGATCGGCCGGGACGTCCAGCCACACGTGGTCCCGATCTTCGTGATCTGGGCTGCGGCGTACGTTGGGATCCGCCTGCTGAAACGGTTGGTACCGCCGGCGATGAACCGGTTGGTGATGACCGAGGGCGAGGACCCGGGGTTGCCGAACTCGTCAAGCGACCGTGCGCAGATGCTCAGGTCTCAGACTCTATCGGGCGTGATCGTCGGGGCGTTGGCGATCATCGTCTGGGCGATAGCCATCTTTTCCGTGCTGTCGGAGATCGGCGTACCGATCGGTCCGATGATCGCCGGGTTCGGCATCGCAGGCATCGCCGTCGGCTTCGGGGCTCAGTCAATGGTGAAGGACATGATCGCCGGCTTCTTCATCGTCGCCGAGAACCAGTACCGGACGGGCGACGTGGTTTCGATCGCCGGGATTGCCGGTTCTGTCGAGAGCATCAATCTGCGGAGAACCGTGTTACGGGACCTGGACGGCAAGGTCCACGTGGTTCCGAACGGCCAGATCTCCGTCGCCTCCAACTTCACCAAATTCTGGTCGCGCATCAATCTG
The DNA here is from genome assembly GCA_022574675.1 of Chloroflexota bacterium. GTDB lineage: Bacteria > Chloroflexota > Dehalococcoidia > Lucifugimonadales > Lucifugimonadaceae. Next base: position 11,337 of record JACZRO010000067.1, read on the forward strand.
AACGTGGGCGTGGCTTACAAAGAAGACATGGACCACGTGTTCGCGGTCCTGAACGAGATCGGGATGGAGCTGTCGGGAGAGGACTACTGGGCGGACAAGATCATCGATCCTCCGCAGGTCCTGCGCCTGGACTCGTTCGACGATTCGCAGATCACTATCAAGATGCTGGGCGTTTGCCGGCCGCTGACGCAGTGGGAGATTTCGGGCGAGCTGCGCAAACGGATCAAGGACCGATTCGACAAAGAGGGCATCGAAATCCCGTTCCCGCACCAGACCCTCTACTGGGGGGTCGGCGCACATCCGTCCAAAGGGAACCAGGGCTCCGAGGACGTGAGCGCGCAGGCCGATGCGAGGCACGAACCCGACATGCTAGACGAGGAGCGAAGGGAAATGCTGCGCGAGGCCGCCTTAGACGCCGAGGAGTTGCGGAGAAGCCGTCCCAATCCGCGTTCTCTAGAGCGGTTGACGGAACTGGACGACATATCGCGCCAGATAAGGATGCGCTCCCGGCCCGCTTTCCTTAACGACGACGACGATGATGAGCACCGGTCGAACCCGCGCTCGATGGAACGGTTGGCGGAGCTGGACCGGATGGCGCTTGAACACTCGCGTGAACGCAAGAAAATGGACCCGGATGAAGTCGATGATGAGGACGATAGCGAGGGATAGCCGTCCCTGACGTTCGGCCTCAGCCGGTCCGGGCTGGGCGTCCCGATAGAATGTAGGACTTTCGTGGCGACCCGGTTTTCCCCTGGCGGGTGGAACCCGGGTCATCCAACCTCAGACAGCCCCACCCGGAGGTCCGGCGCTATCCCGCGACTATGACCAGTCCACGCTCCATGCCCCGCACCTCGGACGAGATCCGCGAAGTCTTCCTGAAGTATTTCGAGGCGCAGGACCACCTGCGCATGCCCGCGGCATCGCTGATCCCGGCGGGCGACCCTACCCTGCTGCTTACGAACTCCGGCATGGCGCAGTTCAAGGCGTACTTCGCCGGCGAGTCAAAACCGCCGCACCCGCGCATGACCACGGCGCAGAAGAGCTTCCGCACGACCGATATCGACGAGGTCGGCGACGCCACGCATCTGACGCTGTTCGAGATGCTCGGCAATTTCAGCTTCGGCGACTACTTCAAGAAGGAAGCCTGCGACTGGGCGCTGGACCTGATGGTGAACCACATGGGGTTCGAGCGCGAGCGCCTGTACATCACCATCTACACGGACGATGACGAGGCGGAGCAGGTCTGGCTAGACCTCGGCGTGCCACCTGAGCGGATCTACCGCTTTGGCGACGAGGACAACTGGTGGGGTCCGGCCGGCGCCGAGGGGCCATGCGGGCCGTGCAGCGAACTGCACTACTACCGCGGCTCACTGGACGACGTCCCGGCGCCGGACGACCCGATCCGGGAGAACGGGTGGGGACCGAACATCCACGACGACTTTATCGAGATCTACAACCTGGTTTTCACGCAGTTCTACCGGGACATCGACGGCAACGACACGCCTTTGCCAGATAAGAACATCGACACCGGAATGGGGTTGGAGCGTGCGGCGGCGGTCCTCCAGGGCGTGTCCTCCCTGTACGACACGGACCTGTTCCGGCCGGTAATCGCAAAAGCGGAGGAGTTGTCGGGCCGGGAATGGGGCGAGAACCCCGAATACGATCGCGCTATCGGCGCGATTACCGAGCACGCGCGCTCCGCATCGTTCCTGATCGGCGACGGCGTCGTCCCCGGCAACACCGGCCGCGGTTACGTGCTCCGCCGCATCATCAGGCGCGCCATGCGCTTCGGGCTTGGACTTGGCATCGAGAGCCCGTTCCTCGGGCAGCTCGCCGAGGTCGCGATCGAGCAAATGTGCGGTGTGTACCCGGAGCTGAAAGACAACCGCCCGTTCATCCTGCGCGTGCTTGAGATCGAGGAGGAGCGATTCGCCCGCGCCATCGCGCAGGGGACGCGCGTCCTGGACGGGATGTTCGAGTATCGCGACAGGCAGCGAGAGGCGGCGTCGGAGGCGCTGACGGCGGCCATATCGGGCGGCGGTGGCCCGGACGATATTTCTGGGGACAACGTCTCCGGGTTCCTTGAGCAGCACGGACTGGATTACCCGGAAGGGGACGACTCCGCCGCGGTCGGAGCAAGGGCAGCGGCCGACGCCCTGGCCGAACTGGCGGCACACGTTGCGGAGACCCGCGCCGGGGAATCGGTCTCACGGGAACTGGCCGATCTTCGTGCGGTGAGCTGGCCGTTTACGGTCTCCGGACGCGAGGCGTTTCTTCTTTACGACACTTATGGTTTCCCGTCCGAACTGGTGCGCGAGATCGCCGAGGAGCGTTACCTGTCTTCCGACCGGGAAGCGATCGAAGCGATGGCCGCGGTCGCCGGCGGATCGGAGGAAGTGAAGCGCCGCTTTGCGGCGGGACACGGTGACATGGACTGGCTGCTGGACCGTGAGGGCTTCGAGGAGCAGATGGAGGCGCAGCGGGAGCGCGGGCGAGCGTCGGGCGGGGCGTTCCGCGGCAATGCGGAAGAGCGGCGCACCTACGAGTCCCTGGGCGTGGACGACACGCCGTTCCTGGGCTACGAGACGCTGTCCGTTGATACGCAGATCGTCGGGCTCATCAAGGACGGAGAGTCGATCCCCGAGGTGTCCGAGGGCGAGGAGGTTGAGATCATCCTCCACGAGACGCCGTTTTATGCCGAGCGAGGCGGACAGGTAGGCGACACGGGGACCATCTCTTCCCGGGAAGCGGAGCTTCAGGTCACGAATACCCGGAACCCGTACTCCAACGTCAACGCGCACTCGGCGCGGGTGACGCGCGGGAAGGTGCGCGTCGGGGACGCGGTGTCGGTGGCCGTGGACGGAGAACGGCGTGAGCGCATCCGCCGGAACCACACGGCAACGCACCTGGTTCATTCTGCGCTCCGGCAGGTGCTTGGAACGCATGTGCGCCAGACGGGTTCGCTCGTGGCGCCGGACCGGCTGCGATTTGACTTCACACACGTTGCGCCGATGACACAGGACGAGATCCGGCAGGTCCAGGACATCGTGAACGACAAGATCCGGGAGAACCACGATGTCGACGTGCAGTGGACGTCGTACAAGGAGGCGATCGACGCCGGCGCGCTAGCGTTCTTCGGCGACAAGTACGAGGCGGACGTACGCACAATACGTAT
>JACZRO010000068.1 GCA_022574675.1 Chloroflexota bacterium
ACCGCCTGGCGCTGCATGTTTGATCCCATGAGGGCGCGGTTGGCGTCGTCATGTTCCAGGAATGGGATCAGCGCCGTGGAGATCGATACGATCTGCATCGGCGACACGTCCATGAACTGAACGTTTGCGGAGTTTTCGATGGCGAACGATTCACCGACGCGGATCTCGGCCTGGTCGGCGATGATCTGCATCTTGTTGTCCAGCTCGGTGTTCGCCTGGCCGATGATGTATGTCTCTTCCTCGTCGGCAGACAGGTAAATGACATCGTTCGGGTCAGAAGAGACGAAGGCCTTCACCCCTACCGTCTGCACCGGCATTTCTGCGAGTTGTTCGGTCAGTCGTCGCGGAACACGTCCGCCTGCGCGGACCAGCTCTTCACCCTTATCGTCGTTGAGCGGGTCGAGCACTGTGCGGCCGATGAAATCCTCATTATTCGTGGCCATTTCATGCAGCACCCGGCGGTACGGGGTCTCAAGGAACCCGAAGTCATTGGTACGCGCGTAGGTGGCGAGTGAACCGAGAAGTCCGATGTTTGGACCCTCGGGAGTCTCGATCGGGCAGATCCGGCCGTAGTGAGAGTGGTGCACGTCTCGGACGTCAAATCCGGCGCGCTCACGCGACAGTCCGCCCGGACCCAGCGCTGATAGCCGGCGCTTGTGCGTCAGCTCCGCCAGCGGGTTGGTCTGGTCCATGAACTGTGAAAGCTGGGAGCCGCCGAAGAACTCACGGACGGACGCCACGACGGGACGGATGTTGACAAGAGCGGCCGGCGTGGTGGTCGCCGGGTCCATCTCCGTGGTCATACGCTCCTTGACGACGCGCTCCATGCGCAGCAGCCCCACCCTGAGCTGGTTCTGGATCAGCTCGCCGACGGCGCGGACCCGCCTGTTGCCCAGGTGGTCGATGTCGTCCGGGCGGACCTCGCCGTTGTTGATGCGGATCATGCGCCGGATAAGGGCGACCATGTCCTCTTTAACCAGCGTCCGGTTTTCGGTAGTCGCCTCGTCGCCGAGCCTGCGGTTCAGCTTGTAACGGCCGACGCGGCCAAGATCGTACTTGCGGGGGTTGAAGAAAAGGCTCTCGAGCAGCGCCTTGGCGTTTTCCACGCTCGGCGGCTCGCCCGGACGCAACCGGCGGTAGAACTCCACCAGCGCCTCGTCCTGGTTGGTGACGGCGGTGTCACGCGCCAGGGTCGCGTCGATGAATTGCCGGTCCGGGTTGGTGTCCACGTCCTTGAACAGGGCCTTGATTTCTTCATCGGTCGCGTAGCCCAGGGCGCGGAGCAGGGTGGTGATCGGCGTCTTGCGCTTCCTGTCCACCTTGACCGACAGCAGGTCCTTGTTGCTGGTCTCCAGCTCGACCCATGCTCCCCGGTATGGGATCAGCTTGGCATTGCTGAGCGCCCGGCCGCTGCCGGGGTCGATATCGCGCGTGAAGTACGCGCCCGGCGAGCGAACCAGCTGCGAGACGACGACCCGTTCGGCGCCGTTGATGACAAACGTGCCGTTGCGCGTCATCATCGGGATGTCGCCCATGAACAGCGTCTGCTGCTTCTTCTCGCCCGCGGCGTCGCCGGACTTGACCTCAAGCTCAACCGTCACGTACAACGGCGCCGAGAAGGTGATCTCCTTCTGACGGCACTCGCGCTCCGTGAACTTGGGCTCTCGAATCTCGTGAGTCAGGAAGGCGAGGGCGAAGCGGCCCCCGCTGAAATCCTCGATCGGGGAGATCTCTTCGAACAGTTCGCGCAGGCCGTCGTTTTTGAAGTAATCGAACGAACGCAACTGGACCTGGATCAGGTTCGGCACGTCCACGATGTTCTTGATGTGGGCGAAGCTCTTGACGTTCCGGTAGGAGACATTACTGGGACGAACGTCAGCTACGACCATACTTACTCTCCTGATTTCTTAGAAGCCACGAGTAGAACGCGGCTGTGCTCAACTGTCGTCGGAGCTTGAACGAAGCGATTGAAGTTCCATCGCGTGTCTTACGCGCGCGAACAATCAGAAAACGTCCGGCGCGGACGCGCGCGGACGCATTCTGGAAATACTACGATTGGAAATGTACGGGTGGGCGAACCGTAACAGGCATACCTCGACAGGTAGGCAGTGTAATGCTACCCATACCTTGCGTCAAGCGAACGCGGTCCGCGCCGCATGCCGGTCTCGTATTCGCAATGGTTGACACAGACCGAGAGCGCCTCCGATGAGATAGTGGCCTACTCATTGCTGGCTTCTGACTGGCTCGGGTTTGAGGCTGCCACGAGATGTTGACGCCCCGACGGGACACGGCCCCTCCGGAGTGCGGAGAGGTAGGTTTTTGCGCCGGGTTGCTGTCAAACGCGAAGACAGGTCCCGGATTCCGGGGCCTGTCTTGCGAACTAATTAACTTTGGAGGCGACGGGCGGATTCGAACCGCCGAATGGAGGTTTTGCAAACCTCTGCCTTAGACCACTTGGCTACGTCGCCGATTTAATCTCCCCACCCGGAGGAGGAGGGTCCGGCCCGCCGCCGACTTCCGGCCGGCCCGGTGTGGCCGTCATTTCCTGTCATTGTTGGTGCCGAGGGCGAGACTCGAACTCGCACGCTCTTACGAGCACAGCGCCCTCAACGCTGCTTGTCTACCAATTTCAACACCTCGGCCCGAATGCACAAGGAAGCATGCGCGTGGCAGGGGCGGAGGGACTCGAACCCCCGGCCTTCGGTTTTGGAGACCGACGCTCTAGCCAGCTGAGCTACGCCCCTCTGCCGCCAGCTGACCGCCGCGTGGTTGAGGTACCGTGCGCGACACGTTTCGCCGACCCAGAAATCATACCGCGCCCCTCGCGGGGCGGACAACCGGATTGGCTTCGGGGCGGGAGTGCTTTAAGCGCGCTGAGAAACAAATGCGGCCGACCTCTGATAAAGGCCGGCCGCACGTGCGATCCCCCGGAGATATTCCAGAAATATCCGGGAGTCCGGAAAAGGGCGCTACTCGGTACCGTTCGTTGAAAGGGCGTCCAGGTCACGCTCACGCGTCCTGACCCGTACCACCTCATTCACCGTGGTAACGAAAATCTTCCCGTCGCCGACCGCCCCTTCTTCCGAAGAACGGGCCGCTTCGACGATCGCTTCCAGCACCTGCTCCTTCTGTTCCTCCGGGACCACGGTCACCAGGAGCGTTTTCGGCAGAGATGATCGATGGGTCAGCGCCGCGCCCCGACCGGTGAACACCTCAACGCCGCGCTGCTGGCCCTGACCGGTCACGTTGGCGAAATGGAACCCGCCGCAACCGATAGCTTCCAACGCCGCCGTGACGTCGTTAATCCTCTCAGGCCTGACTATGGCCTCGATTTTGATCATCATTTTCTCTGTACACCCCCTTAACAGGGATCGTCTGGGTCGCGGTCCGGAGCCTTTACCAGAGTTTAGTCCGGCCCCGGGACCGCGCCCGTGTTCATGTTGACGCCCGTGTAGGGCGGCTAGTCCGCACCGTCGGATACGTATGCACGCTCACCGTGGTGCGAGATGTCCAGTCCTGCGTCCTCTTCCTCTGGATCGGCGCGTAAGCCGAGCCCGGGCACGAGGTCCAGCACCTTCAGGATTAAGAGGGTGGCCAGGAACGAGTACGCCATCGTCGCACCGACGGCGCGCACATTGGCCCACAACAGCTCGAACTTGCCGTCAACGACGCTGATGTCTTGCAGCGGTCCCACGACGTTCGGATCGAGGCCCAGGGAAACCGGGGAGCCGTCGCCGAAGACCTGCATGGCAAAGATCGCCGTGGCGATCGCTCCCCAGATGCCGCCGATCCCATGAACGGCGAACACCTCGAGCGCGTCGTCAAACCCGAACTTGTGCCGGTACAGCACGGCGACGTAGGTCAACGCGCCTGCGCCGAAGCCGATCGCGATCGAGCCCATCGGCCCGACCAGGCCGGACGCCGGCGTGATCGCCACCAGTCCGGCCACAGCGCCGGTGGCCGCGCCTACCGCGCTCGCCTTGCCGTTCTGCACGTAGGACAGAATCACCCATGTCATCGCTGCGGTCGCTGCCGCAACATTGGTGACCAGGAACGCGTTCACCGCTATGCCGTCGGCAGCCAGGCCGCTCCCAGCGTTAAACCCGAACCAGCCGAACCACAGGATCGCGGCGCCAAGAATTACGTACGGAACATTGTGCGGCTCTACGCCCCGGTCCACGCCACGCCTCTTGCCCACCAGCCAGGCGGCAGCGATGGCCGCCATCCCGGCGTTGATGTGGACGACGGTGCCGCCCGCAAAGTCAGCGGCGCCCATATTGAAGATCCAGCCGTTTTCGGCCCATACCCAGTGCGCGATGGGAGCGTACACAAAGGTGACCCACAGCACTAGGAAGATCAGGTACGTGCTGAACTTGAATCGCTCCGCGATGGCGCCGGTGATCAGCGCCGGAGTGATGATCGCGAACATCATCTGGAAGATCGCGAAAAGCATCGAATTCGACTCGGCGGGATCGAGGCTGGGATCGACGTCCTTAAATCCGATGTAATCGAAATTACCAATGAACGCGTTCCCGCTGCCGAACGCCAGCGAGAACCCCCAGAGAACCCACACCACGCTCACGACGCCGATCGCCACGAAGCTGTACATGATCATGTTGACGACGTTCTTCCCGCGGACAAGCCCGCCGTAGAAGAACGCCAGCCCCGGCGTCATAAACAGCACCAGCGCAGACGCCATCAGCATCCACGCGACATTACCGGAGTCCACCATAGGCCAATACCTCCTGCGGGCCTTGCCAACCGCGCGCCGTCCACGGCGCACGTACGTCGGGGCGTCACGCTATGGTCGGTATGTTTCGGAAGTGTTACGCGGGCGTGACGGTGCGGTTACATTTGCCGGCCTGCCGAACGCTCCGGGTAATCCCGGCGCTCTGAGTTCGGACGGTCGCGACCCGGCAGAGCGGACAGCTCGCCCCGCTTGTTCCGGGACTTCACCGTCCTTTGACGAGCTCGGGACGGCGGTGGACCCGCCGTGGTTGTGGCGGGTTCAGGGTCGCGACCACGGAGCCGGGTTCGCGATGTGTCGCGTCGCCCCGTCCCTGGACAATCTGGAGCCGCCGGGAGCTATCCGGGGCCGTGCGGCGTTAGCTTCCGCCTTTGCCCCGCAGGGTTCGGAACGCCGCGGCCGACCCGACGGCCAGGATCATGAGCGCCATGCCGCCCTCGATCGGCGCGCCCGGTCCCGCCGCGGAGCAGCCACCGCCGGATCCACCTTCGTTATCGGACTCCTGGCCTGACTCCGGCGCTGCCGTGGCCTCCGGCTGTGAAACGGCTTTGTCCGGCGCCGGCGTAGAGGTCGGGGCCGCGCCGAGATTTTCCAGCGTGTACGGCACGAAGGTCGGCAGCGGGCGCGCTGTCGGCGGCGGCGCGACCGTTTCCTCGACCAGCGGGGACGCGCCGACCGATTCTCGCCACATCGCGTCAAGGGTTCGGCGGTCGAACCCGTAGGCCGCCACCATCGCTTCGTCGAGCCGGCGGCTGGCGTTGAATTCGGCCAGGAACTCCGCCATCTTGTCCGGGCCGAACGACTCGACCAGGAACCTGACGATGTCGCGCGATTGTCCGTAGCTGACGATCACCAGGTCGGGATCCCCCGGGAAGGAGTCGAGAGACGTGAGGGGGGGTATCCGGCCGGTGTCGATGCCCCACTCCAGATAACGGTCGTATGACACCCCGGGGTCGATATTTCCGAACTCCGCAAGCCCCTCACCGAGCCAGGCCGGCAGCGAAGAACGAGTGCCGGACACGGCCCGGTTAATCAGGACGTGTGTCAGCTCGTGCGACATGGTGCCGGTGGCGCGGGAGCTGCCGCCAAGGACCAGGACGGTATTCTCGGAAGCGAACGCCTGCCCTTCGGTGATCAACTCCCGGGATATCGCACCGCTCCGGGCCGCTGTCGCGTCGATCATCTCGGCGATGTTGTTGTACATCGTGACGATGATCGGCGCCCCCTCTTTCTCGATGCCGAGGACAGGCGCCATATTTTCGATGGTCTGTAGCGACGCGTCCAACAGCGAGTTCGCGCGTGTGCGGACCGGGCCGTGGTAGTACACCGTCACACCACCGTCTGACACCGTCTCCCACTCAAACCGGGAGTCGGTCAGAACGATCTGGTTTGACTCCGTCTGGTGGAGGTTGCCGCTTGAGTCGAGGACCTCTATCCGGTATTGCATGACCACGCCCGGGGGCATGTAACGGGCCAGCGTGTCCGTGCGGTAGAAAAGTTTGGCGACCGCCGGCGCGTCCGCGGTGAACATCCCGGCCTGGCCGAAATTTCCAGTATCTTCGGGATCCCCGAAATCAAGATAGTCGTACTGCGTCGCGCGTCGGCCAATGATCGTGAAACGGGCCGTCACCTCTTCGATATCGCCCGTCACGACCGCATTGAATTCGATACCGTCCGGGAGCTTGCTGACGGCCGAAAAGCTCAGGACCTCGATAGACGCGGCCTGTGTCTGCGCCTGCGTTGGCGCCGGGCCGCCAGAGCCCGTGATGCCTGTGAGCAAGGCGAGGACGGTTAGCGCGGCCGCCAGCGACATCCACCGCGAGAGGCGCGCCATCTTGATTCGCCTCACGGCGCTTGCGCTATTTGTGATTCTGGTCATGGTGCGGAACGTGATACGTCATGGCGATTGGATCGGGTTCGGCGGCGCCCACCGACCCGGGGCGATCAGGGTCAATCAACTTCATCGGCCGTCCGCCACTCGGCCCAGAACCGGTACAGCGCGCTGAGCGGGGTGGCTACTGCAAGAATCCACAGCCCCCAGCCGGGCTGGCTGATCATAAGCGTGACCGCGATGACAACGACGCGCTCGGGCCTCGTGGCGAAACCGGCCGTGCCCTTCATGCCCAACCCCTCGGCGCGGGCGCGAACGTAACTCACCAGCATCGAACCGGAGAACGCGATGAAGGCCAGTATCGCAAGCGTCTGGTCGAAGGTCGCCCCGCGCGTGTAGTAGATGAGGAGTCCGAGCAGCAGCGCGCCCTCCGACACGCGGTCCATGACCGAGTCGAGCAGCGCCCCGCGACGCGACACCTTGCCGGTCCGCCGCGCGATACCGCCGTCCAGCATGTCAAACACCGCGCCCGCCACCACCAGAATACCCGCGAGCGGGAACCGGCCGTCAGCGGCCGCCGCCCCGGCGCCCACCGCTATGGCGGTACCCGTCATCGTCGCCAGGTTCGCCGTGAACCCGATCTTGCTCAAGGCCGCTGCAGCCGGCTCTTCAAACCACCGGGCGATCTTGCGGCGCAACGCGTAGCGGGCGTCTTGAAGACCGGGGAGCCTGGAGAAATTGGGCACGCGTCGCTCCGGCCGTTCCGGCTTTTCTGGCGTCGCCGTCAGACGGTCCCGGCCAGTTCGGGCCGGGCGGCGGTCCGTTTGTAGAAGTCCAGCACGCGCGACGCCACCGCCGGCCACCGATACTTCTGGGCGTTGCGACGACCGGCGGCGCCCATCTGGTTGCGCAGCGTACGGTCCTCGATCAACGTTCGTAACGCACCGGCCAGGGCCATGTCGTCGCGCGGCCGCGCCAGGAGCCCATCGACGCCGTGGGTGACCACGTCGCGATATCCCTCGATGTCTGAGGCGACGATCGGGACCCCGGCCGCCATCGCTTCCAGCAGTACGATCCCAAAACTCTCGCCACCCGTCGCCGGGCTGCAAAATATATCTGCCGCATGGTAGTAAGCGGGTAGCATTTCGTCCGAAACCCGCCCGGCGAACACGACGTCCGTCAGAGAGCGCTCGCTCATCACGCGCAGGGACCCGGCGTCCGACTCGCCCGGCCCCACGACGATGAGCCGCAGATCCGGGTAATCCCACTTGAGCTCGGCGTACGCGGCCAGCAGATAACGAAGGCCTTTCCGTTTTTCAAGGCGGCCAACGAAAACGATATTCAGCCGGCCGTCATCGAACTCCTCCAGCCGGGAGACCGGAGTGGCGAATCGCTCGAAATCGATGCCGTTCGGGATCACTTCATAATCGCCCGGGAAGAATTTGTCCACGTATCGGCGGGCGGCGTTGGATACGGCGATACGGCCGTCAAGGCGCCGCGGCGTCGCCCGCAGCATGTACTTCGACATCCGGTACAGGTGGCCGCGTTCGCGAAAGGCGTGGAACGTGCCTATCGTGAGCGCAGGCGAGGCGTGGGCCGCCAGGTTCGGCGGCACCGGGGCGAACGGCTCGTGGATGTGCACCACGTCGAAACCGCCGGTACGCAGCAGCGTCTTTATCTTTGGCCGCTTCCATATCGAGAGCGAAACCCGGGCCACCGAACCGCCGACCGGCAGGGGCACCGGCCTGCCGCACGGCACTAGGTCGTAGCCCCGCACCGTCCCCGGGTCCCCGGAGTACGGGGCCAGGATGTGGACCCCGTGCCCCGCCGCCGTGAACTGGTCAGCGAGGCGTGATATGTGGGTCGTCACGCCGCCCGGGTACGCGAAGTCGTAAGGGGAAACCAGAGCGATCTTGATCGGCTCGTCCTCCCACTAGCTTATGTATCCAGCGTACCCGGCGGCGTGTGCGTCTGCGTACTATTGAGTTGGGGCTAGCGCTCGCCCGGGACGCCGCTGAACTTTCGAGGGGTGAACTTATTCTCGGGGTTCATGTCGCCGTCCGCAAATAGCTCCACCATCTGGCGGGCCTCGTCGTCGGTGAACTGCACCGGCGGGGATTTCATGAAGTACGCCGAGGGCGCCTGCACAGCGCCCGACACGCCGTTGTCCAACGCGATCTTCGCGCACCTGATGGCGTCCACGGCGACACCGGCGGAGTTCGGGCTGTCGTGGACTTCAAGCTTGAGCTCCACGTTGAGGGGCACGTCGCCGAACGATGTGCCTTCGAGGCGGATGTACGCCCACTTGCGGTCCTGGAGCCACGGCACGTGGTCGGACGGGCCGATGTGTACGTCGTCCGTCTTGATCTCCTGTTCCAGCTGCGACTTCACAGCCGCCGTCTTCGAGATCTTCTTGGAGATGAGCCTGCTTCGCTCCAGCATGTTCAGGAAATCGGTATTGCCGCCGAAGTTGAGCTGGTACGTGCGGTCAAGCCGCACGCCGCGGTCCTCAAACAGGCGGGTGAGCACCCTGTGAATGATCGTGGCGCCGACCTGCGACTTGATGTCGTCGCCGACGATCGGCAGGCCCTTGTCCTCGAATCTCTTCTGCCAGTACGGCTCTCTGGCGATGAACACCGGGATGCAGTTGACGAAGCCGACTCCGGCCGCCAGCGCCTGTTCTACGTACCACTTGGTCGCTTCCTCAGATCCGACCGGTAAGTAGCTGATCATCACATCGACTTTTCGCTCGCGCAGGATGTTCACGATGTCGGCCGTCTGACCGCCGGGGGAAGACGGGTCGTGATTCACCGTGATCACTTCGGAGAGATACTGGCCGATCCCGTCATGCGTCATGCCGCGGTCAACCGTGACGCCGGTGTGCGGGACATCGTGGAACTCCACGGTGTTGTTCTGGCCCGAGACGATCGCCTCTGAAAGGTCTTTCCCGACCTTGTCAACGTCCACGTCGAACGCCGCGACCACGTCGATATCGCCGATGTGATACTTCCCGAGCACCGTGTGCATGATGCCCGGGATGTCGACGCCCTCTTCAGCTTCCCGGTACTTGTGGACGCCCTGGATGAGGGACGAAGCGCAGTTGCCTACTCCCACTACGGCGACGTTGATCTTGCCCAATATTTTTGACCCCTGGTAATGTTGCGATTCAGGTTCGCCTGCTGGCCTTGTACGGCAGGCGCGCGGCATATGCGGCCGCTCCGTGGGCCGATCTTACGGGCATCCGGTGGCCCATTGGGCCGTTTATTCGACGGGGCGGGCTGGCAAGTTCCGGAACCTCCCGCCCCGAAACGACCGGGGCTGTCGCCCGTCCCCCATCACCCGGGGTCGCAAAACTAGATGCTGATCTTTATCGTCTCGGCGACTTCCTCAAGGGTCTGGACCGAGATGTAGGGGTTTGTCCCGCTCCATACGTAGTCAAAGTGGCTCCGCAACAGCCGGTAGTAGGGCGCGTCCGCCGACAGCTTCAAGATCGGGACGAGGCCGTCGATCGACGAGCCGTCGGGGCCGGCCGCGGGATGGCCGAAGTGGTACGTCTCGACAAAGCAACAGCTCTCCGTCATGAACAGGTAGACGGATGGCCAGTGATCTGCGAGGCGGACATCGATCGAGGCGTTGCGACACTCCCGCGCAGCCCTGCGAAGGGACGAGATCACGTTCAAACTCCGCCAACTGTCGCCGAACAAAGGCCCGGCGCGGAAGCTGGATTCGTCCACGAACTGGGCGCCGATCTCGGCGACGGCGCGGGCACGGGCGAAGTCACTGAGCGGATGTACTAGCAGGGCGCGGACGGATACATGCCTGTCCTCGTTCACCATGCGTCGCAACACCGGCGTGTAGTCCATGTCGCCGAAGAACTCCCGAAGGCCGATGCCGTGCAGTAGCACCTCACCGCGCGCCTCCTCAAGCGCTTTGCCGATGGCGCGTTTCGTCTCGTCGCTGCCGCTCCTCGGCAGCAGCACCGCCTCGATGCCGGTGCGTATCGCTCCCTCGGCAATGGCGTTGATCCGGCCCAGGGTGTCGAGCTCCTGCTCCGTCGCCGTAACCCGGGCGGCTTCAGCGGGCCGGGCCGGATACGGCGCTATCGTCGACGGCGCCGGCGCAGCGGGACCGGGACCCGGGGTCGCCAGCACCGCCTCCAGCGCTTCCTCGGTGATCACCCAGGTCCGTCCCAGCTTGGTCGCCGGGATGAATCCCTGCGCCAACCACTTGTAAACGGTCTTCTCGCTGACGTTGAGCCGTGCGGCGACGTCCCTCACTTTCAGGCTGGCCATGGATGTCTCACCTCGCGGGAAAAATGGGAAAATACGCCCGTTATTATCGAATCAGGGGCAGAACTCCTATGTATTCTACAAAAGATGATAAAACGGTAGTAAACAGTACTGTCGGGGAGTCAAGAGGCAAATTGCGCCATCACGGGCAGCGCCGGGCCTTCGGGAGCCCCAGGGTACGGCGGCACGTTGCTCGGCTGACCGCAATACATAGAGGCGGGGCTTGCTCCGCCCGTGCTCAAGGTTCCCCGCGGATGCTGTCATCCTGATCCTTCCGCAAGATGAGAAGGACCTCCCGATTCGCTGACGACGAGGTCCTTCGATCTTAGGACCTGAGGACGAAAGCACGCTGTCGACCGTCCATAGCGCTGTCGCATGTGAACGCGCCTGCCTCTTGATGGATGGCGCCCGCCCCGGTTCCCGGTTTGCTCACGTGCTCCGGGCGGCGAAACCGTGGTTCAGTCTGCCGGCGGATCTTCTTCCGGAAACCGGAACTCGATCCCGGCGCGCTCTTCCTGGATGCGGGCGATCGCCGGCGTCGCCTCGCGGCCCCAGCCGCGACCCTGCGCCTCGATGAACCGCTGCTGTGCCAGGTTGGCCGCCTCCATCGGCAGCCCGAGGGACCGGCCGAGCTGGGTCGCCAGCCCGATGTCCTTCGCCGCAAGGTCCACCATGAAACCGGGCGAGAAGTCGCCTTTGAGGATCGACGTGCCCCAGCCGCGCAACGCAGCGCTGTCGCCGGAGGACGCCGTGAGCACGTCGTAAAGCGTCCGCGCGTCCACCCCGGCTTTCATCGCCATACCAAACGCCTCTGACAGAATGACGCCGGTGCTCAACCCGATCAGGTTGTTGGCAAGCTTGCAGATAGAACCCGAGCCGATTTTTCCGCAATAGACGAGTTTCTCTGCGTCACCGATCAGATTCAGGACGGGCGCCACGCGCTCGAACACGTCGCGGTCGCCGCCGACCATGAGGCACAGGTCGCCCCTTTCGGCGCCGGCCGTGCCGCCACTTACAGGGGAGTCGAGCGCGTGCGCTCCTGCGGCACGGACCGCCGCGTCCAGCGTTATCGCAGTATCTGGGTCGATGGTGCTGAGGTCCACGAACACCGCCCCCGGCGAGATGGCGGAGAGTACCCCACCCTCACCTGTGGCCACTTCGAGCACGTTGGCGGGCATGGGCAGGGAAGTGAAGATGATGTCCGCCCCGCGCGCTGCCTCTGCGGGACTGGCCGCCCATGTCGCACCGGATTCTTCCAGCGGCCGGCCTGCCTCGCGCGACAGGTCGAAGACGGACAGATCGTGACCGCCCTCGACGACGTGTCGCGCCATGTGCCGGCCCATGTTGCCGAGCCCGATGAATCCGATCTTCATTCGGCTGTCCTCTGGTCTGTACCACCGTTAAGAACCACCCCCGAACCCCCCCTAAGATAGGAGGGGGCCATGGGTAGCCTCCTCCCTGGCAGGGAGGAGGTTGGAGGTGGGTCGTGATGTGGCTGCGACGCCCGTAGTTAACCACCCCCGAACCCCCTCTCACATCAGGAGGGGGACATGTGAGTCAGGCCCGACCAGGTTAAAGTCACCTAAAAACCGACGGCGGCGCCATCCTTGCGCGGCTCTGAGCCGGCGACCAACACCCCCGTGTCCGGGTCGCGTGAAATGATCTGGCCGCCCCCGTACGCGACGCGGTCATAACCGTCCGCGATCTTCACCCGATGGCCGCGTCGTTGCAGGTCCCTGACCGTGTCCGGGTCGACACCGGCTTCGAGTCCGATCGTGCCGGACTCCAGGTAGACGCGGAAGCGCAACGCGTCGAGAGCCTGCTGCGAGTCCAGGTTGAAGTCGACCATGTTGGATATGACCTGGAGGTGCCCCTGCGGCTGCATGAACCCGCCCATCACACCGAAGCTGAGCCACATCTCGCCGTCCCGCGTGGCCATCGCAGGGATGATCGTCTGGAACGGCCGCTTTCCGCCCTTCACGAAGTTCGGGTGGTTTGAGTCCAGGGAGAACAGCGCGCCGCGGTTCTGGAGCGCGATACCCGTGGTCGGCACCACCATCCCGCTACCGAATCCCTTGAACAGGCTGTTGATGAAAGAGCAGGCGTTTCCGTCGCCATCGACCACCGTCAGGTAAACGGTGTCCGAGTTCGGGTACGGCATCCCGGAACCGACGTTTTCCATCGCCCGCCCGCCGGTGATTAACGACCGGCGCTCTCCCGCCCGCTTCTTGTCGAGGAGCATCCCGATCGGGACCTCTGTGACACGCGGATCAGCGACGTAGTCCAGCGCATCGCTGAAGCCGAGCCGCATCGACTCGATCAGGTGGTGATAGGTGTCGGGGGACTGGAACCCCATGCCAGCGATGTCGAAGCCTTCGGCTATATTGAGCGCCATCAGGGCCGCGATGCCCTGGCCGTTCGGCGGGCATTCCCACACGTCCACGCCCCGGTACTCGGTGTGGATCGGCACGTCCCAGTCCGAGTGATGGTCCGCCAGGTCTTCCGTCGTTATCCAGCCGCCCTCGGACTGGATGAAGTCGGACATCTTTTTGGCGATCTCGCCTTTGTAGAACGCCTCGCTGCCGCCTTCCGCGATCACCTCCAGGGTGCGGCCCAGCTCCGGCAGACTGACCACCTCACCGTATTTTGGCGCACGCCCCTTCGGGAGCATCTCGCGTCCGGATGGCCGGGCGGCCAGCTTCTCTTCTGCGCCCTGCCAGGAGTGGGCGATGATCTCGGTGACAGGGTAGCCCTCGTGGGCGTACTTGATCGCCGGCTTCAGCACCTGGGACAGCGTCATCGTGCCGTCTTCTTCGAGCAGCGTCTCCCAGCCGTGGACAGTGCCCGGGACCGACACGGAAAACGCCGCGTCCGGTCCCTCAGTCGGGATGGCGGAGTGGCCGCGTCGCACCACGTCGTCCCTGTTCGCCGCCGCCGCCGACTTGCCGCTTCCGTTCAGCGCCCGCACACGTTTCTCGTCCGCCTTCCACACCAGGGCGAACATGTCGCCGCCGACCCCGGTCGACATCGGCTCCAGGACGTTAAGCGCAGCGGCCGTTGCGACCGCGGCGTCGATGGCGTTGCCGCCGTCTTTGAGGATCTGCAATCCGGCCTGGGCGGCGAGCGGCTGACTCGTTGCGACCGCGCCGTTGCGGGCCACCACCGATGAGCGGCGGGAGCGGAAGAAAGTCACGTTCACATCCTTACGGGCGAGCCCGGGTCAGACGGCTTCATACCTGCTTCTACCCGGGCGATTCAAAGACCGGCGCAATCCTACCAACAAAGCCCAGCGCACGCAGCCGGCGGCGGCATGTGTGCGCATGAGATTCTGGAACGTGCCGTAAAGCCGGGGCTTGCTCCATCCGGACCCCCTCTCCCAGCGGGAAGGGTTGGGGTGAGGGAGAAGACTCCGTCCGCCTTTGCCGGCCCTTCTCCTTCTGCGGAAGGGTCAGGGCGCTGACGTATGCCTCAGACCGAGAACCGGGTCAGGGCGCTGGTGTTCGGGGGTGGCGTTGTCGGATCCAAATTAATGCCCC
>JACZRO010000069.1 GCA_022574675.1 Chloroflexota bacterium
CGGCGGCGGCGCCCATGATGCCGCGGCCGATCACGAGGTGGCGGTAGCTGTCAGGCATGGAGTTTTGGGGGTGGGGGTTGTCATTCTTGATGCTTCAGGCGCGCGAGGTTTGAGCAGATTGGGCGCGCCGGATATATGGGCCCCGTCCCTCAACCCAACCCGCGCTCGCCGGGAGAGGGGACTCCCTGTTGAGGAGGCTGCAATTAGCCCCCTCCTGATTCAGGAGGGGGTTCGGGGGTGGTTATTCGCACGGCGACGGCATTTGGCGAGAATGCCGATCACGCCCTTTGTCCTCCCTCACCTTCATCCTCTCCCACCGGGAGAGGGGACTCCTTGCTGAGGAGACTGCAATTAGCCCACTCCTTAGTCAGGAGGGAGTTCGGGGGTGGTTGCTCGCGACGATGACCGCGGGCGTATTGCCATACGCCCCTGCAAATCGGCGGTAGACCGCCCCTGTTCTACCTCCCGCCACAGATGTCGTATGCGAGGGCGATCATGCATTTTGTGGCCGAGACCAGGCTGGCGATGCCGACCGACTCGTCGGTCCCGTGCGCCTTTGATAGCGTTGGGTCGTCGTCCGGGTGGACGCCGCTGAAGCCGTAGGTCACGATGCCCAGGTTGCGCGTGAACCGGGAGTCTGTGAAGCCGTTGCTGACCGCCGGGACCCACTGGATGTCGTCACGCTCCACGGCGAGCGCCTGCGCCCGCTTGATCGCCTCCGCCAGCTCCGTCTCGAACGGAGATTCGTTCGGGACCGACATGTAGTCGATGTCGTACTCGACGTCCGGGATGCCGTCCAGGACTTTGTCGAGCTGGCTGCGCACGTACGCCTCATCCTGGAACGGCAGGGTGCGGACATCGCAGGTCAGCTCAAAAACCTCCGGGACGCTGTTTGACTTGATGCCGCCGCTGATCATGGTCGGCGTCAGGGTCAAGCGGGACAGCGCCCTCAGGATGGTTCCGAGCCGCGGGTTGGCCTTGTTGGCCTGCTCCACGATCGAGTCGATGTTGGCCGGGGTGGCGCGATCCTCGATGGCGAAGGTGCCGAGGTGGTTGAAGATATCGAGCGAGGTGTCCAGCTCCGGCTCGTAGCTCTCGATGTTGCTGAGGGCACGCGCCAGCGCGTAGCTGGAGTTGGTTCCCGTCCACGCGACCGAGGCGTGGGCGCTGACGCCCTTGAAGCGGATGTGGACCTCGAGGCGGCCCTTCTCGCCGGTTCCAAGCAGGTAAGTGAGCGTGTTTCCGGTCTCGACCGGCGTCCCGCCGCCTTCGTTCACGGCGAACTCTGACTCCAGGGTTTCCGGGTGGACCTCCGCCAGCCATCCAAAGCCCCAGCGCCCGCCGTGCTCCTCGTCGGCGCCGCTCACGAGCCGCAGCCCGTGCGAGAGGACGACATCGTTCCGCTTGAGGATCGCCATCGCCATGAGCTGGCTGGCGAGCAGCGCCTTGCAGTCCGATGCGCCGCGCCCGTATATGCGCCCGCCGGAGATCTCGGCCGAGAACGGCTCAAAACGCCACTTGTCCCAGTCCTCGATCGGCACCACGTCTGTGTGGGACATGAACATCAGGCGCGTCTTCTCGTGGTCTGCGCCGGGCAACACGGAGATGATGTTGCCGCGCCCCTCGTCCCGGGAGAGGATCTCCGATCCGATCCCCTCGCCCGAAAGCCAGTCCTTGACGTGCTCTGCGACCTTCGTCTCGTCCCCGGTCGGCATGAAGCCGGTGTTGACGGTCGGGATCCTCACCAGCGACCGGTGGAACTCCACGATCTCGTTGGTGGCTTCGTCCACCTGGTCGAGCAGCGATTGAAGTGACGGCATTTAAGGCTCTTCCGGTACTAAGGGCGCGACTCCACTACTAAACCTATCCGACGTTCGGAAGGATGTCCGATGCGAACTCCTCGAACGGGAACGCCTGGAGCGTCTCGGTCCGGATGTTGCCCTGACGGGCCAGGCCGAGCACGGCCGAGGCGACGGCCTCGGCGGACGGCGCTTCGACGATGGCCACAAGGTCGTAGCGGCCCATTGTGACAAAGATCGACTTGATCTCGACGCCGAGCGCGCCCATCTGGACGCCGACCTCCGCAACCCTGGCCGGCGAGTCCTTGACGTTCTTGATCCCCTGTTCCGTCCAGTTCATCAGTCCTATGAACGTCGCCATGTCGGTTCCCCTTTTATCCAGCCGGATGCCCGTTGCACCCGGCGACTTTCCCCGTCCCGGCCTCGAGTCGCACGCGCTCGGCCGGGAGATTGGGCCCTGGTAGAGGAGGTGGGCGGAGCAAGCCCCGCCCCTACATTTACACATACCCCGCGAGGGAGGTGGACGTCCACGCTAGAAAGACCTACGGCCGGTCCTTATACCTTCGTGTGGAGGTTGGTGTGGTGTCCTCCGGCCGGGAACTCGTCCTTGAGATCCCTCCCGAGCACCACCGGGATCGTGCCGGCCTTACGCGCGTCCTGTGTGCGCTTCCACTCGCGCTCAAGGTCGGCCGTGTGGCCGCGAAAGTGCGGCATGACGTAACGGGCGAACAGTTCCATCGAGTACCGGCTCTTGTGGTGCGGTACCCATTCGTGGGTCGTAATCATTACACCGCCGAGGCCGCCGACCTCTTTGTCCAGCGCCTCAAGCCGCTCGATGGCGTCGTCCGGCGTGCCGATAATCCATCGGCGCCGGTCGGCCACGAACTGCGGCGTGATCTCGGCGTCGGGCTGGTCCGGCGACCCCTCCCAGCCGCGGCGGGTGTTAATCGTAAAGAAGTAGTCGTGGACGTCCCGCTGGATCGAGTCCTCGACATCCGCCCACGCCTGCTCCCGTGTGTCTGCAAGGTAGACGTACATGGCGATGCGCCAGTCCTCGCGCTCGATGACTCGGCCGTGCTTGTCGGCCGACGCCTTCAGCCGCGGGTAATGCTCCCGGAACGGAAGGGCCGGCGGCGGGGCCTGCGCCGACGGCGAGAAGACCATCATCCCGTACTTGCCCGCCAGGTCCAGCGAGCCCGTGCTCCCGGAGGTCGCCATCGCCAGTTTGAGGCGGGGCTGCTGGTAGGAGCGCAACTGAAGCGCCATTTCCCGAAATTTCCAGAAGCGCCCGTCGTAGTCGATCGGGTCCGGAGACTCGAGCAGTTTGACGATGATGTCGAGCGACTCCTCGAGCATGGGCCTGAGCCGCGCCGGCGGGATGTTGAACAGCTTTGCGTCTGTCGGGAGACCGCAGGGGCCGAGGCCGAGGATCACGCGTCCCTTGGACAGATGGTCCAGAAACGCAAACCGTTCCGCCAGGTCAAACGGGTGGTGGAACGGCGCGCTGATGACAGAGGTGCCGAGCTTGATGACGCTCGTCAACCCGGAAGCCTTGGCCAGGAACATGTCCGGCGCCGGGATGTTCTCCCATGCCGCCGTGTGGTGCTCGCCGACGAAGAACTCGTCATAACCGAGCTCTTCTGCGTACTGGAGGATGTCCAGGTCACGGTCAAATGCAAGCGACGGGCTTTCCGTCGCCAGGTGCAGCGGCATCATGAAAAACGCGAACTTCAACGGACCTGGTACCCCCAGTGGAGTCGCTACCTTGAAACGAAATGGGAAACGAAATTGTTTCCGGGCACAGCGCGATCGTCGGCGGGGGCGAAGCGTAGCACCTCGTGTGCCACACGGAACTGACGGCCAAGAGGCGCGTCTGAGGCCCGGGGCCCGTCGCGCGGAGCCGTGGCGACGCGGCTCCGCGGGAAGGAGAACCGGGAGCCGGGTGTTCGTACGGCTAAACGGAACCGTGTGAACTGGTCGTAACGCGTCGCGTGCGCGACGTGCACCCGGGGCAAGCGGGTCCATAGCATTCCGGCAGGCGAGTTCCGTTCCGTCGCTGAAGGTCGATACCGACCTTGCATCGGGCCGGCGCGCCGCGGGCGGTTTATGGTTCATGGCCCAGGCAGGCGACATAACACCGGACAGTCCTTCGACCGGGGCGCCGGACGAACGCGGTCCGCTTTTAAGCACGCCGGGCACGCCGGCGATCCACACGGCGAGAGTCAAGCTCGCCGCGGCCGTGGTGGTGACCGCGACCTTGCTGCTGGCGTCGGCGCTTATTTACTCGGACCAGGCCGACCTGTACGAAACCTCGTTCGCCGTTTCGATCATCCGGCAGATAACGACCGAGACCGAGTTTCAGTCGCTATACCTGGTGATCATCCTGACCCCGCTGTTCGTGGCCGCTGCCCGTAACGTGTCCTGGATCGCGCTCGCAGCCGGGGGCTTGATCATGCTGTCGATACTGATGCCGTACGCGCGATGGGAGTACGTGGACATAGCGTCTGGGCAGGTCGAGGGGGCGCACAATTCGCTCTACCAGCTCGCCGGGCCGGGACACCAGATGCCGCAGTTCGTATCGGTGCTTGTGTTGGCGATGATGGGGGGAGTGACGGCGCTTTTCTGGCGCGTGCGGATCGGTGGACTGATCGCCGTGTTGGGAGCGATCACGATGGCGTTCGTGTGGCCGGCGGTGCTCGACGAGCCGCCGGTGATCGACGACCGTGCTTTGATCGTGTTCCAGGATGACGCTCTTTTATTCGGCTATTACATCACCTGGTTCGGCGCGCTTATCGCCGTGATCGGCGAGGGCTCACTGCTGGCACGCCTTACAGGGCGCGGCCGTTCCGACGCCGACAGCGCAGACGATGCGGTGTCAGATTAACCGGAGTCCAATAATGAAACGGTTCGTGTTTACGTTCCGCCCCAGAGCCTCTGGCGTCCTTGATTTCCTGGGGATCCGGGATTTCCTGGGGATCCGGGATTTCCGGGTGGTCCGGGCGATAATCGCCGGTGGGATCGCGTCTCTGGCGCTGGCCGCGTGCACCACCGGCGGAGCCGGCGACGTCATCGTGTTTACGTCCGAGCGGGACAGCGACAACCCGGACATCTATACCGTGCCGGGCTCAGGCGGTGAGGCGCAGAGGTTGACCAACACGTCTGCGACCGAGAAGGACCCTGTCTGGTCGCCGTCGCGCGACCAGATCGCGTTCCTTTCCGACCGGGGCGACGATTTCGAGCTGTACATCATGGACAGCGAGGGCGAGTCGGAGCAGGTCGCGGTCGGTGGCGAGGGTGAGCGGAAGGCCTTCGCGTGGGGGCCGAAAGGCGTACGGATCGCGTACATATCGGACCACGAGGGCAAGGATTTCATTTACGTCAAGGACCTGGAGCTCGGCCAGAAGTTCCGCCTCTCGACGATCGACGCCCCGCAGGCGCTGGGGAGCTGGTCTCCGGACGGCGAGTGGATCGTTTTCTCGGTGCTCAGTGGCGAGCGACAGGGCATCCACCGCAAGAATCCGGGCGGGGTCGACGAGGTTCAGCTAACGGAGAACGCCGACTCCAACCCGGTGTACTCGCCCGACGGCCGGTTGATCGCCTTCATCACAACGCGGGACGCAGAGGCGTCCGAGATATATGTGATGAAGGAAGACGGCCAGAACGAGCGCAATCTCACACGCAAGCCCGGCGCCGACTTCGACTTCGACTGGTCGCCCGACAGTAAAAGCCTGGTGTTCGTCTCGGAACGCGAGGGTGGGCCAGAGATTTTCCTGATCTCGATCGACGGCGAGGATCCGCAGCGGCTTACGACCAACAACTCGATAGAATCCTCGCCGCGCTTCTCGCCGGACGGCAACCGTATCCTGTTCGTTTCCAACAGTGACGGGGATTCGGACATATTCTCGATGCGTCGTGACGGTTCGTCACAGAAGCGGATCACGGCCACGGACGAGGATGACGAGTCTCCAGACTGGTAGCCGCTGACGAAGCGGGCGGTGGCCGCGCCCTGATGGGGACCCCCTCCCCCGGACCTCCTCCTTCGCGGGGGAAATACAAGGCTTCGCGGAGGCCGGGCCGCGCCTGAGTTCCTCGAAGGGCCGGCATTCGCGCTTGCCGCGGGGGCGGATCGCGATTCCACGTTTCCCTTCGCCCTTCAACGGGGTCAGGACATGCTCCTGACCCTCTCCCAGATGGAGAGGGAATTGTGTGCCCTACGCGTCCATGGACCGCTCAGGGCACGTCCATACGCATCAGCCGCCGCACCGTCAGGGCGACGAACAGCACCATGACGATCCCGGCTGCGGCAAGCGCCTGCGTCAGGTCCAGGATTGCTGAATCACCGGCGAACTGGACGTCGTCGAGGCCGTGGATCGTCGCCTCCGTGTAGTGGCGGATGCTGAGCCAGCGGACGCCCTGCAGGAAGCCCACGATCGCCGCCTCCCACAGGAAGACGTACACGAGTCCGAGCGCCAGCGCGTGGCTTGTCATCAACCCGGCCCAGGTGAATATGGACGTGTACGCCAGCACACCTACGGCCAACCCACCCGCCGCCGCCAGCGACGTGACGACCGAGCCCTCGGGCGCTATCGCCGTCGTGAGCACACCACTGCCGATCACGATTACGCCGCCGACGATGGCCGCGGCCGCAAGCTTCGGCAACACGATCCCCCACCGAGGCACCGGCTTCAAGAACAGATAGGTCATCGTCTTGTCCTCGATCTCATGCCCGAGAGACGCAGTCGAAAGAACGACCACGACGATCGGGAGGACCGCGGCGATCACCAGGGGTCGCATCAAGACATCCTCACGGAACTTGATCAGGTCCTCGCCCTCGGGCGGGATGATCGCCGCGATCACGGACAGCGCGACGGGCACGGCCGCGACGAACAGGAGGATGAGCAGCCTGCGGGGCCGCAACATCTGGGAGAGCGAGAGCCGAAATATCGTCCACATGGCTAGCGCCGTGCCCTACCGATCTGCAAGGTAGGCGAACACGCTTTCCAGTGAGTCGTCCAACGGGTCGACCCGGTTCAGGCGGACTCCGATCTCTCCCGCCGCGCGTGGCAGCGCCATCTGCAACTCCCGCACGTTGCGGCTCAGCACCTGGATGAAGCCCTCTCCGTCCATCGAGATCGACTCAACGCTTGACTCCTGCATCAGCCGGGCTGCCAGGGCGCGCACGTCGGTTGCGCCCACGCGCACGATGTAGGGCCGCTCACTCAACTTCTGGCGGATGACGCGGTAATCGCCGGCGGCGGCGAGCTTGCCGCCGACCAGCAACAGGATTCGGTCAGCTACCGCTTCCACTTCTTCAAGGATGTGCGAGGAGATCATGATCGTCCGGCCTTCCCGGGCCATCTCCACGACAAGGTTCTGGAACTCGATGCGCTGACGGGGGTCGGTCCCGCTCAGCGGCTCGTCCAGCAACAGGATCTCCGGGTCGTGCACCATTACCGCGGCCAGCCGCATCCGTTGCCGCATGCCGCGCGAATAGCCTCCCAGCTTCCGGCCCTCCGCGTCCTTCATGTCGACCCGCTCGATCGCCCGGTCGACGGCCGTTTTGACATCCGTGACCCGTTGCAGCTGCGCGTTCAACTCAACGAACTGCCGCCCCGTCATGAAGTCGTAGGTTGCTTGATGCTCCGACATGACGCCCAGGCGTTTGTACAGATCGGGGTTGTTCCGCACCGGCTGGCCCAGCACCCGGACCTCGCCGTCGGACGGTCTCGCCAGTCCGCATATCAACCGCAGCAAGGTTGTCTTGCCGGCGCCGTTCGGTCCGAGCAGGCCGGTCAATCCCGGCCGGACGCTCAGCGAAACATCGTTCACCGATACCACGTCCCCGAACCATTTCGAGACGTTGCGAACGACGATCGTCGGCCCGTTCGGCACTTCGGGGTCTGGGACGGCGTCGGTCTCGGGAACCGCTACGGCGCCGCCGCCCGGCTCTTGATCAAACGTCGCCATCGGTCAGGCTTCCATCCTTCTGTACCTGAAGCCCAGGACTCCGAACGAGCCGCCGATGACGGCCGCGATCGTGGCCGCGTTGTACCAGGGAGAGATCGGGAAAGTGTCGCGCCGGTCGAACAACCATTCACTGAACCTGCCTAGCGTCTCGGGGAGGATCAACAAATGGATGAAGTGCGCCGCATCTCCGTCGGGGGCCTGGGTCTCATCTCCCTGGCGGGGCCCGTGTATTCGCCGGTACTCGATACGGTCTTCCTCCGATGTCAGGATATCCTGTCCGAAACCTCCTACCGCTGCCGTGATGAAAATGAAGGCGATCACGCCCGCCGTCGCGAAAGCGCGGCGCGTCGTCAGTGCGGCCGCCGCCATCGCCACCGCCGTCATGAACGCCGCCAATATCAGGCCCACACCGATGATGGCGGGCAGGTCCCTCAAGTTGTCTTTCACGTAACCGCCGGGGCTGTCGTCGGACAACATGAAGGAGGCGTATAGCAGCGCCTGCGGAATCAAGGCGAAGGCCAGGGCGAAGGTGAAGAACGCCAGCCAGCGGGCGAGCGCATAGTCAATCGAGGTCAGTGGGCGCACGGTGTAAAGAGCGATCACGGAGTTACGGCGGTCCGGGGACAGCAAACCGGGCGCGACGGTGGCCGCGAAAAGCAGCATCACAACAAACGTGAACACGTAGTACTCGTGGTGCTGCGGCAGCTCGATATCGTCCGGGTCGCCGCCGAAGGACGTGATGACCCCCGCCAGGAAGACGATGAACAGCGCCGGACCCATCGCGAGCAGGGCGAAGATCAGCGGCATGATTTTCGCCGCCGTGCCGCGGCCGAGTCCGGTCACCATACGGAGCCCGTCCGCATACACCGCGACGAATGCCGTTCCGCGGCCGCCGCGCGGCCCGTCGTAATGCCGGTATCCGAGGTCGAACACTTCGCCCTCGGGCTGGCCGGCGCCCGCCGGTCCGGACGCCGCGGACCCACTCCCCTGGTCCCGGATCAAGCTGCGGGTCTCCGGAAGATGTCGCTCAAAGTGTGGGCGCGCGGCGCCAGCCGGTACAGCAGCGCGCCCGTTTCGATGATGGCGTCACGTATGGCGTCGTAATCCTCGCCAGCGGCGTCCGGGACGATCAGCGCCCGCCCCTCCACGGTGGCGTTGATTCCCTTTCGCGCCAGCGCCTCCGCCATTTCCTCCAGGCCTTCGTCCAGCTCTATTACCAGCGTCTCGGTCTCCGTCAGGTAGCCCGACACCTCGCCCTGCTCAAGCACCTCGCCGGCCTCGAGAACGATGATGCGGTCGCAGGTCCGTTCGATGTCTCCCATCAAGTGTGACGAGATCAACATCGAGATGCCGAACTCGCGACTTGTGCGGGAGATCAGCTCCAGCATCTCCTGCCGTCCGGTCGGGTCGAGCCCGGCGGTCGGCTCATCGAGCAGCACGAGCATCGGGTCGTGGACAATCGCCTGGGCCAGCTTGGCGCGCTGCTTCATGCCGGTGGAGTAAGTGCCCATCGGCCGGTAACGCTCCTCATCCAGCCCGACGTGACGGAGGACGTCGGTCGCACGCGTTCGCGCCTCTGTGCGCGGGAGTCCGCTGACACGCGCCATGTGCGTCACGAACTCGGCGGCCGAAACGTTGGGCGGCAGGCATTCATACTCGGGTGAGTAACCGATAAGCCGGTGGGCGTTGATGGAATCGGAGCCATCTCCGCCCAGGACCGTGAACGAGCCCGAAGTCGGCTTCGTGATCCCGAGGAAAACGGTCATCAACGTGGACTTGCCGGCGCCGTTCGCACCGAGCAACCCGGTGGTCCCTTCCTCGATGTCCAGCGTCACGTCGCGAAGGGCCGCGATCTCGCCGTAGTTCTTGCTCAGGTTGTGGGCCGAAAGGAGAGCAGGCATCCCGTGGATTCTAACCATTTGCCTTAACGCACGTGCCCCGTGTCTGAGCGCGAGCGGGTTACCCCAAAGTACGCGGAACGCCTATAGACGGTAGAAGCGCTCGGCGTTACCGCCGAACACGGCCGCTCGCGCTCCGTCCGACATGGGTCCGAGCGCGTGCTCGGCAGCCCGGAAAACCTGCTCGTAGCTTCCAGCCAGAGTGCATACAGGCCAGTCGCTCCCCCACATCAGCCGGTCATGCCCGAACATCTCCACTACACGGCTAACGTACGGCGCAAGGTCCTCCGGCCGCCAGTTATCGTGGTCCGCCTCGGTCACCATCCCGGACAATTTGCAGTACACGTCCGGTATCTCCGCCACGCGCCTCAGGTCTGACTCCCATGGCTCGAAGATTTTTTCTTTGACCAGGGGCTTGGCGATGTGGTCCACGACGGTGCGCAAGCCCGGCACCGCGTCCAGGACGCGCGGGATGTAACGCAGGTGCTGCGGTCGCGGCAGGAGGTCGTACGGGACGTCCCGGGTCGCCAGTTCACGAAGGCCGCGCAACACGTCCGGGCGCATGATCCAGTCGTCGTCCGGCTCGTCGTGCCAGATGTGCCGGACGCCCTTGAAGTACGGATCCCGCTGGAGCCCGTCGAGCGTGGCGCCGATGTCCGGGTCGGTTAGCTCCACCCACGCCACGACGCCGGCGATGAACTCGTTCTCTGCCGCCAGTTGAAGCAGCCAGCGCGCCTCCTCCAGCGAGGAGTGCGCTTGCACGATCACCGTGCGCTCCACGCCGACGCCATCGATGAGCGGCTTCAGATCGGACGGCAGGCGATTCTGGCGCAGCACGCTGTCGCCGGGCGGCATCCCCAGGTCGTCCATCCAGGGATAGTCAAGCTTCGACAGGTCCCAGAAGTGGTGATGGCTGTCTACGACCGACGCCAACGGTTTTCCCTCGTTCGTTTCAACGCAATCCTTCCAAACGGGCAGGGGCGCTCAGCGCTCCGCCCGAGGGCGGGCCTCTGCCCGTGCGTAAATAAGGTCGATGCCCTACCGCCCCGGCACTTCGAGAGCCTCAGGGCAGGGTGGGGCGGTGTCTTGCGTTCAACGTCTTTGTAAGGGAGGACAGTTTGCGGCTGTGTCCGTTTCCTGAGGTTCTCGAAGGACGGACGCAGGGCGGGCCGCTTCTCGCCGCGTCGAGACTCGCCTAAACGACGGTGATACGGCCGATCTCCGGGCCGTGCCTGACCGGGTCATCGTGGCCCGCGCCGATCATCATGGCGTCGGAGTACCACAGTTCGCCGTCCCTGATCGAGAGGCCGTGAGGCGCCGGGGAGTCCTCGCCGAACACCAGCCTGTCCACCTCCTCGCCGGACTCGACTCCGTACTTGATGATCACCTGGTCGGTCGTGTGGGCGCACCAGATGCCGTCCCCGTCACGGGCCAGTCCGTGCAGGCGCTCGGTCGGGACCTCGAAGGTCTCAAGGATCTTCATGTCGTCGGACGGGTCGCAGATATGGATGGCCTTGGGATTGAACGCCGTCACCCACAGCTTGCCGTCGTCCCACTCAAGCCCGTGGATGCCGCCGCCGTCCGGGGTCCGCCAGCGGTTAACGAATGCGCCGGACTGGAGGTCGAGCTGGTAGATCCAACCGATGTGAGTATCGCTCGGGCGGTAGTCCCGGAACCTCGTCCGGCCGTTTGAAGCCGTCCACAGGAAGCCGCCGCCGACGGTGATGCCGGACCCGTTCTCTGTCGGCGTGTCGATGACCCGCGTGACGTACCCCTCGGTGTTCATCACGTACACCTGGTCCGTCTGCTGGTCCATGACGTATAGCTCATCTTCGAACCACTGGAGGCCGTTCGGCATCCTGCAGGGGGGATCGTACGTGGGAGAGGTTGTGACGGCCAACGTAATGCTCCTCGACCAGATGATTTGAACTCACTTTAACGCCCGCAATCACAGGGACACAGAGGTCCGGCGAAAGGTCAGCGCGGCGGCAATAATGGTCCGGGCGCGCGCAAGCGTCAAGCCAGTTACGGGGTTTATCGTGGCGACCGTTTTTAATACCCCTCAGGCAGTTTCCCGGAGTGGGAGACAGCGGCACATGGCGAGTTCACACCTCGCTTGAGCCGGCCGTCTGGCGGGTCCCGAATGATTGCGGCATCAGCCACGCCCGAACACCCAGTCACCTGAGACGAACTCCCGCTGCGGCCAGGCCGGATGGGAGTACCATATGAGTCAGGGTCGGATCTGATTATTTACTTTTGACACACGGGTCCACGTCGATCTTCCCCAGCGCGCAAGCGCCTTTATATTTCGCTGCGACCGACCATGCCGGGCATACGCCCGCCACTCACTTCCGGAATTGCCGGACCGCACGTGGGACCCGTACCGGAGGCATTGATGCCGTCAACGGCCACGTCTCCTGACGAGTTGCGCCATGAAAGAGTCATGGTGTTCATCGACGGGAGCAACCTTTACCACGTCCTCGGCGAAGTCTGCGGACGCCACGATCTGCACTTTGGCAAGTTTGCCGAGAAGATCGCCGGCGGCCGAAAGCTGGTGCGGACGTACTACTACAACATTCGCCAGGATTCTGAACGGGATCCCAACATCGCCACGGAGCAGGGCAAGTTCCTGCAGACGATGTACGACACGCCGTACCTTGAGGTCCGCATGGGCGTCTCAAAGAGGCACGGCGAGACGATGGTCGAAAAGGGCGTGGACGTGTACATGGCCACGGACCTCGTGGCCTTCGCGTTCATGGACCTTTACGACACGGCGATCGTCGTCAGCGGTGACGGCGACTTTTTCCCGGCGATTCAAACCGCCAAGAACCAGGGCAAGCACATCGAAGTCGCAGCGTTCGACAACAACCTGTCGAGCGAAGCGGCCAACGTGACGGACATCGTCATCAAGCTGAACAAGACCTACTTCACCGGCCTGTGGTCTGACCGCAGGCGAAGGGTCGATGGTCCGGCAAGCTCTGCGAGTTCTGAGAGACGGTCACGCTCCACACGGGCGCCGCGGGACAACAGGGACGCCCGGGACACCGGCAGCTCGGACAGGGACAGGGCCGGATCGGACAGGACCGGCTCGGACAGGACCACTGGGACACCCGCGAACGGGGATGACTCAACCTCCAATGGCGGCAATGGCGGCAATGGCGGAACCCGCCGGGTCACGCGCCGCAGGTCAACCACGACGCGCCGACGCACTCCCATACGCCGAACCGCCGTCGAGGCGCCCGAGGCGCCCGTGATGAACGCCGAGTCGACGCCGGATTCCGCCCCGGAGCCTACCCGGCGTCGTTCACCGGCGCGGTCTTCAGATCGGCCGGAGGACCGTGATCGTGATCGTGCCCCGGAACCTGACGTGGCCGCGGCAACAAACGGCGGTGGCGCTTCTGAAGCAGAATCAGAATCCCGCACGCCGATCCGCCGCACACCGGCGCGCCGACGCGTGGGCTCACGGTCATCCAGTAACGGGAACGGGAACGGGAACGGTGACGGCTCGACACCGACGCCGCCTCGCCCGCCCGCCATGCGGAGGCGCGCCACGTCAGATAACGGTGACGACGGGCCGGCCAACTGAGATCGAACCTGCTAAAAGGCGTTGAAGCGGGGTTTAGTCAACCCCGCTTCAACTAAACGCAGTTTTCCGCTTCAACAAGGGAAGTTGGGAGATGGCGTTTAGATGGGTTCTGACGGTACGGACGGGGACGTTGGCGCCGGGCGTTCTACCGCATATATCCCGCGCCAGATGGCGGCTGTCGTCCTTCCGACCACGGCCGTCATCATGGGCGATTCGCTCATCTACATCGTCCTCCCGGCGAGCATCGCAGAATTTGGCCTGACCGACTCGTTCGGCGTTTCCCCGGCGGTCTGGATCGGGCTGGCGCTGAGTATCAACCGGCTGGTCCGTCTCGTCGGCAATTCACTCGCCGCGGCGTCGTTCCATCGATTCGGCTTCAAAGCGCCGTTCGTGACCGCCGTGATCGTCGGCGGCCTGACGACTCTTGTGTACGCGTTCAGCCGGGGCGCGCCCCTGCTGCTAGCGGCGCGTGCGCTATGGGGCCTCAGCTACTCCCATCTGCGGCTCGGGGCGTACCTGACCGCCTTCGAGATCGGCGATTCCCGTAGCCGTGGGCGGCTTATCGGTTTTTTCAACGCCGGCCAGCGGGCTGGCAGCTTCATCGCAGTGACCGCCGGGGCCGCTCTTGCGGACGCCGCCGGGAGAGGCGTGGCCTTCACGGTGCTTGCCGCGCTCGGGGTGATCGGCATGTTGATCGCCTTCACCGCTCCAAATTTCAAGATAGCCCGGTTCCCGGCCTTCCCGACCGGGGCGGCGACAAGCCTGCCGCCACGAACAGGATTGCGGGAACGGACGTGGAGTCTGCTCGTCTCGCCACTTCCGGAAAGCGCTCGCGCCATCCGGAGACGACTGCTGGCAATCAACTACCTGCGCTTCAGCGTTGCGTTCGCCGCAAACGGTCTCGTCATCGCAACGATCTCGCCATTCCTCGCCGACCTGTACGGCGAACAGGCGACGATATTCGGCGTCTCGATCGGCATCGTCACGCTTGCCGGGTTCCTGGTCGGTGTTCGCTGGTTCGGCGACCTGACGCTCGCCGTGCCGATGGGGCACCTTTCTGACGTGTGGGGACGGCGGCGAACGGTGATGATCGGGTCCGCCC
>JACZRO010000210.1 GCA_022574675.1 Chloroflexota bacterium
GGCTTGCCGGCCATCCCGGCGGCCGGGGTCGTGCTTTTCGCCGGTGTGATGGCTGATCGTATCGATCGGCGTATATTGCTGGTCTGGGGTCGAATCGCCATGGCCGTAATCGGTCTCGCCATGGGCTTGCTGGTGGCGGCCGGAGTTGTAAGCGCATGGCAACTCCTGTTACTGGCGACCGTCTTCACCATCGCTCGTGTGGTGGCCGTGGTGGCCAGTCAGACGCTTGTGGTCGACGTCGTGGGTCGCAAACGCCTGTTCATTGGCAACGCGGTGTACGGGACAACGTTCAACCTGGCCTTTTTTGCGGGTCCGGCCATCGGCGGGCTGCTGATCGCCGAGTTCGGCTCAGACACGGCGTTCCTGGCTGCGGGATTAGTCCTGGTCGTTGCCGCCGGTGCGGCGTTTTTTGTCCGGACCCCACCCCGAGACCCGACTCCCCGGGAGTCTTCCGTAATGGACGACCTTCGCGCGGGCATCGCGTACGTCCGCAAGGATCCGGCTCTCCGATGGCTTGCAGCGATGGCGATGTTTCTGATGTTTGCCGGAGTGTATTTTCCGATGGTGCCCCGGATCGCACGTGACTCCCTGGGAGTCGAGGCGGGCGGTTACGGGTCAATCCTGGCTGCCCAGGGCGTCGGGGCATTTGCTGGTACTGCGGCGCTGCTTGCTTCCGGCAACCTGCGCGCCATAGGTCGGATTCTGCTGATCGCGTCGCTCGTGTTCTCGGCCCTGCTGGTGGCGTTCGCATACGTCAACTCGCTTGCCATGGCATGGATCGTGGCGTTCGGCATCGGCGCGGTCATCCCGTGGTGGGCCAACACTCTGCGCACGGCATTCCAGATCCCGACATCCGACGAGATGCGCGGCCGCGTGATGGCCCTGTTCGCGCTGGCGACACAGGCGATCCTTTTCGGGTGGCTTATCGGCGGTGTCGCGTCCGAGTTGATCGGGCCGCGTGCCACATTAATTTCCGCCGGTGCGATCACGTCCACTTTTTACGTGTTCGTGTACGCAAAGTCCTCTGCGATCCGTCAACTTGGCAGGGAGTAGCACGGGCTGACCGGCCCCGGGGTGGAGGTCGATATGGACGCCCTGCAGGGATTCCTGGTGTAGCGGTAGGAACAGCAGCGCAGAGCTCGTCTAGACGGTGGGCATCGGACGTCGCAACGCGTCTGCGAGCGGACCATCACCCTCGACGGTCACCGTGCTATCTCGCCCGGTCAGGAAGGTCATTAGATCGACGATATCGCCGGTGATACGTGCGTCAGCGCCGTCCGTTACACCTCGGATAACCCGCGGCATCGGAAAACGGGAGACGACCGTCAACGCGCTGCCCGCCGTCGTGGAGATGGCGAGTGTCCCGCCAACCCTTAATTTACGGAATTGCCAGCGAGCGACCGTACGCAACGCGGCGAAAGCGGTTCGCTCGTCCGGCGGTCCTGGTCGAGGTACGCCGAGCGGCCGGCGGATGTCGTCGACATGGATCAAATTCTCCGCAAGGTTGGCGCGCGGGCCGAACCGCCCGGGAAAACGTGCGGTTATCGAGAGACGGTCCGACCTGAGCCGTTCCGCTGCAACCGCAGGCCCGCGCTCCGCCAGCCCACGCTGTCTGTCCGCAACCCATCGGTACGGCGATTGGAGATGCAGCAGGGCCTCTCCGGCACGCCACGTGCCGCCGTCTCCAACAAGCAGGTGATTGACGGTCTCGCCTATCGTCCAGCCCGAACAGGCGCTGGCAGATCTCCACTGTTCCTGAGTCAGGGTCTCGACGAAGTCCGCCAGCGACCGGCGTTCGGCGCGGATCGCCTCATGGAACTGGTGGCGTGTCGGGGTCGCCGTTGTCGAATGCATCGCTGAGTTGGTAACGCTCCGGGAGCTACAGGCCCTTGAACAGGTCGCGCTCCACCTCGCCACCGTCCCAGGCCGGAATCGCGCGGGTGAAATAATCGGTTCCCAGCACCTCGGGGATCATGTCAGGCGGCAGCATGTCGAAGGGCGATCCCTGTGACACGTGGCAGGCGTTCGCCTTCAGCCGGATCTCCAGCACGTCTGACACGTCGATCTCGGCGGAGATTTCGTCGTCGTCCACGCCGAACTTGTCGATCCCGGACTTACGGAGCATTTCCGACATCTCGGGGCGCTCGGACGTGATCGCCTCAAGAAACACCCGCATGCGGGAGCGCGGGTACTCCTTATAAAACAGCTTCGCCGGGGCGTGGACCAACCCGCCGGGCTCGATATATCCGGGGTGCGCCGCCAGTTTGAACGCCTTCGTAGTGAGCTGACAGGTCCGGATGTGGTCCGGGTGGCCCGTTCCGCCGTCCGGGGGCATCGTCACGACCACGTGCGGCCGTACATCGCGAATCACTCGCGTGAACGCGGCGATCACATCGGCCTCCGGGATATTGACGAACACGCCCGGGTCCCCGTTCTCTTCAGCGGGCGTCATCCCGGAGTCCCTGAAACCCAGCATGCGGACACTGCTCGCCCCCAGCACATCGGCGGCGGCCCGCAACTCCGCCTCCCGCACCTCACCCAGGCTATCCAGCGTGGCATCGCTTCCGGGAGCTATCTCGCCTGCTTCTCCACGGGTAGCGCACACCACATGAACCTCTACCCCGGCGGCGGCGTAGTGGGCGATCGTCGAGCCCATCCCGAACGTCTCGTCGTCCGGGTGCGCAACGGTTACCAGCAATCGACGTCGTGCGGGTGGCAACAGCGGCTCTCTTTCGTGTTTGGACAGGTTGGAGTGGAACCTGTGGTGATGACAGGCGGCCGGTGGTCCGTTGAGCGCCCGATCTTAGCGGACGGCGGGAGTAATATCGCCCGGTTACGGCGTTCGTACGGGAAGTCGGGTCTGGAGCGTCGATTCGACGGTGGAATTTCGTTCTTGACACCCCCGCGCGCTGCGGTGAGAATCCGGGCGGCGTTCGAAGAAGATGGCCCGATCGTTAAGAACGTGCGAAACCAGCTTCGCAACCCGATCCCGTACTCGCCACTCCAGCAACGAACCAGTCCGGTTAAGCCGGGCGCTCTCGCCCGGGCCAATGCCCCAAAAAAATCAGAGAAGGATCAGCCCCATGCC
>JACZRO010000070.1 GCA_022574675.1 Chloroflexota bacterium
AGGTCTCGGCGCAGTACTCGGTCAAGACATCGAGAGCGACCGTCACACGCGCATCTGGCAGGGGATCGCCGGTGGAGGCGCTGTATATATATCCGGTGATCTGGATGTGACCGTCCAGGCTGGCGCTGATCCCACCATCGAGGCTGCACCGCACCACGCGCGCGCTGTCCCCGCAGTTGAACGACATGTCGAGCGTGTCGATTACACCGCCGGAGCTCGTCCAGAAGTGATCGAAGCAGCCCAGCGTCCCCGGGATCTCCGGGCAGATGCGGGCACGGTACTGGCCCGGGCGGGCGCGGATCGAAATCAGGTTCGGGATCTCTACCGTTTCGGCGTCGGTAAGGAAACGGGCGTCGTACAGGTCCATGGTGCGGAGGTTCTGAAGGCTTTCAAGCGTGCCGATCGCCGCCGATTTGTTGCCGTTCTTGTCGGTCACGTTGACAGATATCTCAAGGAACCCGCCGGCGGCGAGCACGGGCAGTTTTCGCACCAGGCGGTGCACCCCTTCGACGCCCGACAGACTCAGGGTTTCGGTCAACGGCAGATAGTCCGGGTGCGAGATGCGGAGTTCGTATTCTGTGTTTAGGATCGTGCCGTCCAGGATGTCCATTGGCAGACCTTCGATCGTGAACACCCCGCGTTCATCGGTCTCGGCGGCAAACAACCGGTCACCGCGTTGCATGACCACGCTGGTTCCCGCCACGCCGAACGATGCCTCGGTCAGATGGGTCCTGTCCTGGATCATCATCCCGTCTATTCGGCCGACTACGGTCGTGGTCGCTCGCGACAACCGGAAGTCCCGTGCCAACGGAGCGGAGCCCACCGTTACGTCCGCAGTGACCGTTGCGTGGCCCCGGGCCGTGACTTGCAGGGTGTAGCCGCCCGGGGGAAGGGGAAGCACGAAGTTGCCCTGTTTGTCTGACGTCACAGAAGTAGCCGGCGGGGAGAACGGCAGGTCACCGAAGCGCGCCGATGTGACCGTTACACGGGCGCCCGGCAGTTGCACGGGAAGGTAGGCGAACGGCTGGTGAACGTCTGTGATCTGAGAGGTCGAGGCATCGCGTCGGGAAGTTCCGAGGCGCGTCCGTCCGGCGCTGTCCCCTGCGCGCACAAAGCCATGGATATCGCCCGGGACAGCCGGGAGGTCGGCGGTCAGCGTGCGCGACTCCCCGGGCGCAAGTTGCACCGTTTTCTGCAGCGGATATAGCTCAGCGCGATCTCCGCCGGAAGTGAGCGCCGGGGCCGGGGTCCAGATGTCATACGTGCCCGCCGGCAGCCCATCAAACCCGGCGGTTCCGTCCGGGCGCGTGACGGCGTCGAGGAGGACGCCCTCCGCAGGCGTGCCTCCGGCGCCCTGGATGCGCACGACGACGTTGCCGACGGCGATCCCTCCGTAAGTCGACGACGACAGGGCGATCCGCAGAGATGCCGCGTCAAGTTCGAGATCGAAATCCAGTTGAACGTCCTGGTCTGCGAGAAGAACGATCGATGTTTCCGAGGCCAGGTATCCGGGTGCGACCGCCTCCACGCGGTACTGCCCCGGCGTCAGTCCGTCGAGCGCATAATCTCCGTCCAGGCCCACGACGGCGGCCGGGATAGCGCCGGGGGCCGCGTCTCCCGGCGTTTCGAGGCCGACGATCCTGACGCTCGCCCCGGCCGGAAGGCGGGCTCCGCCCGGTCCCTCTCCCGTTACGCGGCCCCGCACCGAAGATGGTGCCGTCCGGAGAAACACCTCCCATGAGAGGTCAGACGTCAGGTCGACCTGCTCGCTGTACGAGGGGTATCCGGGCGCGTCCACGGACAGCTCGTACCGGCCCGGCGGGAGGGCGGGAAGGACGTAAGCGCCAAAGCCATCGGTGGTCGCGGTCGAGATGAGCGGTTCCGGGTCGGCCGGGTTAGCCGAGACCATGGCACCACGCACCGGCTCGCCGGAGTCGCGATTCGTTACCCGCCCAACGACGTCGAACACGCGCCTGTTCGAGGCGCCGCCGCTAACCGTGACCGAGATGTCGAACCTGGTCCAGGTCTCGGTGTCCACGACGGCGGTGGTCGGCTCCACCCGGTAGCCGGATACGCTCAGTTCGTGGCGGCCGGGTTCGAGCCCGTCGATCCTGTAGAACCCAAACTCGTCCGTTACCCCGTAAGGCCCATCCTCCCCGCTCTGGACGAATACGCCCTTTAGCGGCCGGCCGGCTGCCGAGTCCACGACAAATCCGGAGATCGAGTGGTCACGGCCGGGTATGTTGAACGTCCCGGTCCCGGAACGCGGGGCCACGGTGATGACCGGGGAAGAGGGAGCGGGTACGGGCGTCGCCGCCGGGCCGGACACCGATGGTCCGGGTATGGATTGAATCGCGCTGGCGGTCGGCGCCGGTGAGGCAGGCTCTTCGCCGGCGTCCCCTGAGCAGGCGGCGGCGACGGCGGCCACGGCGAGGACCGGGACCCACGCCCATCGGCGAAATAAGACCCTACGGTTCAGATGTCCTCGCAGTCTCATTGAGCCCTGCCCGTGGTGCGCCCTAAAATCTGGCCTGCACCGGCAGCCGGCCATCGAGTCTGACAGATAACTCTATGGGGCTTTGAGCCGGGACTCTTAGCAGGCGCGCGCACGCGTTACGACCGATTTCAGCCGTTACGGGTGTTTGCGTGGGTGTTCCGGGGCCGCTGATGGCTCACAGCGCTGGCGCCGTCAGGCGGTGTTACGAGCGATGGGCCTCGATGCGCTCGCGGTCGAAGTCTGTCAGGTGCGGCTGGATCGCCTCGACGAGTTCTCCGAGGGTGTCGTCCGGCGAAGCGGCGCTCGTGTCGATCTCGATCTTGGGACCCAGCGACGACCGTGCCACGCCCTCGCGGAAGCGGTCCAGGATGGTCTCGATATCGGATTCCCGGACGGGACTGTTGGTGTGCTGGGGCGTGTCTTTCAACTCGGACATCCGCCGGACCAGTACCTCCGGTGTGGCCGTCATGTGCACAACGATTATCGGGTCAGCCGAAACCTGTTTGAGCCGCGTTTCGATCTGCTCAGTTATCAGTTTGCGGTCGTATTGCTCTCCCGGGAGGCCGTACCCGTAATACATCTGGGCATAGATCGACTCCTCGATGTGAAAGCCGACAGTCAGATCATCGGTCCCGCGGTAGTGGTGGACGTGGTAGTAGATGTGATACCGGGAGTACATCTCTTTGAGCTTGGGTGTCAGGGCCAGGATCTGTTGCTGCTCTTCAAGGGTTGTGTCGTCAGGGTGCCCGGAGGTGTGCGGTATTTTGGAGTGGTCGTGGATTAGCGAGAAACCTTCGCCCATGACTGACTGCTTCCAGTCGTGGAGCTTGTTGGCGATGGTCGTCGTCCCGACGTACTCGCAGCCGGCGAGGATTACTTTCACGGCATTGGCCCCCGAGGTTATTGGATTTCCAAGCCGGAAGACCGGCTGGACGATGGCGCGCCCAGTAAACGGTCATGCGCCGCCAGCGTCAATACGGGGTCGAAGTCCGGCGCAGGGGTGGGGGCGGACTAGCTGGCGATCGATCTCGGGAGGTCGTCGAGACGGGAACGCTCTTCGGATTCGGAGTGATCACTGACCAGTCGCAGGTGCTCGTCCGAAGGCCGGTCCATCACGCCGGGCACGTTGAATTTGACGGTGGTTCCTTCGCCCTCAATGGAGTTGATCTTGATCCGCCCGCCGTGAAGCGTGACGATGTTTCGCGCGATGAACAGCCCGAGTCCTGTGCCGGATTCTGAGCGAGTGGCCTCGTTGTCCGCTCGGAAGAAAGACATGAACATATTTGGCTGATCGCTCTCCGGGATGCCGATGCCGTGGTCTTGGATGGTCACGTACAAACGGTCCATGCGCCGATGGGCGGTCAGCGTGATCTCTGTGTTTTCGAGCGAATATTTCGCTGCATTGCTGATCAGGTTCGATATCACCTGAGCCAGGCGATCCCGGTCGGCGGAGATCCACATGGGGGATCGGGGCATCTTCAGTGTGAGCGTCTGGCGTTTCGTGTCGATGATCGGCTGGAAAGCGGCATGGACCTCCGCCAGCAGCTCGGTCGCGTCGAACTCGCTCATCGTGAGCGACAAATCGCCGCGCTCGATACGCCCGAGGTCCAGGAGATCGTCGATTAGCAGCGCCAGGCGGCGGCCGTTGCGCTGTATGACCTCAAGCTGGCTAACTTCGCGCTCCTTCAGATTGCCCTGGCGGTTTTTCCGAAGGATGTCCGTGAACGCCAGCATGCTTGTGAGGGGGGTCTTGAGCTCGTGCGAAACCGTGGCGATGAACCGGTTCTTCGCTTCCGAGAGCCGCTCCAGCTCCCGGTTCCTGGCGTCCAGGTCGATGATGCGCTCCCGCTCGCCCGCCAGCTCCACGGCCTGACGATGTTCGAGTGCGTTCTGGACCGCGGGCGTCACATAAGCCGCGACCTTGTCCAGGAGTTCAAGGCTGAGCTTCGAATATGCCGATGGATCGCGGCTCATGAGACGGATGTGACCGACGCGACGGGTCTCGACTCCGAGCGGCGCCTGCACGGCGGATTGCATGCCGTAATCGCCCATCTCTTCAGCCAGATCCCCGGCATCGAGCAGGCGGCTCTCCCAGATGCGGCTGTCTTCGGCCGAACCCTGCAGGGGACCGGGGTCGATGACGGTAGCCGTGGCCACGCCGGGTTGGCCGGCCGTTTTCTCGAACACGCGACGAAGCGGCCCCGGCCCGGGCTCAAGCAGTGCGACTTCGACGCGGTCGTGGGGAATAACGGCGGTGAGGGCGTCCGCGACTCGCTCGAACATGCGGTGGAGGTCCAGGTCACGATTGGCGGCGACCGCGATATCGGACAGGACGCGGCGCTCTTCAGCGACGCGTCTCTCGGAGGTACGTAGCTGGGAGAGGGCGACCACTCCGGCGATCTGCGCCGCGATGCCTTCCGCCAGCGCCACCTCTCGTTCCCCGTACGCATCGGGCCGGGTCGAACGGATGTGGAGCGCGCCGAAAACCGTGTCGTCGACGCTCAGTGGCACCGACAGGAAAGAGCGCAAACCGGCGTGAAAAGCCGGAAGGAGGTGGGGCACCTGTCGCACCACGTCGGCAGGCTTTCGGGCGGTGACCATCGCTGGCCGTCCGTTGTTGACCACCATCTCCAACATGGAACGGTGGACGGGAACCGGCCGGTCGGGGTCGTCCCGTTCGGGCACCTCAATGCCGGCCGAGTACAGGTCGGAGATCGATTGACCATCGTCGCTCAGGGTCGAGATAGCGATCCGGTCTGCGGGAATCAGTGAAGCGACAAGGCGCGGGAAGCGCTCGGAGACTTTCGACAGGTCCGGTGAGGCGCTGATGACGCGTCCGATCGCGGCCAGGGTCTCCCGTTCGCGGATTTCTTGTTCGAGCGCTTCATGCAGGCGTGCGCGTTCCATGGCCGGGGCGAGATGGGCGGCTACCCGTTCGATGAATTCAAGGTCTGACGCCTTGAACGCGCAGGCCACTACGCTCGCAATGTTCAACGTGCCAAGCACTTTATCGTTGGCGATCAGGGGGACGACGATGAACGAGCGCAGACCTGCGACGTAACTGGCTTCCATCGTCGGAAAACGGAGGAGCGGCTCCGCCTCGTCTGTGCCTGAGAGCACCAGCCCGGTCCTGGCCGCGGCGACGTACGCGTCAGGGGTTCCGACCAACGACTGCGTGGCGCCCTCGATCATTCCGGGCAGGGCGGCTCCCTGGATGTAAACGCTTTCAAAACTGCCGGCGCCGGAATCTATGCAATTGATGGTGATCCGATCGAAAAGCGCGACGCCGTAAGTTACGGCCGACAGTTGTTCATACTCTGGGCGGCCAAGATTGGAGCCGCTCATTACGCGGCTTATGACCGTGAGCGCGGCCCGCCTGCTCCTTTCCTCCGAGTCGGCCTCGCGCCCGGATCTAGACGCCGTTACATCGTGGAATACGGTGAACACGGCCGATCGACCCTCGAAGGTCACGGGCCGATGCGAGGAGGATATCCATATCGTTGACCCGTCCGCGCGGACCGCGGTCGACTCGATCAGGTCGACGGCGCCAGAGCGTCCGAGCTCGTCGAGCATCGCGTAGTGATCGGCGGGGTTTGAAACGAAATCGACCAGGCTCCGTCCCTGCGTCCATCCAGGTTCCAGTCCGAGGATGACACACAGCGCCGCGTTTGCATGGACGATCTCGTCATCCGCACGCCGCCAGATCACTGCGGCGGTCGGGCAGACGTCCACCATGGCGCGGAGGGCGTCGTCGTCCGCGCCCGTATACGGCAGCCAGCGCTGGTGCGTTCCGCCGCCCGCCCCCTCAGACAGTGCGTCTCCCTGTCCCCGGGAATCGTTCACCCGAGCGGAACCTCCGGCTCAAACAACTCCGCCGAGTCCAGGAAACGCCCGCCATTGGCGTCCTCCAGGTATCCGCCTACGGCGATCGCGCAGTTGTTATCGATCGTGGATATCGTGTGCCAGATGCGCGCCTGTGACATCCGCCCGCCCGCGGTCCAACCCCGCGACACAGGATCGAACACCTCTGCGGTCGCCAGGTATAAATAGGAGTCCGCCCGGCCCCCGGCGACGAGCACCCGTCCGTCTTCACGCACCGCTGCCGAATGGAGATAGCGCGCCCGCGCCATTTCACCGGCGTGAGACCACATCTCGGTCTCCGGGTTGAACAACTCGGCCGACGCCAGCGCGCCGTCTTCGCCGAGGCCCCCGGCCACCATCACCCGGCCGTCATGGAGCGGCAGGGAGATGTGTAGATACCGGCCTTGTTTAAGTCCGTCTGTGCGGGACCAGCGCCCTGTCTCCGGGTCAAATATCTCGGCCGCGGACAGGATGCCTTCGCCGTCCCATCCGCCCACAACCATCACCCGTCCGTCTGACAGGAGGACGGCGGTATGACCCCGCCTCCGGCGTTTCATCTCGTTGACGCGTACCCAGCTGCCCAGTTTGGGATCAAACAGGCTGGCGTTGAAACTGATCCGGCGTCCGTCCCAACCGCCGGTGGAGAGCACCCGGCCGTCTTCGAGCACGGTAAGGGTGTGTTCAGTGCTCGGAGCGGTCATTCGCCGTACAGATTGCCAGGTCCCGCTTCGCGGATCGTGCACCTCCGCGCTGGCCAGCACGTCGTTTCCAGAGCGTCCTCCGGTCACCAGAACCCGTCCGTCCGCCAGCGTTACTGCGCGGTGATCGAACCGGCTCTCGGACATAGGGGGCCCGGGGTCCCACCGGCGTTCACGTGTGCGGTACAGACGGACCGAACGGAGGGCCCCTTCCCTGTTGAACCCGCCCGCGATAACAATGTCTCCGGACGGCAGGTTCGAGGCGGTGTGTGAGTAACGGGACTCTGACAGTCGCGGCGCCGCCTGCCAGCCGCCGCTTGCCGGGTCGAACAGTTGCGTATCC
The DNA here is from genome assembly GCA_022574675.1 of Chloroflexota bacterium. Classification (GTDB taxonomy): domain Bacteria; phylum Chloroflexota; class Dehalococcoidia; order Lucifugimonadales; family Lucifugimonadaceae. The sequence continues at coordinate 7,400 of JACZRO010000070.1, forward strand.
GCTATCGGAACGCCATCCGAGATCCCGCCGGTGACGATCACCCGTCCGTCCGGAAGGGAGTGGGCGGTGTGAGAGGTGCGGGAGATCCCGCTATCACCGGCGTCGGACCATGTGCTCGTGGCGGGATCATAAACTTCGGCGCTGGACAGTTCATCGTCCTGCCCTAGGCCGCCGACAACGAGGACCCGTCCGTCTGCGAGGATGGCGGCGATGTGGTCGTTACGCGGCGTGATGAGGCGCCCGGCCGGTTCCCATTTTCCGGACGCCCGGCTGAAAATCTCTGCGGACCCGACCTTGCGTCCCTTGCTGTCCTCACCGCCTGTCACCAGGACGCTGCCATCGCTTAAGACGGCGGCGGTGTGCCGCCGGCGAGCCTGGCGCATGCGATATCCGGCGTCCCATTTCATCGTCGCCGGGTTGAATACCTCGGACGTCGTCAGGCTGCCCAGATCGTCACATCCTCCGGCGAGAAGTACGGTGCCGTCCGGGAGCAGGGAGGATGTGTGACGGGCGCGCGGGCCGGACATTGAATCGATCGGCGACCACGCCTCGGTAACCGGGTCAAACAGCTCCGCCGTGGACAGCATCCCGGCCGGGCCTGCGCCCCCGGAGACCAGCACGCGCCCGTCCACGAGAACCTCTGAAGTGTGCTCGCCCCGGGCTTCAAGCATCCGCGGCAAATCGGACCAGGTATCGGTCTCGGGATCAAAGACCTCTACGGAGGCCACCGGCGAATCCCCGCTATAGCCTCCGGTGACGAGCACCCGGCCGTCCTCCATGAGGGAGGCGTTGTGCCAGGACCTGGCGGTTGACATTGGTGTGGTCAACTTCCACTGACCAGACCCCGGGTCGTACACGTCACATGACGCGACGCCGCCCCGCCCCCCGGTCGCCAGGATGCGACCATCGTTCAAAACGAGAGAAGCGTGTTCGGCCCGCGCTTCATTCATGGCCGGCCCCGGGTCCCAACTGCCGGCGGCCTGCTCCGGCTGAGGGGCGGGTCCCGTTTGCCGGCGGGCGCGGGTCACGATCAGGCCGTCGGGATCCTCTTCGAACACCCCATGTGAACCGCCGTCGCGGCTGACGTTCATCATGTCTATGACCAGGTCGTTTAGATGTTCAACTACGTCGTCGATTGACCGTGGCCGGTTGCGCGAATCCTTCTCCAGGCACGCAAGGACGAGCGCGCTCAACCCCGCCGGCACACCCAGGCGGATCTCTTCGAGCGGTCGCGGTATCTCTCGCAGGTGCTTCTGGATAAGCGTTTCCGCGTCCGGCGCCTGGAACGGCGGAGCGCCGGCGAGGAGTTCGTGCAGGATGCATCCCAGCGAATAAAGATCGGCGCGCGGGCCGGGCTTCTGACCGCTCGCCTGCTCCGGTGAAAGGTACGGGATTCGGCCATCGGGCCGTGACAGCGCCATTCCGCCGAAGTCGACGATACGCGGGCCTTCGTCCTCTGCGATAAGGATGTTATTCGGCGTGAGAGCGCCGTGGGTGAGTCCGGACGCGTGAGCGGCGGTCAGTCCCTGTGCGACCGACAGGGCGAAAACGGTTGCCTCGCGGACCGTCACCCGTTCGGACCCGGCCAGGGCTTCGGCGAGGGATTGCGGGATCCATTCTGTAGCGACGTAGTGCCACTCACCATCGATCCCGGCGCCGAGTACGCGGGCGATATTCGTGTGTCTGATCGCCATCACGCATTGAGCGGATTCGACCATGTTGGCGAGTTCCGTCGAGCGGGCTGCGTCTTTACCGGACAATTTACCGGCGCGCAGCGCCACGGGGCGCGAAGAGTCGGCGCCGACCGCCCTGTACAAGCAGGCGGCAGACGACTCAGTTAGCTGCTCGACAGGTCGATACCCGCCTATTTCGACGGTCTGGCTGGTGGTTTTGGACCGCGTAGCCATACGACGCGTTGAACCCTCCCATCGGGTGAACCGCAAGTAGGTGTAAGTTCGCACCTTCGTCTCTGCGGTGAATCCGGGGAAAGCCACGCTCGGGTGCGGAGTTTCCGCAGGGGGGCATGGGGGTTGGCTACGCGTGAGGATGAACGGGGTCACTCGACAGCGCCTGCGAGCGCGCATGGATCGGGCGCAAAACGCTGGCCGTGCCGGGGCCGCCCACGCAGGCCAGGTAGTAGCCGCAGGCTATCCAGGGTGCATTGCCGGGCGCGGAAGTCCGCGCCCCGGATCAACTCTCGACCGTGATTTGTGGGTAAAAAGCGACGTAATCCTTGATGTGGGATGCATCGCTTTTCGGCTCCGGGTAGTACCAGGCGACGTCACGTAACTCCTGGCCCTCGATGACGAGGTTCAGGTAACTGGCGACACCCTTCCACGGGCAAACAGTTTGCAGAGAGCTGTCTGTGAAAACCTCGCGGTCGATCGACTCGGGAGGGAAGTAGACGTTCCCCTCTACCACCTCGTAGTCGCTGGACTCGGCGAGAGTGTGGCCGTTGTAGCTGGCACGTGCCATGGCGATTCTCCTCGGGGTCATCCGCGCTCGATCTTGCGATCTGCACAAGACCTGCGGCGGGTGTTTCGCTGCTTGGATGCGCGAACCCCGTGGAACGTTGCGGATGCGGCGGGCGCCCGTCTAAACGGCGATAGGGCCTTCTTTGTCCTGGCCCGGCAGGCGCGGGTAGCGTCTACGGGTCAAGTCGGCGATGGGGGACTCCGTCTGTAGATGCTTGCTCCGGCTGCACTGTATGCACTTCAAGAACGTACCGTACAGATCGTTGTCCACCATCACATCGCCGCCACATCGGGGGCAGCTTTTGTGCAAGATCATTTCTGGTCCCCCTTCCGGCCGAAAATAGTCGTCTGCGAGTGAATGTTGATCGCCATCGCGTTACCGGGTCGTTACGGCGTTGCCGGCCCGCGATGCCTGCGGGCGCCCGCAGGCGACCGATCCGATGCGGGTCGTGGCCAGGCTTCCCGGACTTCCCGGGCTTACTAAAGAGGCCTGATCTGCCGTCACTTCCGACGCGAGCATGTTGTTAACCGGAACAGCGGCGAACGTTCTACGCAGGTGGTATACGGGTTTCGGCCAAAACGGGCGCGACGTCTCGGAACGGCCACAAGCCGGTGGGTTCCGAGTTGATGCAAGGAGGCGGCGGACGTACGCTGCCGGGGCCGAGCTGACTGAATGCCGGCTACGGGACCCATCGGAGATTCAAATTGCCCGAGATGACTTTCACGTCCGAAGCGATCGAGGTCTCCGGCGCGCTCGAAGCGATAGAACTGTACTCAGAGCGCGGGTGGACGGACGGATTGCCCATCGTCCCGCCCACGGAAGGGCTTGTTGCCGAGTTCGTGGCGGCGCTTGGCGTCGCGCCGGACACCGTGCTTGGCGTCGAGCCGACCAAGGGGGCGGTTGTCACGGTCGAGAAGGCGGCGATCAACGCCGTCATGGCGGGATGCCGGCCCGAGCACATGCCGGTCGTGGCGGCGGTGGTCGAGGCGATGACGTCTCCGGAGTTCTCTCTGCATGCGATCACGGTCAGCACGATGGGGGCGGCGGTGCTGGTGATCGTTAACGGGCCGGTGGCGGCAGACCTGGGGATCAACTCCGGCGTCTCGGTCTTTGGCCCCGGAAACCGGGCGAACGCCTCCATAGGCCGGGCGATTCGTCTAATCATCATCAACGTGCTCGGCACGCGGGTGGGAGATCTCGACAAGGCGACCATCGGGCATCCCGGCAAGTACGCGTGGTGCATGGCCGAGAACGAGGAACTTTCGCCCTGGGAACCACTGCATGTGACGCGTGGCCAGGCGTCGGACACCAGCGCGGTTACGGTCGCCGCAGGGCTGGGCCCGTTCCAGGTAGGGCAGCATCGCGACGACGCGCCCGAGCGGATACTCGACGCCTTCGTGGACCCGCTCTTTGCGATGGGTCCGCTCATGAAAGAGGTCTTGATAATGATCTGTCCGGAGCACCTGGAGCATTTCCGCTCTGCCGGGTGGGCCAAAGGGCAGATCGGCGAATACCTACACGAAACGGCGCGCCGGCCTGCCTCGGCCTGGGCGGCAGCCGGGCGGCCTGTCCCGGAGTTTGAATCGAACAGCCCGGAGCCCATCAGCGCACTTGTTTCCCCGGATGCGATGATTCCCGTCGTGGCGGGCGGTGGGGGCGGCGCGTGGAGCCAGATCGTCGCCACCTGGAGTCACGGCAACGCTTCCAGGATGGTGACAAGACGGGTGACCACCTGAATCTGCGACACTGGTCCAGTTCACGGAGGCGTAGATGAGCACTGAACACAAGATTCGTGTGTTGGACCCGACCGGAAACCCAACCATCGCGCAGCAGGGCATGGCCCCGCGACCCGAGAGCCTGAACGGCGCGGTCGTCGGCCTTCTCGCCAACAATAAACTCAACGCCGAACCGCTTCTTGAAGCGATTTACGACGTCCTGTCCGAACGCTTCGAGCTTGGCGGGCGAGTGGCGGTCAACAAGGGAGATTCCGGCCGGCCGGCGCCACCGGAGGTGCTGGACAGCCTGGCGTCCGAAGTGGACGTGGTCCTCACAGCCAACGGCGACTGAGGGAGCTGCTCGTCGTGCAGTGTGCACGACTCGATCCAACTTGAGCTGCGCGGGATCCCGAGCATCGCGATCTGCACCGAGCCCTTCGAATCTGGCGCACGTGCGATGGCCAAACTCGGCGGCATCCCGGACTATCCGTTCGCCGTCATCGCGCACCCGATCGGGAGCCTTGACGAGGCCGGACTAAGGAGCAGGGCGGTAGAGGCCCTTCCCCAGGTGATAGGTTCGCTTCTCGCGCGGGGTTGACCGGATTTCGTTCGTCGGCGGGATTCGCCGACGCATGTTAATAAGGCAGACACGGAATCGGTCGCGCGCCCGCGCGGAACCGGGATCCTCGGAGGTCCCATTGGCGAGGTTGCCAGAACTTTCGGATCGTGACGCTCTCCCGCCGGAAGCCCGGGCCGCGTTTGACGCCGTATCCGGCTCGCGCGGTGGGGTACGCGGCCCGTTCGCGATGCTGATGCACAGCCCTGAAGTCGCCGAGCGCGTCGCCCATCTCGGAGCATATCTTCGGTTTGGCTCGGGTTTGCCGGACGCCGAGCGCGAGCTCGCGATCATCGCGACGGCGCGCGCGTTTGACTGTGACTATGAGTGGGCGGCGCACGCCCGGATCGCCCGCGAGGTCGGTGTCGGAGAGGACGCGATCAACGCGATCGCGAACCGCGATCTTGACCGGCTGTCGGACGACGACAGGGTGGTGGTGGAGTTCGCCCGGGAGCTGCTGGAGCAGCACCGCGCTTCCGATGCAGTTTTCGAGCGAGCGCGGAAACGATTTGGCGATACCGGCGTGATCGAGCTCACCGCGACCGTGGGTTATTACGCAATGATTGCCTGCGTCCTGAACGCCACGGAGATCGAGCCGCCCGAAGGATCCCCGCGACTGCCGTAGGGCGTCACGGGTTCGAATTGTGGTAGCTTCCGTCGCCTGAAGGGGGGCGAGGTGCCAAACTCAAAGAACGTGCTGATCATCGTGCATGGAATGGGTGAGCAGCACCGGAATTCGTCGCTGGTTGGTGTCGTCAGGCCGGTACTTGACCTGATCAGGAGACGCGGCGATCCGAATTGGGATCCCCACATCGATGGGACCCTCGCCGCAGACCAGCAAGCCTCGGCTGAGTTTGAGTACGGCGACAAGACCTGGGCCTTCATGGAGTACTGGTGGGCCGAAGAGTTCGCCCCACCGAAGCGGCCCAGGGTCGCACTGTGGATCGTGCGGAGGCTCAGCGCCCATTTTCGGTCGATCTGGATCTCTGTCGGGCATGCCTGGAAGGACGTCTTCAAGAGCGACGATCCCTGGTTCGCCCGCCTGTACCACGTAGTCGCCGCCCCGATCTATCTGGTCTTGACGGTTCTACTGGCGGTGCTAACGCCGGTCCTCGTACTGGCTCTATTACTGCTGGCCTCGATCAGCAAGATTCCCGGCGTCCCGAGCATCATAAAGTCGATCCAGTCGGTACTGCAGACGGTGGCCATCGACTACCTCGGCGATATCTACATGTACCTGGAGCAGCCGGTCCAGCCGAGCCAGATCCGGGGAGGGTTTGAGAAGCTGTTGCGGGATTGCTCTGCGGATGCGAATGATCGTGTGGTCATCCTGGCCCATTCGACCGGCAATATGATCGTTTACGACGCTCTGGCGCATATGAGCGCCCCCGGACTGGACCCGGGGAGGCACACGGAGAATCAGGCGGCGCTGAAAAAAATCAAGGCCGTAATCGGGATCGGATCGATCCTGCCGATGGCCTGGGACACAGGGATCGTAGATCCGGATAAGGATCCCAGGTTTCACAGGGCGATTCCGCCCGAAATCCACTGGTACCACCTCTGGACCCGTTACGACGTCGGTCCCGCTGGTCCGCTGACCGAGCGGCTGCCGAGGGGTCCTGTAACGATCGAGCCCAACAGTCTGTGTGATCGTCGCGTGAGCAATTCTGAGGACCTGTTGCAGGACCATACCGGCTACTGGGACAACCAGGAGCAGGTCCACACACTGGTGCTGGAGGAGATGGGCGGGCTGGACCCGTCCAATCCGTTCTGGAGGGGCGCCGACGAAAACGCAGACCCTGGTTCAGCAGATCGATGGCGCTCCCGGTCTCCACAGACGTGGAGCGACTTCAACATGCGCCGCAGGCTGATCGCAGAACTGGCGATAGTCCGCCTTATGAGTTACATGACGCTGCTCGTCAGTTTCCCGTACCTGATCGTTTTTGAGGAACGGGCGCAACAGATGGCTGAGTGGCTCCAGCTCGACCATTATGGGGATTGGATCAATTGGACCTGGCTGGAGAATTCGACCGGAGATGTGTCGCGGCTCTCGAGCATCGGTGTGGCCGGACTGGTGGCGTTGG
>JACZRO010000211.1 GCA_022574675.1 Chloroflexota bacterium
CAGGAGCGATGGCGTTCGCCCCATTGATCGCAATTGTTACGGACGAACCGATCGTTATCTTCCACATTGGCGGTTTGGACACCACGTTCAACACGCCGGTCAAAGCTCTGCTAATCACCCCGTTCGGCATTCTGGGATTCATCCTCGCATCACATGCGGTCATCGTTTTCTCATCGATACATGGCTGGTGGGCCAGGCTGATGCTGGGGTCTCGATCGACACGAATCTCCAGCAGATCTGCGCCTGCTCCAACCGGAGGCGACCATCCGGGACTGCCGGCGACCGCGAGCACGGGAGTGGTCACACCTGATTCATCTGACGAGATCAAAACCGATCCGGGGTCGGGAGCAAAATCAGAAGCGGAGTCGCCCGAACCGGCGACTCCGACGCCGTTCAATCCCGCTTATCCAGCGACCGCGGCCAGGCCTTCAGAAATCCTGCCCCTGGTTCTGACTCCATCGGATAATGGACCCGATATCGCTCCAAACAGCGCTGCAATTCGGGAGCTGACGGCCCGTGAGCAGGAAGTGTTCATGCTGATGGCACGCGGTGACGCCAACGCCGATATTGCCGAAGAACTGTTCATCAGCGAGGGCACTGTTAAGACCCACGTCAAACGAGTCTTATCGAAGCTTGATATGCGCGACCGGACACAGGTCGTGGTGTTCGCCTACGAACACCGGTTCGTGATTCCGCATTCGACCGGCGAGGCCACGACCTCCGAGGTGGCAAGGCTACGATTAATGACCGGCCGGTGAATGCGGGCTAAAACGTTCGTGTGCGGATGCAATCGGGCCGCAGGCAATCCGCCCAATTCCCACCGCGCCATGCGCCTCAACCAGGGCGCATCATTCGCGCCGTCCTTCACCGACCGCAGATCAGCCCGAACAGGAGACCAGGATGTCCATTCGTCCCCCGCTTGAAGGCGTCAGAATCCTGGCGATCTCACAATTCGGAGCGGGGCCGTTCGGCACCACCGTGCTGGCTGACATGGGCGCTGAGGTCATCAAGATCGAGGACCCCGGCTCGGGCGGGGACGTGGCCCGCTACGTGCCGCCCTTCGAGATCGACCGTGATTCCCTCTATTTTCAGTCGTTCAACCGCGGCAAAAAGTCCGTGACACTGAATCTCCGGACAGAGTCCGGCATGGCGGTCCTTCACGACCTCGTGAAAGCCTCGGACGGCGTCTACAACAACCTGCGCGGCGATATCCCGGCCAGGCTCGGGCTCGACTACAACGCGCTGCGTGAATACAACGAGAAAGTCGTCTGCTGCTCGTTGTCGGGCTTTGGCTCGACCGGTCCCAGGGCCTCGGAGCCCGGATACGACCACCTGATCCAGGCCTACGCCGGCTACATGTCAATTACCGGCGAACCGGACGCCCCACCCGCCAAGTGCGGCGTTTCGATCATCGATTTCGCAGGCGGCTACGCCTCGGTCCTCGGGTTGATGATCGGTCTGTTCGACGCCCAGCGCACAGGGATCGGCCGGAACGTGGACGTCTCGCTGCTCGACACCGGGATCGCGATGCTGTCTTACTTCGCTTCGTGGACCCTGAACCGGGACTGGGAGCCCGCCCGGCAGGAGAACTCAAGCCACCAGACCCTCATCCCGTCCCAGAACTTCCGGACACGTGATGGTTGGATCGTGGTGTTCTGCGCCAAGGAGAAGTTCTACGAGAACCTGGTGGAAGCGATGGGACGGCCGGAGCTTGCGACCGATCCCCGGTTCTCTAACTTTGCCGCGCGCCTGAAGAACCGCGACGTGCTCATTCCCGAGCTTGAGAAGGAGTTCGCCCGGAAGGACACGTCCGACTGGCTTGAAGAACTCCGCGGGGCTGTCCCGTGCGCGCCCGTAAACTCGGTCGCCGACGCCCTCCAGGACCAGCAGGTACTTGCCCGCAAGATGATTTTGGAGGTCGAGCATCCCGAGTACGGCGTCATCCGTCAGGTCGCCTCGCCGATCAAGATGGACGGCGTGATCGAGCACCCAACGCCCGGACCCGCGCTCGGCCAGCACACGGACGAGGTGCTCACCGGGTTACTGGGTTATTCAGACGAACGCGTCTCGTCGCTCCGCGCTGAAGGCGCATTTGGGAAGTGAGAATCCCGCGCCGATCGAACCGCCCCTGCATCAGATATCAGCAGTAGCTGAGACACGCGAACGACCTGCCCCATCTCTCCGCAGCGTTGAGGACATTTCTTTGCAGATCCTGATGACGGAAGAGGCCAGGGACTACATCAAGGACCGCGGACGGCCGATCGCCCTCGACTACCTCGCCGCCATCGGCTGAGGCGGCCACGCCAAGGTGGCGGTCGACACCTACGCCCGGAAATCCAACCTGAAGTTCTACGAGCGCCTGCATTACCAGGGCGCCGAGATCCTGGTCGCACGCAACCTGGCCTCGCAGGTCGCCGCCGTGAGCCTGGAGCTGAAGAAGTTCCTGGGATTCAAGTGGCTCAAGGTCAACGCACAGTTGTACGGCCACTCCACCTGAACCAGGGCGCACTGAGCGGCCGTGCGCCGCAACGCCGACGGGAATGATGGGCGACGACATCGTAGGGGCGGGCCTTGGTCCACCCCCGTGGGCGTATTGCCATACGCCCCTACCTCAACCCGGCGAATCTGTAGGGGCGGGGCTTGCTCCGCCCCTGTGGGCGTATTGCCAAACGCGCCTACATCAACCCGGAAGTGTCCAGTCTTCCAGCTCATCGGAGACCGTGACAGGGCATGACGTAGGCCCCGAGAGCGCCAGCGCCGAGTCCGGCAGGCGGGCCAGTTCCATTCGCGCACGTTCCCGTACCTGATCCAGTGACGGCGTCTCGCCGGTAGGCGTCCCGGCCCGCATCACTTCTCGAAGTAGCGGCACGGCGGCCGGCGCGGGCGCGACTGCGTCGGCGCTGGTCAAGTAGTCGCCCGCCAGCCTCCCGTCGACGTCGAACTTCCTCCACACCTGCTTGGCGCCCGGCAGCGTCGCCTTCCCGGCGCTCGTTTTTGCGACCGCCCGCCCCCCATAGGCAACCTGCTTGTACACCGCGGCCGACCACGGCCCGTCCG